>JBKPHS010000146.1:0-5162 GCA_046729975.1 Actinomycetota bacterium
CCTGCCCGGGCTGAAGACGGTCGATGGCATTGCCGAGATCGAGGGCCAGTACCCGAGCAAGGGCAGCGGCGAGCGCGGCGCCTGGTTCCGCGACAGCGAGGGCAACATGCTCGGGATCGGCGAACTGGTCCCTTGAGCAGATTCGCGGGGCGAGCCGCGCAATCCCGAGTACTACGCTCGCCATGGTCTCGTCGTCGAGAATCCGGCCCTGCAGCTGCTGTCGGATGGCCCGACTCACATCACCATGCGGCGCCGGCCGACGGCAGCGCCGGGATGTGAGACGAATCGCGACCTCGACGAAAGGAAACAACCAATGGGAACGGCGGCACAAATCCAATGAACGCGACGCCAACGCTGTACGAGTGGGCCGGAGGGGAGGCGGCAATCCGGCGGCTGATGGATTGCTTCTACGACCGCGTCGAGCGTGACGAGCTCCTCTCGCCGTACTTTCCCGGTGGGGTGAGCGAGGAGCACCGAGCGCACGTCAGCATCTGGTGGTCGGAGGTGCTGGGCGGCCCCGCCCGCTACACGGAGGACTTGGGCGGCTACGAGAAGATGCTCGCTCACCATCGCGGCCTTGCGATTGCGCCCGAGGAGCGGCATCGCTTCGTCTCGCTGCTCAGCTTCGCGGCCGACGACGCCGGCCTTCCGGACGACCCCGAGTTCCGCTCGGCGCTCGTCGCCTACGCCGAGTGGGGATCCCGCCTTGCGATGCACAACTCCCAGCCGGACGCCCAGGTCTTCGAGCACGCACCCGTCCCTCACTGGGGTTGGGGCGAGGCGCCCCCCTTTCAGCCCTAGGAAGGCCGTCGCGCTCCTGCCTCGCGCCGCCGAGCGGGCGCCCGCCCTTGCGTGGATCTGCGAGACGCTCGCAATCGGAACAGACCGGTAGTCCGACAACGGCCCGCATCACCGGCGACGCGGGTGTCTGAGAGGTCCGCCGCCGTGATCGACAGTGTCGAGGCGGACGAACACGGGGAGCGCAGTCCACGTTCGATCGCAGGCGACGCGCCGGGGGCCGCGCAATCTTCGGGGGTCGATGTCAGGGGATGTGCCCGATGTGCGGAGTGCCGGTCGGGCCGACCATGTCTCTGTAGCCAGAACTCATCCCCCAATCTGAGCTCGCGACCTACGCGCGCACGGCGTGAGAGGTCGGTTGGCAGGAACGCGGGCCTTTAGGGGTCCTTGATGGGGATGGCAACCCGATCAGGAGGACCGAAACATGAAACGCATGAGGATCTTGGCCGCGCTTGGCGCAGCGCTGGCCGCAAGCTTGGCAGCAACCGCGATCCCCGCCGAGGCGGCGGTCGGCTCGGCGTCGATCGAGGGGGAGACGGCGACGCTCAACCTCGACGGCGCCAACGACAACGTGACGGTGTCGGTGTCCGGCGGCCTGCTCGTGCACGGCCAGACGACCGGCGGGCTCAACAGCGGCTCCGACTGGGACAGCACCACGGCCAACGACCAGACCGTCCCGGCGAACGGCACGTTCACCGTCGTCATCAACGGTGGCGATGGCAACGACTCGCTGACGGTGCTCGCGAAGAACACCGAGATCGGCGCAGCGAAGCTCATCGGCGAGGGTGGCGACGACGTCCTGACCGGCGCCGACAGCAACGACTCGTTGGCCGGCGGTGACGGCAACGACCGCGTCGTCGGGGCGAAGGGTGACGACACCATGAGCGGCGGCGCAGGCAACGACACGCTCATATGGAACAACGGCGACGGCTCCGACGTGGTGGACGGCGACGCCGGCAACGACGAGACCGTGATCAACGGCGCTCCGACCGCCGGCGACCAGTTCACGATCAAGCCGCAGGGCAACCGGGTGCGCTTCGACCGTGTGAACCTCGGCCCGTTCTTCGTCGACCTGACCAGCGAGCGGCTGACGGTCAACGGTCTGGGTGGCAACGAGACCATGACCGCCGACCCAGGGCTCGCGGCGCTCACCGCGCTCACGCTCAGGGGCGACGAAGGCGCCGACACGATCGCGGGCGGCGACGGCGCCGACCGCATCTTCGGCGGCGACGATGTCGACACCCTCGTCGGGGGCGACGGTAGCGACGAGCTCGTTGGCGATCGCGCCAATGACGTCGTGAGCGGCGGTGTAGGCGACGACACGCTCGTCTGGAACAACGGCGACGGTTCGGACAAGAACGACGGCGAGGACGGCTTCGACACGGTCGAGGTCAACGGCGCCCTGGCGGGCGACGTCTTCACCATCGCGCCGGCGGCCGGCGACCGGGTGCGCTTCGACCGCACCAACCTGGTTCCGTTCGTCCTCGACATCGCGACGAGCGAGGAGCTCGAGGTCAACGGCCTGGACGGCGACGATCAGTTCAGCGCGCAGCCCGGCACGGGCCTGGCGATGATCGTCAACGGCAACGAGGGCAACGACTCGCTGTCAGGGAGCGAGGGTCCCGATGCGCTAATCGGCGGCTCGGGCGTCGACGCGCTGAGCGGCGGCGCCGGGCTGGACGTGCTCGACGGCCAGGACGGCGACGACGCCCTGAACGTGCGCGACGGCTCGTTCGACCTCGCGCGCGGTGGGGCCGGCACCGACAGCGCACAGACCGACCAGATCGGCGTGGACGCGCTCGACAGCATCGAGAACGTGGACGCCCTGCCGGGCAACGCCACCAAGGCCACGGCCGTCACGGTGGTCACCAAGCGCGTCAGGCTCACCCGGCGCAACGGTGGCGGCTACATCGCCCGCATCAAGGTCAGCTGCCCGGCGGACGAGACCGATGGCTGCAACGGCCGGCTCGACCTGCTCACCGCTCGTGCCGTGAGGCTGGGCGGGATCAGGGCCCCGGTCGTGCTCGGCACGGCGACGTACGACCTGGATGCCGGCAAGAGCAAGACGCTCCGCCTGCGTCTGCCCGGCAAGCTCAACCGCATCGACCGCCGCGGCAAGATCGCCGCCCGGGCGCACACGGTGACCAGCGACGCCAAGGGCCGCTCCGCCGAGGGCTTCGCGCGGATAGCGCTCACGCTTCCGAAGCGAGACCGCTAGCGCCAAAGGCTGCCGCGCCGCTGGACGCGGCGCGGGTGGGAACGGGGCGTCGGGCCTCTCCGGAGACCCGGCGCCCTTTGCGCGCCCCGTGCCCGCGATCAGTAGTCGTAGAAGCCGGCGCCTGCCTTCTTGCCGAGCCGGCCCTCTGCGACCAGCACCCGCAGGCGCTCGGGGACTGGCTCGTCGATCGCCTCGCCGATGGCGACCGCCACGTCGAGGCCGACGAAGTCGAGCAGCGCAAGCGGCCCCATCGGGTGCGCTGCGCCGAGCTGCATGCAGGTGTCGATCGCCTGCGGGTCGACGCCGTCCCGGTCGAGCAGTCGCACGGCGTCGAACAGGAACGGGAACAGGAGCCGGTTGACGACGAAGCCGGGCATGTCCGGCACCTCGACGACCGTCTTGCCGAGGGCCTCGCACAGCTCCCGGGCGCGCGAGCGCGTGTCGCCGGAGGCCTGCTCGGGAAAGGCGACCTCGACCAGCTCCATCTTCGAGACGGGGTTGAAGACGTGCAGGCCCGCGAAGCGATCGGGCCGGCCGCTCGCCCCGGCCAGCTCCGAGATCGAGAGCGACGAAGTCGTCGTCGCCAGGATCGTGCCGGCATCGAGCAGGTGGTCGAGCCGCCCGAGCAGGTCCGCCTTCGCCTCCACGTCCTCGACGACCGCCTCCACGACGAAGGTCGCGCCGGAGAGGCCCTGGAGGTCCGTCACGACGGCCGGGCCGTCCCCCAGGCGCTCACGCGCCCGCTCGGCCGACTCGTCGCTCCGTGCCCAGAGGACAACGTCTCCGAGCGGCGCCGTGAGCCCCGCCAGACCGCATGCGATCTGGCCGCTGCCCACGATTCCGACGCGCTCAGTGAGGGTTGGTTGACTCACCAGTCAATCGGATACAGTTCTACCGGAGGCGCCACCGGGACGCGCCCATCCCTGCCCATAGATCTTCGGAGGCTGAAGTGTCGATGCAGAACGGAAACGGTCGCGAAGTCGTCATCGTGGAGGCGGTCAGGACGCCCATCGGACGCGGCCATCCGGAAAAGGGCTACTACAAGGACACGCACCCGAACGAGCTCCTCGGCAAGTGCTACACCGAGGTGATCGAGCGCGCGGGGATCCCGGCCGAGGAGGTCGAGGACGTCGTGACCGGCTGCGTACAGCAGTACGGCGAGCAGATGTTCAACGTCGGCCGCAATGCCTGGCTCCAGGCCGGGCTGCCGGTCGAGACGCCGGCGACGACCGTCGATCGCCAGTGCGGCTCCGCACAGCAGGCCGTGAACTTCGGCGCGGCGCTGGTCGCGTCCGGCGTGCACGACGCCGTGATCGGGTCCGGCGTCGAGCACATGGGCCACATCCCGATGGGCGTCGGGTTCAAGTGGGTGGACGAGGTAGGCACCCCCTGGCCCGAGGAGCTGATGGCGCGCTACAACCTGGTGCCGCAGGGAATCTCGGCCGAGATGATCGCCGACAAGTGGGAGATCCCCCGCTCGGAGCTCGACGAGATCGGCCTGCGGTCGCATCAGCTGGCCGCCAAGGCGACCGAGGAGGGCCGCTTCGAGCGCGAGACGGTGCCATTCCAGGTCAACGGCAACACGTATGCGACCGACCAGGGCATCCGGCCCGACACGAGCCTCGAGGCGCTCTCACAGCTCAAGCCGGCCTTCAAGGAGGACGGCAAGATCACCGCCGGCAACTCCTCGCAGATCTCCGACGGGGCGGCGGCCGTGCTGCTGATGGAGCGGGGCAAGGCCGAGGCGCTCGACCTCACGCCGCGCGCCCGGATCATGGATCAGACGACCGTGGGAGTCGATCCGGTGATCATGCTCACGGGCCCCATCCCGGCGACCAAGAAGCTGCTGGAGCGCAACAAGATGGCGATGAGCGACATCGACCTCGTCGAGATCAACGAGGCGTTCGCGTCGGTCGTTGCCGCCTGGCGCCGTGAGCTCGGGCCGGACATGGACCGCGTGAACGTGAACGGTGGCGCGATCGCCCTCGGCCACCCGCTCGGGTCCACCGGCGCGCGCCTGATCACGACGCTGCTGCACGAGCTCGAGCGCTCCGACAAGGAGGTCGGGCTCGTGACGATGTGCTGCGGCGGCGGGCTCGGCACGGGAACGCTGCTTCAGCGCATCTAGGGCTCGGGCCGCCCGGTC
>JBKPHS010000147.1:0-29595 GCA_046729975.1 Actinomycetota bacterium
CTTCTGCATCAACTCCTGCGCGCTCGACCTCGAGTCGCGCGGCTGACCCGACTCTGCTCCCGGGAGGCTCTCGCTAGCCGTCCGGGAAGGGCTGGATCCGGATCCCGTGGTCGCGCTCGCGCATCCCGAGCTCGTAGGCGGCGCCGCCGCGCAGCTCGAGCGTGAGCGGACTCTCCCCCGTGCGCTCGACGCTCAGGGTCATGTCGGCGATCGAGCAGTTGACCGTGTTGTGCTCGGAGCCGTCGGGGTCCGCGTAGACCCAGCCGACCAGGTTGCGGCGGTCCGCGCGAATACTTCCGTGCACCGTCAGGGTCTTACCCGGTAGCGCGAAGTCGCAGCGGTCGGGCTTCTCGCGCACCTCGGTCGATCGCGCCCGCTCGATGCCGCCGAGGCGGTGGCGCACGCCGTCGATCGACAGCACGCCGTTGCCGATCCACGGTGTGGTCCATGGCCCGAGCTTGACGCGACCGAACGCCGCGTCGAACCACGCCTCGGGGGCGCCCTCGAACGCCGCCCCGTGCGTCCAGATCCAGCGCTCGGCGTGTTGGGCGCCCCAGTTGTGGCCCACCATCCCCGGCCAGCCGTCGAGCTCGAGCTCCCGCCCGCCGGCGCTGACGCGGCCGCGGAAGCGCGCCGCCGGGTGGGGGCTCAGCAGCTTGGTGCGCGGAACGGACGCCCGGTACATCCAGTCGCGCGGGAGGTGACAGAAGGCGGGCTCGGCGCCGTCGAACTCGAGCTCCCAGGAGGCGTCGAGCCGATCGCTCGGCGCGGAGCCGGTCACGCGCCCGGGCTCGAAGCGGCTGCCGCCGACGTGGACGTACTCGCTCGGCCCCGTGCCGAGCTCCGCCGGCGGCAGAGTGACCTTCGAGGCGAGCGGGTCTGGCGCCGCGGCGTCGAAGAGCGTGAACCAGACCGACCCTGCCGCTTCCTGGCCCGGGCGCTTATGCACCGTGTAGCGGATCCAGACGGCAACGGGCTCCGAGGGGTGGGTCGCCTTGAGGTAGAAGCTCTCGTAGTGGCCCGCGCCGCGCTCGACGCTCGGGAAGCGGGGCTCGGTCGCGCGCTCCACGGCCGGAGCGTATCCAGCGGCTGGTACAAAGCGCGGGTGCCGGTCATGGTGATCACCGGGGCGAGCAGCGGCATCGGCGCCGCCACCGCCCGCCTCGCCGTCGAGTCCGGCTGGCAGACGGTGCTCGGCGCCCGCTCGGAGGAGAGGCTCGCCGCCCTCGTCGACGAGCTCGGCGGCGGGTCGCTCGCGGTCGCCCGGCGCTGCGACGTGAGGGACTGGGACGACCAGCAGGCTCTCGTGCGCACCGCCCTCGAGCGCTTCGGAGGGATGGACGCGTACTTCGCCAACGCCGGCTCCGGCATGAAGCGCGGCTTCCTCGAGTCGACGCCCGAGGAGTGGCACGAGCTGGTCGACACCAACGTCCTGGGCGTCGCCTTCTCGATCCGCGCCGCCCTCCCCCACTTCCGCGACACGGGCCGCGGCCACTACCTCCTCACGAGCTCGGTCGCCGGCCGGCGCGCCCTACCGGGCTCGCTCTACTCGGCCACCAAGTTCGCGGTTACCGCCATGGGCGAGGCGCTGAGGCAGGAGCTGCGCCAGTCCGGCGACGGCAACGAGGTGCGCGTGACCCTGATCGAGCCGGGCATGGTGGACACGCCGTTCTTCGACAGCCCGGTGAGCGACGCGCTCGAGTCCGAGGATGTAGCTCGCGCGGTGATGTACGCGGTCTCTCAGCCGCCGCACGTGGACGTCAACGAGATCCTCGTCCGGCCCGTGCGGCAATCGGGCTGATCTAGCCGTGCCCGCCGCCCATGGGCGCGGCGGGCTCGGGCTGCTCGGCGCGGGCCGGCCGCAGGCGCAGCACGCGCGCGACTCGCGCCGGCAGGTACCAGTTCCAGTCGCCGATGAGCTTCATCGTCGCGGGCACCAGGATCGCGCGGACGACCGTCGCGTCGAGGATGATCGCCGCCGATAGCCCGAGGCCGAACATCTGAAGTCCGACGAAGCTGCCGAACGTGAACCCCGAGAAGGCCGCCACCATGATCACCGCGGCGGCCGTGATGATCCGGCCGGTGTGCTCGAGGCCGCGGGCCACGGCCTCCTCGTTGTTGTGGCGCTTGTCCCACTCCTCCCGCATGCGGGAGAGCAGGAAGACCTCGTAGTCCATCGAGAGGCCGAACAGCATCGCGAACAGGAAGATCGGGATCCACGCCTCCACCTGGGGCGATTTGTCGAGCCCGAGGGCGTCGCCCCAGCCCTCCTGGAACGCGAGCACCAGCACCCCGTACGTGGCGCTGACCGACAGCAAGTTCATGAACACCGCCTTGATCGGCAGGAAGATCGAGCGGAAGGCGCGCAGCAGGAGCAGATAGCTGAGTACGAGCACCGCGGCGACAAGCCATGGGAACGCGGAGTACGCGGTGTCGATGAAGTCGACGCCGAACGCCGCGCCGCCGGTCACGAAGACCGGCGTCGACACGAACGCCTCCGGCACGTAAACGTCTCGGATCCGGTCCACCAGGTCGGTGGCCGGGTCAGTGCCGACGTCGCTGCGCCCGGCGGCCCGGATCTGCACGTAGCGTCCCGTAGGGTCGACGAGGTTCGCCCTGACCGCCCGCCGGCGAGTGGCTGGGTCGGGCGGGGCCGTGCTAACGAGCTCGGCCGGCGCCTGCACGGTGGCGCTGTCTACCTCGGGGTCGCCCTGAAGTGCGGACGTAAGCTCGCGCTGCGCGTCGATCGAGCGCGGGCGCCAGGCTCCGTTGGGGCGCCCGGTGTCGACCACAATCTCATTGGGCGCCAGCGCGCCGGCTCCTACCGCGCTCCGGAGCAGCGCGAATCCACGAGTCGCCTCGGTTGTGAGCGGCACGCCGCGGTTGTCGCCGCCGGTCAGGTGGAGGTTGATGGCCGGGTAGGCGAGCGCGAGCATCGCGCCACCCGCGACGATGAGGTACGGGACCGGGCGTCGCATGATCGAGTGGGCGAGCGTGCCCCAGAACCCACCCTCGGCGCGCGCCCGTCTCTGAAGCACGCTGCGAGGGACGACGCGGAAGCGGTTGACCTTCCTGCCCATCACCGCGAGAAGCGCGGGCAGGAACGTGGCGGCTGCCGCTATCGAGACGAGCGGCACGAGCAGGCCGCCGATGCCCATCGAGCGCATGAACGGAAGCGGCATGAAGACGAGCAGCGCCAGCCCGACGGCGACGGTCAGACCGGAGAAGATCGTCGCGCGTCCTGCCGTGCGCATCGTCCGCGCGAGCGCCTCGTGCGGGTGGTCGTGGCGCTCGAGCTCCTCGCGGTAGCGGAACACCACGAGCATCGAGTAGTCGATCGCGATGGCGAACCCGATCAGCGTGACGATGTTGGTCACGTAGATCGCCATCTCCATGAAGTGGGCGACGATCCATACGATCCCTAGCGTCGTCGGGATCGACACCAGGGCGAACAGCAGCGGCACGGAGACCGCGGCGAGCGTCCCCAGCATGAACAGAAGGACGAGCAGCGCTATCGGCACCGCGATGGACTCCCCCCTGGCGAGGTCCTCGTTGTAGATCGGCTCGGTGTCATGCTCGATCGCCGCCGGCCCGGTCAGGTACGTCCTCGCCCCCTCGAGCCGTCCGACCTCCTTCCGCATCTCGTCGGTGCGATTGGCAGCGTCCGCGAACTCGAGGTCCGTGGTGACGGACGCGAACAGCAGATTGGGGCCCGCCTGCCGCACGGGACCCGCCTTGCCGCCGCTCACCTCCTCGGCGGCGCGATCTGCGGCACCTTGGGCGGAGCGAATGAACCGGGGGTCCTTCAAGAGCTCGGGATCACGAGGCCGCACCACGAGCGTGAATGCGTCGCCGCGCGCGCCGAAGTGCTCCTCCAGCAGGTCGAGGCCCTTCTCGGCCTCGGAACCCGGGACGCTGAAGCGGTTCGTCAGCAGATCGCCGAGCCCGGCGGCGGCGGCGCTCCCGGTCACGAAGAGGGCGACCCATCCGGCCAGGATCGCCTTGCGGTGTCTGATGACCATGAGCGTCCAGCGCCTCATGTCTCACCTTCGCTCGCCGACGAGTCCACCGCAGACCCTACCGGTGTAGGCCCGTCGGGCGGGGTTGCGGCTACCCCTGCAGTCCGGCGGCTTCTAGTGCCTCGGACCAGTCGGCGAAGTACTCGATGCGGACCATCACTCCATCGCGGAACGTCACGACCTGGTGGTACAGCTCCTCGTCGATCACCGCCCCGCTTCCCTTGCCTCGCCCGTAGTGACGAAGCCTGGTCGCCACCCGGTCACCGGCGTCGATGAACTCCTGCGGCTGCAGCCTCAACTCCTCCATCGTCTCGTCGATCCCCTCCCAGAAGCGCTTGACCTCGTCGGGTCCCTCGCACGAGTCCGAGCTTTGGCGCGCCGGCAGAACCCACTCGACCTCGGGATCGAAGTCCGCGACGGCTGCATCGAAGTCACGCCGGTTGTAGGCCTCGATGAAAGCGCGGGCTTTGTCGACGTTCTCCTGCGACATCGCGCGGCCAGTATCCCGCCGCAGGGGTCCGTATGGTGCCCTCGTGCAGTTCGACGACTGGCCGCGCGTCTACGCCCACGTGGACATGGATGCCTTCTACGTGAGCGTCGAGCTCCAGCGCCGGCCCGAGCTGTGCGGCAGGCCCGTGGTGGTCGCGGGCACCGGTTTGCGGGCTGTCGTCACGACGGCGAGCTACGAGGCGCGCCGCTTCGGGGTCTTCTCCGCCACGCCGGCGGAGCGCGCTCGCCGACTGTGCCCGGAGGCCGTGTTCATCCCGCCCGACTTCGAGCTCTACCGGGCGCGTTCGCGTGAGGTGATGGCTGTGCTGCGGGAGCACGTCGAGCGGGTCGAGGTGGTCGGCCTGGACGAGGCCTACCTCGACCTCACCGGGCTCGAGCGCCCGCGAGCCGCAGCCCGCCGCCTCCAGGCAGGCGTGCGTGAGCGCACCGGGCTCGGCTGCTCGATCGGGATCGGGCCGAGCAAGCTGGTCGCGAAGGTGGCGTCGGACGCCGAGAAGCCGACGGGCTTCGTGGTCCTGAGCCGCGAGCAGGCGCGCGAGCGCTTCGGGGATCGCTCTCCGGCCCTCGTGCCTGGCATCGGGCCGAAGACCGTGGCGCGGCTCGAGCGTCAGGGCGTGACGACGCTCCGCGCGCTCGCGGAGCTGCCGGAGGCTGTCCTGGTTGAGATGTTCGGCCGGCGCCTCGGCCCGCACCTCGCGGCGCTGGCGCGCTTCGAGGACGACCGCGGGATCGAGACCGTCCGGGTGGCGAAGTCGGAGTCGCGCGAGACGACCTTCGAGCGCGACCTGCGCGAGCTCGACGCGATGGTGTCCGCGCTCGACGGGCTCGCCGCCGACCTCTGCGAGGCACTCGCGCGCGAGCGCGCAAGCGGCCGCACGATCGGCATCAAGGTGCGGCTCGACGACTTCTCGACCCACACCCGGGCACGCACCATCGACGAGCCCACGAACGACCCCGACACGGTTAGGAGGCTCGCCGTCGGCCTCCTGCGGGAATTCGATCCCCCGCGCCCCGTCCGCCTGCTGGGCGTCCGGGTCGCGGGGCTCGACCGGCCCGTCGAGCGACCCCCGTCAGGGGCGCCCGCGGGCCAGATGGAGCTGGCGCTCTAGCGAGTCGTCCAGACCGTGCCGGTCGACGGAAAGCGAAGTCGCAGCTTCGTCGCCCCGGTCAGGTCCCACTCGCGGCCGCCCACGAACGGGCCGCGGTCGATCACCGGCACGGTGACCGAGCGTCCCCGGTAGCGGAACGTCACGCGCGTCCCGCAAGGGAGGCTCCTGTGAGCGACGCCCAGGGTGCCGGCGCCGAGACGGCCGCCGCAGGCCGTGCGGCCACCATAGAAGCCCGGCCCGTACCACGAGGCGTGGCTCGAGCGGTACACGTTCACCGGCGTTCGCGTGCGTCGCAACGCGGCGCGCAGGCTCGCTCGGCTCGCCGCCTGGGCCGCGGGCGCTCGCATCCGAACGCGCAGGCTGTAACGCCCGACGCCGCGCGGCCGCCAGGCGGCGGAGAAGCGGCCGCCGCTCCCGGTGCGGGCGCGGTCGACGGTCTTCCAGCCCCGGCGCCCTCGGAGCTGTAGCGACACCGTACGGCCGCCGGCGCGCGACGCGATCACGCCGCGTACCTTCACGAGCTGGCCGGAGAGCACGTGCCGCTTGGCGCCGGTCACGCGCAGGCTCGTCGCGCTGTCGGGTCCAGCGGGAGGCGTCTGGGCCGCCGCCCACGCGGCCGAGCCGGTAGCTATTGCAAGCACGGACGCGGGCAGCGCAAGCATGCGCAGGCCCCATCCGCGCACAGGAATGTGCGCCTTCAAAAGGGGTCCTTTCCTTTCCCGGCCGGCCTACGGAGTTAGCTGACGGGCTCGCGCGCCAAAGCCATCCTCGACATGCGCGCTACGGCCGGATCACCGGCCGATTCGCCCCCGCCACGGCGGACTTACCGCCGCGGCAACTGGTTCCCCCGCCCATCCGCGAACTTCAGCGGACGGCTCGGCGAGCCGAATCGAACAACCGTTCGGACCATACCCCGGGATGTCGGCTCAAGCGTGATCTCCGTCACTGAGCGGGCCGCGTAGAGTAGGCGCGTGAGCGCTGAGCGGCTCACCGGGCTGGACGCCTCGTTCCTTCACCTCGAGGACGCCGGAACGGCGCACATGCACGTGGCCGCGGTGATGCTCTTCGAGGGCGAGCCGCCGGCCTACGACGAGCTGCTCGAGGCGATCGAGCGCCGGCTGCACCTGGTGCCTCGCTACCGCCAGCGGCTCGCGTTCGTGCCCTTGGGCCAGGGACGGCCGCGCTGGGTCGACGATCCCCACTTCAACCTCCGGTACCACGTGCGCCAGACCGCCCTGCCGCCGCCCGGGAGCGAGGATCAGCTGCGCGCGCTCGCCGGCCGCGTGTTCTCACAGCGGCTCGACCGCGACAAGCCGCTCTGGGAGCTCTGGCTCGTAGAAGGCCTCTCGGACGGCCGCTTCGCCATGCTCAGCAAGACCCACCATGCGCTCGTGGACGGCATATCGGGGGTGGACATCGCGACCGTCCTGTTCGACGCCTCTCCCGAGCCGCCACCCGCCCAGCTGGACGATGCCCGCTGGCTGCCGCGGCCGCTGCCGTCGGGAACCGAACTGCTGGCCGAGGCCCTCGTCGAGCGCATCACCGTGCCCGCCGAGATCGCCCGCTCCGTCCGGTCCCTGTTCCGCGGTCCGACACAGGTGCTGGGCGGGGCGCGCGACGCGCTTGCGGGGCTCGGCGGGCTGGCATGGGCGGGCCTCGGCGCGGTGCGTCCCTCTCCCTACAACACCCGCATCGGGCCGCACCGCCGCTTCGCCTGGGTACGCGCTCGACTGGACGACGTGAAGGCGATCAAGAACGAGCTCGGCGGGACGGTCAACGACGTCATGCTCGCCACGGTGGCGGGCGCGCTGCGGCGTCATATGCAGAGCCGGGGCGTCGACCTCACGGATCGCGAGCTGCGCGCGATGGTCCCGGTCAGCGTGCGCAGCGAGGACGAGCGGGGGCACCTCGGGAACCGGGTGGCCGCGATGATGGCTCCGCTCCCCGTCGCCCTGGCCGACCCCAGGGCTCGCTTCGACGCGATCCGCCTCTCGATGGCCGGCATCAAGGAGAGCCGCCAGGCGGTGGGCGCGCAGGCGCTCACGAGCCTCGCCGGCTTCGCGCCTCCGACGGTGATGAGCCAGGCCGCTCGGCTCTTCTCGCAGCAGCGCTTCTTCAACCTGGTCGTGACCAACGTGCCCGGGCCCCAGTACCCGCTCTACCTGCTGGGCCGGCGGCTGTCCGACGTCTTCCCGATGGTCCCGCTCGCAAGCGGACAGGGCCTAGGCGTCGCGATCATGAGCTACGACGGCCGCATCAACTTCGGGCTGGTCGGCGACTTCGACGCCCTGCCCGATCTCGATGAGCTGGCAGCCGACTTCGAGGTCTCGCTCGCCGAGCTCGCCGAGCTCGCGGGCGTGAAGCTCGAGCGGCCCGGCTTCCGGACGGGACCCGCGCGGCGGCCGGCCGACAGCGCCGTCGGCGCGATCAAAGGGTCTCCGTAAAAGGGCCGACTATCCTGCCTTTTAGGCCGGACCTCAGGCTGCCGACAAGGGACTCAGATGAGACAGAAGGTGATGGATACTGCCCGCCGGCTCGGGCTCGACGTGGACGTCACGACGCTGGACGCCCCGACGCGGACCGTCCAGGAGGCGGCCCAGGCAGTCGGCTGCGAGAACGGCCAGATCGCGAAGTCGATCGTGTTCGTGGCGGATGGCGACCCAGTCGTGGTCGTGGCGTCCGGAGCGCACCGCGTGGACGTGAACCTCCTATGCGAGGTGATCGACTGCGCGGAAGCGCGGTCGGCCTCCCCCGAAGAGGTCCGGGTGGCGACCGGCTTCCCCGTCGGGGGCGTCTGCCCGTTCGGACACGAGCTGCCCGTGATCTTGGACGAGGCCCTGCTCGAGTACGACTGCGTGTGGGCGGCCGGCGGTGACGGCAACACCGTCTTCAAGGTCGATCCGCACGTGCTCCGCGATCGGATCGGCGCCCGCGTGGCCCGCGTGGCCGCCCCGGCCTAGTTCGCCCTAAGTACAAGGGCCCGCCGAAGAATCCTGTACGGCGGGCCAAAGACCCGCGCGCGCGTGCTGCAGACCATGGCTGTGAAGCTGCGCGGCACCGCGCTGCCGGCCCCTCACGCCAGAAACCAGCGAAAGGACGCCTCCTTGGAACCGAAGCTTCCCGACGTAGCGGTCGGCCTCGAGACCACCTGGGTCATGGTCGCCGCGATCCTCGTGTTCTTCATGCAGGCCGGCTTCATGTTCCTCGAGGTGGGCTTCTCGCGCATGAAGAACGCCGGCACGATCGTTCCGAAGGTCCTGGCGAACTTCTCGATCGCGGCGCTCTGCTACTGGGCCGTCGGGTTCGCTCTCGCCTTCGGCGGCAGCGGCTGGCTCGCTGGAACACATGGCGTGTTCCTCGACACGAGCAACGGCGACCTCTTCCCGGCGATGGCCTTCTCCGCGGCCGTCGTGCCGGCCAAGTTCTTCTTCCAGTTCGTCTTCTGCGCGGTGTCCCTGGCGATCGTCTGGGGCACGACGCTCGAGCGCATCAAGTTCGGCGCCTACCTGATCTACGCGGTCGTCTTCTCGTCACTGATCTACCCGATCATCAGCCACTGGATCTTCGGCGGCGGCTGGCTTCAGGCGAACTTCGGCATGCAGGACTTCGCCGGCTCCACGGTGGTTCACCTGATCGGGGCGACCGGCGCGCTGGCCGCGCTGTTGCTGCTCGGACCGCGCCAGGGCAAGTACGGCGCGGACGGCAAGCCCAACGTCATCCCCGGTCACTCGATGCCGCTCGTGGGCCTCGGCGTGCTGATCCTCTGGTTCGGCTGGTTCGGCTTCAACCCCGGCTCGACGCTCGGCGCGATCGGCGGCCGCTTCGCCGAGGTCGCCGTGGTCACGAACCTCGCGGCGGCGGCCGGTGTGCTCGGCGCGATGGGGACCATCTGGATGCTGACGCGCACCTTCGACATCGGCATGACCGGCAACGGCGCGATCGCCGCGCTGGTCGCGATCACGGCGCCGTCGGGCTACGTCGAGTTCTGGGCGGCGCCGATCATCGGCTTCATCGCCGGGATCATCGTCGTGGTCGGCGTCATAGCGATCGACAAGGTGATCGACGACCCGATCGGAGCGCTGTCCGCGCACGGCCTGGCCGGCATCTGGGGCACCCTCTCCTGCGGCCTCTTCACCTCGCCGCGGCTGGCTGAGCTGAACGCGATCGGCACATCCGGCCTCTTCTACAACGGCTCGCTCGACCAGCTGAGCGTGCAGGCGCTCGGCGTCGTCGCGGCCTTCGCCTCGGTGTTCGTCGTCTCGTTCGCCGTCTTCTTCCTCATCAAGGCGACCTACGGCCTGCGCGTCAAGCCCGACGAGGAGCGCTACGGCCTCGACCTGGTCGAGCACGGCATGTGGGGATACCCGGAGCAGTTCATGCCCGTGCCCGGTTCCGAGTACCACCCGCCGGCGCCGCCGGCCCAGCGGCCCACGCCGCGGCCGGTGCCGATCGGACTCTCAGCGACCCAGCAGGAGGGCTAGGAGATGAAGAAGGTCGAAGCGATCATCCGCTCGGAGCGCCTCCAGCCGGTGCAGGACGCGCTGGACGAGATCGGCGTCTCGGGCCTGACGGTGACCGAGGTCATGGGCTGCGGGCGCCAGAAGGGCTACACCGAGCAGTACCGCGGCTCGCGGGTCAACATCTCGCTCCTGCCGAAGATCAAGGTCGAGGCGGTGGTGCCGGACGAGGTCGTCGACCGAGTGATCGACGGCGTGGTGGCCGCCGCCTACACCGGCGAGACTGGTGACGGCCGCCTGTTCGTCTCCCCCATCGAGCAGGCCGTGCGGATCCGCACCGGCGAGCGCGGCGAGGAGACCGTGCGCCACGAGGCCCCGGTGGGCTGGGGGTACTGAGGCTTGGGCGTCTGGACCTGGACCAAGGGCGTGATCGCCGATCGGGGCGAGCACGAGCCGATCCCGATACACCTCGAAAGGACCGCCGGCGGCCACGGGTACGCCTTCCGGCTTGGCGTCCGCGCCGGGATCGGCGGCCAGGACACGGCTCGCATCCCCGTGCGGAGCCGCCCGAACGAGGCGCCGCATCCGATTCTCAAGGAGGTCCACTACTGCGAGATCGGCGGCCGGACACTCGAGGCGGCGAACGTCTACGCGCTGCGCTCGAAGGTCGAGCGCCAGCTCGAGCAGATCGCCCCCGGCCGCACGCTGCCGATCGCCTACTTCCGCAGTCCGCGCATGGACTACGAGCTGCCGGTCTACGAGGAGCACGGCGAGTTCATCTCGCCGGTGATCGGCGGCCCCCGGATCCGCGCGCGTGACCTGGCCGGCGTCCGAGTGAGCGTCTGCCGCTACCTCATCTCGGCCGGCTACGTGCGCGACGCCGAGGAGGTCGAGGTCGGAGTGCTGCGGCCGCGTGACCTCCGCAGGGTGCCGCCGGCGTCCGTCTTCCGCTGCCTGGAGAGCGGGTCGGAGCTGTGGCTGCCGTCCGTCGAGGGCACGTCGCCGGACGGCCCGGTGGTGGGCGTGCTCGGTCACGCCCACGTCCTTCAGCGCGCGGTGCGCCGGCGGCGCCGTCCGGCCGGCCCTGCGGCGCCGGACAGGGCTCCCGCGGCGCCCGACGTGGTGGCGCTGCTGCGCCTCGTGCGCGCCGAGCTTGCCCGCTCCGGCCGCGAGCCCGAGGCCGAGGCGACGTTCGCCAGCGAGGTGAGGCCCGAGGTCTGGGCCGACGCCGAGGGGCGTACCGAGGACTCGGGCACCAGGCTCGTGGCCTACCTGTCCGACGACGAGGCGACACGTCTCGAGCTCGCCGTGCGCCGCACCGGTGCGGGCGACCTGGCCACTGCCCTGGTCGACCGCGGCATCAACGTCTTCCTGGCGCCGGGCGCCGACGCGCTCGCGTCCCTCGTCGGCCGCTACCTGGCAGGCCACGACTTCCTGCGCTTCGAGCAGGAGGTCGAGATCCATGCGCTCGAGGCCCCGCGCGCAGACCGCCTCGAGGCCGACGCCATCCGAACCTTCGGCGACGGGGTGTCCGTCGCCGCCGAACAACCCAAGGAGGCCCATCCCTCATGGAGCTAGTGCTCATCATCGGCGGCTCGGTCATCGCCGCCCTGCTGTTGATCGCCTTCGCCGTCTGGGCGCACCAGTTCACGAAGGTCGGCCCGAACGAGGTGCTCGTCATCTCGGGTCGCCGCAGGAAGGACCGCGGCTACCGGATCGTGCGCGGCGGCGGCACCTACGTGCGGCCCTTCCGCGAGAAGGTGCAGCGGCTCTCGCTGGAGCTGATGCAGTTCGACGTGCGCACGGCCGAGACCTACACGTCGCACGGCGTGCCCGTGCAGATCGACGGGGTCTGCATGGTCAAGATCGACGGCTCCGACGAGGGCATCGAGCGCGCCGCCGAGCAGTTCCTCTCGCGTAGCCGGGACGACATCATGCGCACGGCGCTCCAGGCGGTGGAGGGTCACATGCGCGCGGCCGTAGGCGGCCTGTCGATCGAGGACATCTACCGGGAGCGCCAGCGGCTCGTGGCCGCGGTGCGCGAGCTCGCCGAGCCCGATCTGGCGCGCATGGGACTCGCCATCGTGTCGCTGACGGTTCGCAACATCGGGGACAAGCAGGGCTACCTCGAGGCGCTGGGCCGCCCGCGCACGGCGCAGGTCAAGCGCGACGCGATCCGCGGCGAGGCCGAGGCCGAGCGCGAGGCGAAGGCCGCGCGTTACGAGGCGGACCTCGCCATCGAGGCCTCCAGGCGCGACTACGAAACCCAGCGCGCCGCCTTCAAGGCCGAGGGCAAGCGCGCCTCGGCCGAAGCGGACCTCTCCTACGACCTCCAGCGCGCGATCACCCGCCAGCAGGTGCGCGCGGAGGAGCTCAAGGTGGAGATAGTCGAGCGCCAGAAGGCGATTGAGCTGATGCAGGCCGAGGTCGAGCGCCGCAGGCGCGAGCTCGAGGCCGAGATCATCGAGCCTGCGATCGCAAAGGCCCGCGAGATCGGGGCCATATCCGAGGCAGAGCGCGAGCACGCGGCGGCCCTCGGGGCCGGGGAGGCCGACGCGCTGCGCCTCAAGGGCCTGGCGGAGGCCGAGGCGATGGCCGCCAAGGCCAAGAGCTGGGGCGACTACAACGAGGCCGCCATGACCGACCGCATGCTCGAGGTGCTGCCCGAGGTGGCCGCCGCCGTGTCGGCGCCGCTCGCCAAGACCGACAAGATCGTGATGATCGGCGGCAACGGCACCTCAGGCGCCTCGAAGATCACGCGTGACGTGACGCAGGTCATGGCCGAGCTACCGGCTGTGCTGGAGGCGCTCACCGGGATGAAGCTCGAGGAGCTCGCGAAGCGCGTGCCCGGGATCAAGGACGGCGACGCAGTCGAGTCGGACGCGGAGGAGGTTCGATGACGCCGCTCACGGTCGAGCGCTACGTCGGCGGGCGCGAGGCGGAGGCCAAGGACGTCCTCGCGCTCGCCCAGGAGCACGAGGTGCGGATGGTGGACTTCAAGTTCACCGACCTGCCGGGCACCTGGCAGCACGTCGGGCTCTCGATGCACGCCCTCGACCCTGAGGCGTTCAGCGAGGGTCTCGGCTTCGACGGCTCGTCGATCCGCGGCTTCCAGGAGATCCAGGAGTCGGACATGGTGCTGGTGCCCGACCCGACTACCGCGCTGATCGATCCGTTCCACGAGCAGAAGACGCTCTCGATCCTCTGCCAGGTGATCGATCCGATCACGCGCGAGCCCTACACCCGCGACCCGCGCTACGTGGCGCAGAAGGCGGAGCGCTACCTGCGCGAGACCGGCATCGCGGACACGTGCTACATGGGCCCAGAGGCCGAGTTCTACGTCTTCGACCACGTGTCGTTCGACCAGCGGGCCAACACCGGCTTCTACGAGGTCGACTCGGAGGAGGCCTACTGGAACCGCGGGCAGTCCTTCGGGGCCGCGCGCAACGGCACGCCGAACCTCGGCTACAAGCTGCGCTCCCAGGAGGGCTACTTCCCGGCCCCGCCGGGCGACGTTCACGGCGACCTGCGCGCGCGCATGGTCGTGGCGCTCGAGTCGATGGGGATCCGCTGCGAGTTCCAGCACCACGAGGTCGGCTCGGCCGGCCAGGCGGAGATCGACGTGCGCTTCAACGCCCTGCTCAAGATGGCCGACCAGCTCCAGCTGCAGAAGTACGTGGTCAAGAACGTCGCGCGCCGGGCGGGCAAGACGGCCACGTTCATGCCCAAGCCGCTGTTCGAGGAGAACGGCTCCGGCATGCACGTGCACCAGTCGCTGTGGAAGGGCGGCGAGAACCTGATGTACGACTTCGACGGCTACGGGCTCCTGTCCCGGGAGTCGCTGAACTACATCGGCGGCCTGCTGGCCCACGGTCCCGCGCTGATGGCCTTCTGCGCGCCCACGACCAACTCGTACCGGCGCCTCGTGCCCGGGTACGAGGCCCCGGTGAACCTGGTCTACTCGCAGCGCAACCGGTCGGCGGCGGTGCGGATCCCGGTCTACTCGGCCGCCGCGAAGGCGAAGCGGATCGAGTTCCGGCCGCCGGATCCGAGCGCGAACCCCTATCTCGCCTTCTCGGCGATGCTGATGGCGGGCCTCGACGGGATCCAGAACAGGATGGATCCGGGCCGGCCGCTCGACGAGGACATCTTCGAGCTCCCCGAGGAGGAGCTCGCGAAGATCGCGAGCGTGCCGGGCTCGCTCGACGAGGCGCTCGATGCACTCGAGCAGGACCACGCGTTCCTGCTCAAGGGTGGGGTCTTCACCGAGGACCTGATCGAGACCTGGATCGAGTACAAGCGCCGGCACGAGGCCGATCAGGTACGGCTGCGGCCGCACCCCTGGGAGTTCGCGCTCTACTACGACGCATAGGCCCAGCCCCCAGCCCCCAGCCCCCGGGCCGTGCGGGGGTGCGTAGCTCGTGAGCGACGCGATGGACGTCCACCCCTTCAGGAACGCGTTTCAGACGCGCGATCTTGATGCGTGGAGTGACGCCCTCGCCGATGACGTCGTCGCCCACTCTCCGATATTCACGACGCCGTTCGCCGGCCGAGACAGCGTCCTAGAGCTGTACAGCGTCCTTTTCGAGGCTCTCGGCGACTTCGAGATAACCGACGAGCTCGCGAACGGTGACTCGCGCGCGTTCTTCTGGCACGCCGATCTCGGTCGCCGCAAGATCCAGGGCGTTGACCTGGTGCGCGTCGATCGCCAGGGGAAGATTGCGGAGATCACAGTTCTCATCCGGCCGCTCGTCGATATCGCCGCCTTTGGCTCGACCGTCGGGCCACCCCTGGCCCGTAAGCGCGGAGCGATCCGAGGCGTGCTCGTGAGGTTGATCAGCGCGCCGCTCGGGTGGATGATGGCCCTCGTCGACGCCATCGCCCCTCGAATGGTCCAGCGGCGCTCACGCCAGCGGCGTCGAGGCCCTGGACCAGCTTGAGGACTTTCCCTGCAAACAGGCCTAGCGCGGGCCTACGGTTGGGGCGTTTGGCCGGCTGGACAACTGGGCAAACAGCGGATGATGCCCACGGCAGGGGACACCCTCGAGCTACGGCCGGACGCTGCCGAGCTCGCGCGCATGCGCGAGTTCGTCAAGGGCCAGGCCGACGCGTGCGGGCTTCCGGCGGACAAGTCGTTCGAGGCCTGTCTCGTCGCCACCGAGGCGGTCACGAACGCGATCCGGCACGGTCGCGGCACCGGCGGCGGTCAGGAGCCGATCGAGATCCGCTGCGGCCGGGAGCCGCGCGGGTTCTTCGTGGAGGTCGGGGACCACGGACGCTTCGCCCCACCGAGCGCCTCCGGCGAGGAGGACATCGGCGGGCGGGGGCTCGGCGTGATCAAGCGGCTCACACATCGCTTCGACCTCGAGACCGGCGATGCCGGGACGCACCTCCGCATGCTGCTGGGCGTCCCGGAGTGCCAGGACCAGACGGCCTAGGATCCGGCCCAGGCCGACCGGCGCCTAGGGCATGCTGCCGAGCAGCAGCACGAACAGCAGGAAGAAGCCGGCGCCGACCCAGCCGAGCACGATGCCCGCGATGGCGAGGCCCCGGCCGCCCTGGGTCCCGCCCGAGAGATCGATCTGGGCCTTGGCCGAGTAGCCGAACGCGAGCGCGAGCGCGGACCCGATCCACCAGATCCAGAGGATCCCCAACACGAGTGAGGCGATCGCAAGGCCGTTCGTCTTGACCGGCGGTACGACGGCCACCGGCTGATACAGCGGCGGAACCTGGCCGGGTGGCGGGTTGTACCCCGGCGGGTAGACGTAGCCCGGAGGGGCGTAGCCGGGCGCGCCGTATCCGGGCGGGACCTGCCCGGGCTGCGGCTCCTCGCCGCCTCGCCCAGGGTTCTCTGGTGTCTCGGTCATGGATTATCCCCTCCCAAGGCCGGAATCCGGCCGTCAAAGCCAGGCTAAAGCCAGTCGCCTCGATTCGCCACCCCTGCCAGCCATACTGGAAGGAATGAGCATGGGGACCGGCCCGCTGCGCGTGGCGCTCGCGCAGATGAACCCGACCGTCGGGGACCTCGACGGTAACGCCGCGCGCATCGCGGCCGAGATCGAGCGCGCCCGCTCCGAGGGCGCGGCGCTCGTCGTCTTCCCGGAACTGGCGCTGACCGGGTACCCGCCCGAGGACCTGCTCCTGAAGACGGGCTTTCTGCGTGCGACCCGCGCGGCGCTCGACGAGCTAGCCCGGCCGGTCGAGGGAATCGCGGCGCTGGTCGGGTTCCCGGAGAGCGCCGACGACGTCTACAACGCCGCGGCGCTCCTCTGCGACGGTGGGGTCGCCGCCACTTACCACAAGGTGTATCTGCCGAACTACGGCGTCTTCGACGAGCAGCGCTACTTCCAGTCGGGCACGCAGCCGGCCCTGTTCGAGCTGAACGGCGTGGGGATCGGCGTCACGATCTGCGAGGACATCTGGGAGCCGGGCCCGCCCGCAACCTCGGAGGCGCTGGCCGGCGCGCAGGTAATCGTCAACCTCTCAGCCTCGCCCTACTACGCGGGAAAGGGCTTCGAGCGGGAGCGGATGATGATCCAGCGGGCTCGCGACAACCTCGTCGACGTGGTCTTCTGCAACATCGTCGGTGGGCAGGACGAGCTCGTGTTCGACGGCCACAGTGTCGTCGTCGACCAGGATGGCGAGATCGTCGCCCGCGGCCCGCAGTTCGAGGAGGCGCTCCTGGTCTGCACGATCGACCCGGGAGCCGTGGCGGCCGAGCGGCTCCAGGACGCGCGCCACCGGACCGCGGTGCGCCGCGAGCGCGAGCGCGGCGAGGAGGAGCGAGCCGTGTCGCTCGGGAGCTTCCGGGTCGAGCCCGCGACCGATCCCGGCAAGGTCGGCGGGCCGGTCGCCGAGCCGATGGGCCCGGAGGAGGAGATCTACGCCGCCCTCGTCACCGGCGTGCGCGACTACGTGAACAAGAATGGCTTCGAGCATGTGGTGCTTGGCATCTCGGGCGGGATCGATTCCGCCCTGGTGGCACTCGTGGCGGTCGACGCGCTCGGCCCTGAGCGCGTGACGTGCGTGGTGATGCCCTCCCCGTACTCCTCGGAGGAGACGCAGGCCGATGCTCGTACGATCGCCCGGAACGTGGGCGCGCAGCTGATCGACCTCGAGATCGAGCAGCCGATGAAGGCGTTCGAGGCCGTGCTCGCCTCGACCTTCGACGGCGCGAAGCCGGACATCACCGAGGAGAACCTCCAGGCGCGCATTCGCGGCAACCTGGTGATGGCGCTGTCCAACAAGTTCGGCTGGCTCGTGTTGACGACGGGCAACAAGTCGGAGCTCTCGGTCGGCTACGCGACCCTCTACGGCGACATGGCCGGCGGCTTCGCCGTCCTGAAGGACCTGTTCAAGGGCTGGGTGTACCGGCTGGTCCGCTGGCGCAACGAGAAGGAGGGCCGCGAGCTGGTGCCGGCCGCCGTGCTCGACCGGCCGCCGTCGGCCGAGCTCCGCTACGAGCAGCGCGACGACCAGTCGCTTCCGCCCTACGAGATCCTCGACCCGATCCTCCAGGGCTACATCGAGGAGGACCTCGACGCCGAGCAGCTCGTCAGTCAGGGCTTCCCGCGCGAGGAGGTGGAGCGTGTGATCGGGATGGTCGACCGCTCCGAGTACAAGCGCCGCCAGGCCCCGCCCGGCGTCAAGATCTCGACGAAGGCCTTCGGGCGCGATAGGCGGCTGCCGATCACCAATCGCTTCCCGGGCTGACGCGAGCCGGCGCAGTCAGGCCAGATGCAGCTCCCCGACGAGCGGCAGGGCATTTACGGCACCAGGGACCGCGGGAAGGACGCCATCGGGCGGAGGCTCAACTCCAGGCGCGTGTTCGAGGCCTTCGAGCCGAACCGGAGCGGCAAGGTCGAGTGGTCGCTGGACGACTCCTTCGGCACGCGAATAGCCGTGCTTCGGCGGGAAGGCGGGACCTGGCAGCTCTGGAACCCCGATGCGTCGACCCTGGTCGGGGACGACCCCGCTCCTCGCTTCGAGCTGCAGGGCAGGGGTGCGATGGCGGACGATCGCCTCGAGGAGCGTCACGCGCTCGTCGCGATCAAGGCCGGGGCGCGCCTGCGTTGCTTCATCGCGCGTGCCGCCCTACCCCGTAGGAACCGCGCGGGCCGGGCGATCCGCTCCGTCGTGGACGACTACGACGCGGGTCACGGCGGGAGTGGCCTGCCAACGGCTCCGCCGGTGCCGCTGCGCGATCCCGACTTTGCCGTGCGCGAGGGGTTTCTCGGCACGGACGACATCCAGCGCACCTACACGACCTACAACGCCAAGCCCCACTTCGCCGACGCGATCTACGTGATGGTCAACACCACGGGCGTGTATGGCGGCGGGATCGTGCGCGGAGTGGCCCGCGTCGGGATGCCGTTTCACGAGGCGGACCGCCTCGGAGCGCCCGATGCCAACGTGGCTGCCGGTCAGGCTCCCGTGTGCCAGTGGGTGTACGGCCGTATCGGGGACAGCCGCATCTGGGGCTGGGTGGCGGAGCGGGTCTGAGCGCGCGAGCCGCCGGCCATATCAAGGCCCCGCGAGGGCCTCGTTCCATTCGCGGACCTGCCAGCTGCGAACGACGCCGTTCAGCACGAACGGGTCGCCTCGGGCGAACTCCTCGGCTGCTTCGCGCGTCGTGAACACGGCCATCGAGCCCTCCTCCTGAGGATCGCCGAACGCGCCCAGCATCAGGAGCGTGCCGCGGGCATGGAACTCCTCGTAACGCGCCCGGTGGGCCGGGAAGTACTCGGGCGCTTTCGACAGCACGTCATCGGCGGATTCGTAGAAGAGGACGTACTTCACGACCGAGGCGGCGGGCGGACCGCCATCGTGACGCGCGACAGCGCGCACAGGCGGCCCTGGTCGTCGGTGAAGTCGACCTCCCAGACCCAGGTCGTGCGGCCCCGGTGGCGGCGGCGGGCCTCCGCGGCCACGCGGCCGGCGAAGACCGGTCTCAGGAAGCTCGTCTGGTTCGACATGCCGGTGGCGATCATGCCGTCCCGGCTGACGGCCACGTAGGTCGCAGCGGACACGAGGCCCTCCGCAAGCGCGGCGTACACCCCGCCGTGCACGATGCCCATCGGCTGGCGGTGACGGTCCTCGACCGTGAAGCCGCCACGTGCGAGCTCCTCGCCCATCTCCGATATCTCGAACCCGAGCAAGCCATCGAGCGTCCGCTCGAGCGGCAGGGGAGTTGCAGGCGGCGTCTGTGACACCGCCGCAGCCTATCCTTGTGCTGCAGATGGCGACCTTCGACAAGCTCGCCGACGAGCAGCGGGCGATCATCGAGCTGGTCCTCCAGCGCGGGCAGAGCTACGACGACCTGTCGGGCATGCTCGGCATGCCCGCTACCCGCGTTCGGGACATGGCGCGCGAGGCCCTCGGGGAGCTCGCTCCCAACACGGCGGGGCGCGTCGATCCAGAGTGGCGTGGACAGGTCGCCGACTACGTGCTCGGCCAGCAGTCCGGACCCGAATCGACCGCGACGCGCGGCCACCTGAAGCGCTCCGAGCCCGCTCGCACGTGGGCTCTGTCGCTCGTCGACTCCCTCGACCACCTCTACACGAACGGCGCGAAGCCGATCATCCCGGACGGCGACGAGCCGGCGGGCCGCGCAGCCACCCCCGCCCCGACTCCACCGAGGGCCAACGGGGCGCGGGGCGTCACCGGCGAGCCACGGGCGCGCACCGGGGGGCCCCTGTCCGCGGGAGCCCGGCGTGTGGTGCTGCGGCGGCGCATCATCGGCGCGGCCGTCGTGGCCGCTGCGGTGATCGTGGCCCTGGTCTTGATCATCGGTGGCGGCGACGACGACAAGTCGAGCAATGCCAGCTCGGGGCAGAACGCGAGCCAGAACCAGCAGGCGCGGCTCCTCGCCCAGGGCGTCCTCCGAGCCACGGGCGGCGAGCAGGGGGCAGGCATCGCCGCGGTCTTCGAGCGCGGCGGCCAGCGCCAGCTCGTGGTGCAGGCCAGCGGCCTGAAGCCGAGCGGTAGCCGCCAGGCGTACGAGGTCTGGCTCTACAACAGCCGCAGCGACGCCAAGTCTGTCGGCGCGCAGGTAACCGACCGGCAGGGCAATTACCAGGGCGCCGGCCCGCTGCCGGCCGACTACGAGAAGTACCGCTACGTCGACGTCTCCCGTGAGCCGCTGAACAGCGATACGAAGCACTCCGGCGAGTCGGTCCTGCGCGGGCGTCTCGGGCCTCCGCAGCAGCAGGGCTCGCAGCAGCAGCAGGGCGGTTAACGCCCGCCCCGAGCGCCGGGCTAGCCGGCGGGGATCAGCTTGCCAGGGTTCATGATCCCCTGAGGATCGAGCCGCTCCTTCGCCGCTCGCAGGACCTCCAGGCCTAGCTCGCCGACCTCGGCGCGCATCCAGGGCACGTGATCCCGGCCGACCGCGTGGTGGTGGGTGATCGTGCCCCCTCCCGCGACGATCGCGTCGCCCGCGGCTGCCTTCGCGCTGCGCCATTGCTCGATCTCGCCGCCCTCCTCCGCGCGCGCGACGAACGTGAAGTAGAGCGATGCGCCGGTCCGGTAGAGGTGAGAGATGTGGCACATCACGAGCGGCCGGGTGCCGCCCGAGGCGAGCGCCTCGCGCAGAGCGTTGGACACGCCGTCGTAGAGGTTCATGAGCGAGCTCCACGAGGCTGCCGTCTCGAGCGTCTCGACGAGCGCGCCCTCGTCGAGCAGCGCGTCACGCAGGTAGGGACCCGTGTAGCGGCTGCACAGCCAGGCGCGCCCGGGCCGCTCGCCGAGCGCGAGCCCGCCGCCGCGCCTCAGGAGCGAGCGAGTGCGCCCCCGCCGGTGCCCCACCTCGTCGCGCTCGCCCTCCCAGCCGACGATGGCGACGCAGCCGCCCTCGTGACCCCGCAGCCGCAGGTACGCCTTGCCCGCGCGCTCCGCACGTGAGCCCGTCGAGGCGAATGCCATCGTGGTGGCGGTCTCGGCCTCGTCGGACAGCCGCGCCACGTCCGGCGACGCATCCGCCTGCTCGATCGCCCGGAGGGCCTCGGCGCCCTCCTGGAACGAGCGGAACGACCAGCCCTCGTAGCGGCGCGCCTGCGGCAGCGGCCGAAGGCCGAGCGTGACCTCGGTGATCACACCGAGAACGCCCTCGGAACCGACCAGCAGCTCGCGCACGGCGGGGCCGGCGGCAGAGGCGGGGAACGGTCGCACCGTGACCTCGCCCGCCGGCGCCGCGCAGCGTAGGCCTAGCACCAGGTCGTCGATGCGGCCGTAGCCCGTGGAGGCCTGCCCAGCCGAGCGCGTGGCGACGAAACCGCCCACGGTCGCGTACTCGAACGACTGCGGATAGTGGCCGAGCGTCAGTCCCCGGCTCGCGAGCAGCGCCTCGGCGCGCCGGCCGGTGAGCCCCGGCTGAAGGGTGGCGGTGAGCGAGCGGCGGTCGCTGCCGAGGACGGCGTCGAGGCGAGCCAGGTCGAGGCTCACGGCGGCCGCGAACCCATCCCGCACCGGCTCGACGCCGCCCACGACGCTCGTGCCACCGCCGAACGGCACGACCGCGATGTTCGACGCCGCGCAGGCGCTCAGCACCTCGGCCACCTCGTCGTGCGAGCCCGGGTAGACGACCGCGTCCGGCGCGCTCGAGCCGTCGCCGGACCGCAGCCGGACTAGGTCGGGGTAGCTCCTGCCCGCCGCGTGCCCGACGCGCGCAAGCCTGTCCTGGCGAAGGTTCTCCTCCCCCACGACGCCGGCGAGCTCCCGCAGGTCGCCCTCCGCGAGCGCCGGCTCGGGCAGCCTCACCTCATCGAGCGAGACGCGGTGCGGACGGCCTCCTTCTGGAATCCCGAGCGCGTCCTTCAGCAGACGGGCGCCGGCAGGCGGCAGCGGCGAGGCGGCGGCGTCGATGCCCCAGCCCCACCACCGCATCGCCGGATCTGGAGCGCTCACGCAGGGCTTCCAGCGGCCAGGCGATCCAGACCGTCGAGCGCCTCGTCGAGCAGACGCGCTGTGGCGCGCCGGACGAGGAGGCCGCCGAGGCGTGCGAGGCCCCGCAGCTTCTGCACCGAGCGGATCCGCACCTCCGTCCCCTCCGCCGCGGGCTCGAGCGAGATCTCTGTCTCCGAGCGCGCAAGAAAGCGCTGGAACGGCGTCTCCTCGACCTCCTGGCGCCAGACGAGCCGGCGGGGTTGGTCGGCCTCGAGGCGCGTGAAGTCGGCGCGAACGCTCGACTTCTCGCCCTTCAAGACCTTCGTCCACGCCTCGGGGGTGGCCTCTTCCACCCGCTGGAGGCCCGGCCACCAGCGCGGAAGCTCCCGCGGGTCCGACACGATCCGCCAGACGCGCTCGCGGGGGGCGGCGATGGTGCGCGTGCGCGTGACCGTCGGCACGCTCACTCGTCCTCGTAGACGACGAGGCTCTGGACCTCGCGCGGCGCCAGGCGCTCGCGCCCGCCCAGGAAGGCGAGCTCGATCACGAACGCGCAGCCCACGACCTCGGCGCCGGCCTGCTCCACGAGCTCGCAGAGCGCCTTCGCCGTGCCCCCGGTGGCGATCAGGTCGTCGTGCACGAGCACGCGCCTGCCGCCCTCCAGGGCGTCGCGGTGCACCTCGAGCGCGTCCACGCCGTACTCGAGCACGTACTCCACGCTGTGCGTCTGGCGCGGGAGCTTGCCAGGCTTGCGCGCCGGGATGAACCCGGCGCCGACCTTGGCCGCGACCGCTGCGCCGAGCATGAATCCGCGCGCCTCCGCCGCGACGATCAGCTCCACCTCACGCGACGCCGCGTAGTCGCTCAGGCAGTCGATCGTGTGGCTGAGCGCGGCCGGGTCGAGGAACAGCGGGGTGATGTCCCTGAAGACGATCCCCTGCTTCGGGAAGTCCGGGACGTCCTGGATGTACTTCCGTAGGTCTACGACGTGATCTTGCGCAGGTCGCGGACCAGGAGCAGGTACTTCAGGTGCGACGCGATCGCGGCGAGGTTCTCGAGCGCCTCGACCGCCTCCTTGCGGCGGTCGGGGTTCCGCGAGCGCAGCGCGGGCGCCAGGATCTGCTCCAGCAGGGCCGCCTCGCGGTCCGCGGAGGTGCGGAACACCCGCAGGTTGCGCCCCGCGACGCCGAAGCGGGCGAGCTCGGTGACCGCGCGCACGATCTCGCGCTCGGTCTCGTCGTAGAACAGCTCGCCCTCCCGCTTTTCACCCTTGATCACGCCGTACTCCTCGAGCTCGCGAACCAGGCGCGCTTCCGAGCCGGTCTCCTCGAGCACGTCCGGCAGGGAGTAGCGGGCGCCGCTGTCCTCCCCCACCGCCACCCGTGCCCGCCGCAGCGCGCGCGGATCCGGCCCCTTGCCCACGCCGACCTCCGGCTCGGCGCGCCCGGCCGCCAGCTCTTGGCGGATCACGCGCAGCGGGAGGTACTCGTCGCGCTGGAGCCGCAGGATGGTCCGCAGCCGCTCGAGATCGCCCGGCGAGTAGAGCCGGTAGCCGCCCTGCGTGCGGCGCGGGGCCAGCAGCTTCTGGTCCTCGAGGTAGCGGATCTTCGAGATGGAGATGTCCGGGAACTCGCGCTCGAGCTGCTTGCACACGGCGCCGATCGTGAGCGCCTTCGGCTTGGCCGCCGCCCGCTCGGGCTCGACGGGCTCGTCGGACTCGGCCCTGCCGCGCGTGCGCGGGTCGTGCTGCGTCTCGACCTCCATCGCGTCAGCGCTCCAGGTACGTCAGCTTGTACTTGCCGATCTGGAGCTCGTCGCCGTGCTCCAGCTTGTGCGACTCGATCCTGCGCCTGTTCACGTAGGTGCCGTTCAGCGAGCCGAGGTCGTCGATGTAGAGCCCGTCGCGGCGACGGACGAGCAGCGCGTGGTTGCGGGACACCGTCACGTCGTCGAGGAAGACCTCCGCCTCCGGGCTGCGCCCGACCGTCATCCGCTCACCGGAGACGGTGAAGGTCTCGCCCGAGCGGCCGCCGCCAGAGCGGATCACGAGCGCCGCGCCCTCGGTCGAGACGGCCTCGACGTCGACCGGCCGAAGCTCGCCCGTCTCGTCCACCTGGTAGGCGACGGTCGTGTCGCCGCCCTCGCCATCGGCCTTGTCGCCCAGGAAGGCGCCGCACTTCTGGCAGTAGTTCGCCCCCTCGGCGTTGACGAACCCGCATTCCGGGCAGTGCATGGGGTAGCTCCGCCGCGGGCCGGCTACTCGGGCCGGTCCTGCGGCATCCCCTTGCCGGCCAGGATGTCTGTGAGCTGCTGGACGTCGGCGCCCGTGATCAACGGCTCTCCCCCCTCGTGCTTCTTCCGCAGGCGGTTCACCAGCTCCGCGCGCAGGATGTCGATCTTGCCGTGCAGGATCCGGCGCTGGTACGAGAGCTCCTGCTCCTCCTCGGTCAGCTTCGTGATCAGGTCCTTCAGCTCCTGGTCGCTGAGCGCGCCGAGGTCGGGAAAGGTATCCATACGCGTTCTCCGGGTCGGGATGGGACGGCCCCTGCCGTCCAGATGGAAGCGCGAGTATAACCCGGGTTCAAGCAGAGGTTGAGAGTTTCCGCAAGCCGTCTCTCACGTACAGCGCTGTGGCCGCCAGGGTCATCGCGAGACCGAGGTAGAGCAGCGCCTCCGCGACCCAGGTCACCGACACCATCGCGAGGAAGAGAGCCGCCATCGTCGGCCAGACGGCCCAGCGGCCGAGCATGTTGATCTCAAGCTCGAGCCCGCGGCGCAGTCCCACCTCGCTGAAGACCAGCATGAACAGCTCGCGGGCCGCGAGCACCGCGAGCGCCCAGCGGGGCAGCAGCTCGAAGTGCCAGCAGACCACCACGCCGCTGAGCACCAGCATCCTGTCCACCAGCGGGTCGAGCAGCGCGCCGAGCCGGCTGTACTGGCCCGTGAGGCGAGCGAGCATCCCGTCCAGGTAGTCGGTGCCGGCGATCACCGCGTAAACGATCGAGGCCGACGCGACGCGTCCGTCGCCCGAGCTGAGCGCCAGCACGAGGAACACGGGGATCAGCGCGAGGCGGACGAAGCCGACGGCGTTGGGGATGGTCCACGGATGCAGTGGCCGGCCGCGGAGCGTCTCGGGTGGCGGCGGTCCCGAGCGGTCGAGGCCGAGCAGGCGGCGTCGAGTCAGGCGAGCTCGCGCCACAGCTGCGCCGCCGCCTCTGCCGCCCCCTCGAGCGGCAGCGAGCGGGACTCCCTCCCGCGGCGGATCTGCGCCTCGATCTCGCCGGACTCGACGCCCCGCTTGCCAACAGTGAGCCGTAACGGGCAACCCAGCAGCTCGGCGTCGGCGAACTTCTCGCCCGGCGAGGCGTCGCGGTCGTCGTACAGCGGGTCGAGGCCCACCTGACGCAGCTCCTCGTAGAGGCGCTCTGCGACCTCGCGCGCGGGCTCGCCCTCCTTGCCGAGCGTGACCAGCTCCACGTCGAAGGGAGATATCGCGCGCGGCCAGGAGATCCCGTGCTCGTCGGCGAACTGCTCGACCGCGGCGGCGAGGATCCGCGCCGGCCCGATGCCGTAGGAGCCCATCCAGACGTGCCGCTCGACGCCATCCTCGTCGAGGAAGGTCGCGCCGAGGGGCTCGGAGTAGCGGGTGCCGAGCTTGAAGATGTTGCCGACCTCGATCGCGGGCTCGATCCGGATCTCACCGCCCCCTGGGCCGGTGTCGCCGGGCTCGACCCGACGCACGTCCGCCCAGGTCGGCTCGAAGTCGCGTCCGGGCTCGACGCCCCGCAGGTGCAGGTCGGGCTCGTTGGCGCCCGCGACGAGGCCGCTCAGGCCGCGTAGCGCTTCGTCGGCCACGACCTCGACGCGGGCGCCCACCGGCCCGATGAAGCCGGGCTCCGCACCGAACAGCTCGCGCACCTCGTCCTCCTGCGCCGGCCTGGCCATCGCCCCCGTCGCGTTCCGGAGCTTGACCTCGTTGAGCCGGTGGTCTCCGCGCGTCAGAACCAGCACCGGGCCCCGCCCGTCGAGGAACATCGGGAACGCCTTGATCAGCGCGCCGGCGGGGACGGAGAGAAGCTGAGACACCTGCTCGATCGTCGTCGCGCCCGGAGTCTCGACGGGTTCCGGGGCGGGCAGGCCCGGGGGAAGCCCATCGACCGGGCGCGGCGCTGCGCTGGCGATCTCCAGGTTCGCCGCGTAGCCGTCGCTCGAGAGCGCCACCTCGTTCTCGCCCGCCCGGCAGGGCGCCATGTACTCGTGGGCGCCGAGACCACCCATCATCCCGACATCCGACTCCACCCGGTACCACTCGAGGCCGCAGCGGTCGAAGATGCGGTCGTAGGCGCCGATGTGGAGCTGGTAGCCGTGGTCGAGCCCCTCCGCGTCGCGGTCGAAGGTGTAGGAGTCCTTCATGATGAACTCGCGCGTGCGCAGCACACCCGCTCGCGGCCTCGGCTCGTCGCGCTCCTTGGTCTGGATGTGGTAGAGGATCTTCGGGAGGTCCCGGTAGGAGCGGATCTCGTGCGCCACGTGGTAGGTCAGCGCCTCCTCGTGCGTCATCGAGAGCACGAGGTCGGCCCCCTTCCGGTCCTTCAGCTTGAACAGCTCCTCGATGCCGTAACGGCTGCTGCGGCGCCACAGCTCGGCCGGCTGGAGCACGGGCATCAGCATCTCCTGGCCGCCGATTGCGTCGATCTCCTCGCGCAGGATCTGCTCCACTCGCCGGTGCACCCGCCACCCGGCGGGCAGGTAGGTCCACATGCCGGCTCCGAGCTGGCGCACGAGGCCGGCCCGGACGAGCAGCTTGTGCGACAGCGCCTCCGCTTCGGCGGGCGGCTCCTTCACGGTCGGTAGGAAGTACGCGCTCAGGCGAGTCACGGCGCCCGAGTGTAATCCCGAAACCCGGTGGCCCTCCCGCTGTTCTGGGCAGGCAACCGCGACGAAAGGGCGACTCGTGCCGTTACGCTGCCGTGCCGTGCCCGTCTGGCCCCTCCTCACGAGCCTGGCCGTGCTGGCAGCGCTCGCGGTCGCGCCAGCCGCGAGCGCGTCGCCGTCGATGCTCTCGGTCATCCAGGACGACAACCAGCTCGTCTATGGCAGCGGGCAGCAGCGCGAGAGCGCGCTCGCGTCGGCCGTCGGCGTCGGCGCCGACTCCGTCCGCGTCACGGTCCTCTGGAAGGCGGTCGCCCACACCCGCAGGCGCATCCGCCGCGCGAACGACCCGGCCGCCTATCCGCCCGGGCAGTGGGACCGCTACGACGATCTCGTGCGGTCCGCGACGAGCCGCGGCCTGCGGGTCTATCTGAACGTGACCGCGCCGGGGCCCAGTTGGGCCCACGCCCGCACGCGCAGCCGCAAGAACCGCGGCACCTGGAAGCCCAACGCCAGCCAGTACGGCAGGTTCTTCGCCGCGGTGGCCCGGCGCTACTCCGGCATCTACAAGGACGAGAACCAGGGAAACGGCGTGCTGCCGCGAGTGTCGTGGTGGTCGTTCCAGAACGAGCCGAACCAGGGCGGCTGGATCACCCCGCAGTCGGCGCACTACAGGGGAGTGCGCGGCGCGGTCCCGACCTCGCCGCACATCTTCCGGGGGCTCGTGATCGCAGGCGCCAAGGCGCTCCTGCGCACCGGTCACCAGAACGATGTCGTCCTGTTCGGGGAGCTCGCGCCGATCGGGGTACCGCCTTCGGGTGAGCGCCGCCCGCTGCGCCCTGCGCTCTTCATCCGCGAGATGTTCTGCCTCAACAACCGCCTGCGCCGCTTCGGCGGCGCCCAGCGCCGCCCGCGCGGCTGCGCCAACGTGAAGGGGCTCCGCGTGCTCAAGCGGTTCCCGAATCTTGGCTTCGGCCACCATCCGTACACGCGCCGGCTGAGGCCCACCCAGCGCTTCAAGGGACGCGACTCGATCTCGATCGCGAACATCTCGGCGCTGCCCGCCCTGCTCGACCGGATCGCCCGCCGAACGCGGCTCATCAACCCTGGCCTCCCGATCTATCTGACCGAGTTCGGCTACGAGACGAACCCGCCCGACGTCCTGCACGGGATCTCGCCGCAGATCGCCGCCGAGTACGAGAACCAGGGCGACTACCTGGCCTTCCGGCAGCCCCGGGTGTTCTCGCAGACCCACTTCCAGCTGCTCGACGTCCCGCCGCAGACCCAGTTCAAGGTCAACTCCGACGGGTACTGGCGCACCTACCAGTCGGGGCTGCTGTTGCAGAACGGGCAGCCCAAGCTGGTCGCCTTTGCCTGGGCGATGCCGCTATGGATCGAGCCGAAGGCCGGCCGCACGTTCACCGTCTGGGGCGGACTGCGCTTCACGCCCAACGGGCAGCCTCAGCAGGTGCAGCTCCAGTTCCGGCAGCCCGGCGGCGAGTACTTCGACTCCGGCGACCCGATCAACGTCACAAACCAGTACGGCTGGTACGAGACGACGCGCGACATCCCGCCCGGCACGACGATCTGGCGCGCCGTCTGGTTCGGCCCCGAGGAGGGGCAGCTTGTGACGAGCCGCGAGGTCGAGGTCCGCTAGCGCTGGAAGACGAGTGAGACATTTGACACACCCTGGCGTGTCAAATGTCTCAGCCGTTTGAAAATCGGACGCTGAAGACCGCGCTGAACGGCTCGGTGACCGTTCGCAGGCCGTCGCCGCTGACGAGCGCATTCGCGGGCGCGGTCATCGGCTCTATGCAGACGAAGCCGCTGCCCGCCGGGGCGTAGACCTGCGTGTAGGGGAAGCCCTTCTCGAAGCCGACGCGCAGGGTCCGGCCGGAGGCGGCCAGCACGAAGCTCGCACCCTCGCCGGCCACGGCGTAGAGGTCGTCGAAGCCGCGATCGCCGAGCCGCATGCGCGGGTAGGAGACCGCCTCGGCGCGGCCGGTCGGGATGCCGCGCGCGGCCAGCTCCAGATGATTGTTGACGGGCAGCTCCACCTCCCACTCCTCTCGGCGTGCGCCGGGCAGCCGGAAGTACGGATGGAAGCCGAACGAGATCGGGACGGGAATGCCGCTCGTCGGCGTCACCGTCGTCCGCATCGTGAGCCCATCGGGCGCCACACTCGGCTCGAGCTCGACGCGGTGCGGGTACGGGAAGGCTTCGAGGTACTCGTCATGGGCGGCGAAGTCGAGCTCGGCCCTCAGGCGCGCTCCCTCGGCCTCGGTCACGGTCCAGTACGGCGAGGCGGCCAAGAGGCCGTGGATCGGGAGCCCGTGCTCGTCGAGCTTGAGGACCGGCGAGCCCGGATCGAGCCGGACGCTTTGCCCGGCGGCTTCGTACTCGAAGCCGGCGAGCCGGTTCGCCCACGGGTGGAGGAACGGGATACCGACGGTCTTCCGCTTTTCGTAGGCCGAGATCCCTCCGGGGAAGTCCAGCAGCTGCTCCCCCTCGTGGAGCAGCGAGCCGCAGAGCATGCCGAGACCGGGCAGGAACGTCGCCTCGACATCGCCGTCCGCGAGCGTGATCGTCGCGTGGCCCTCGACCACCCCCTCGTGGATCGGCATGCGGGAAGGCTAGTGCCGACGCACGAAGCGCCGCGGGGGGGGCCGGGGCGCCCCCCCCCCCCGGCTCGGCCCCCCCCACGCCCGCCCCCCCCCCGCGCGGGGCCCCCGCCCCCGGTTGCCG
>JBKPHS010000148.1:0-41888 GCA_046729975.1 Actinomycetota bacterium
CTCCCCGCAGGACGAGGAGACGGAGGAGCTGGTCCACCGGCTGCGCGGGGACGTCGTCCCCGACGAGCTCGGCGGCTCTGGCATCACCGCCGAGATCGGAGGCGTGACCGCGGCGCTCGAGGATCAGAGCGAGTTCATCACAGACCGCATCCCGGTGTTCATCGCCGGAGTGGTCGGTCTGTCCTTCCTGCTCCTGCTCGTCGCTTTCCACTCGCCCCTGATCTCGCTCAAGGCCGGGGTGATGAACCTGCTCTCGGTCAGCGCCGCCTACGGCGTGATGACGCTGGTGGCGAAGGGCGGGACGATCGGCGGGCTGATCGGAATCGATCACGAGGTGCCCGTGGCGCCGTTCATGCCGGTGATGATGTTCGCGATCCTGTTCGGCCTCTCGATGGACTACGAGGTCTTCCTGATCTCGCGGATCCGCGAGGAGTACCTGAAGGACGGAGACACCCGGCGCGCAATTGCGGACGGCCTGGCCAAGACCGCGCGCGTGATAACCGCGGCGGCCGCGATCATGGTGGTCGTCTTCCTCGCCTTCCTGGCGGCGCCGGACGTCTTCCTGAAGCTGTTCGGGATCGGACTCGCCGTGGCGATCTTCCTGGACGCCACCATTGTCCGGATGGTGCTCGTTCCCGCCGTGATGCAGCTGCTCGGCGACCGCAACTGGTGGATCCCGAACTGGCTGGAGCGGATCCTGCCGCGAATCGACGTCGAGCGCGTCGCGGTTGGTGCGGCGGAGGGCCGGCCCTAGCCCAGCCCGGAAGAGATCCTCGCCGATCCGGGTACTGCTACTTCCGTGCCACGGATCGGGTTCCACGCCTCGCATGAGCAGATTGCGCCGAGCGAGCTGCTGAGGGCCGTTCGCGACGCGGAGTCCGCGGGTTTCGAGGCTGCCACGTCGTCCGACCACTTCTCGCCCTGGAGCGAGCGGCAGGGGGAGTCCGGATTCGCGTGGTCGTGGCTCGGCGCCGCCCTGCAGGCGACGTCCCTGTCATTCGGCGTCGTCAATGCGCCGGGCCAGCGCTACCACCCGGCGATCGTCGCCCAGGCCGCGGCGACGCTCTGTGAGCTCTTCCCCGGGCGCTTCTGGATGGCGCTCGGTACCGGCGAGGCGTCGAACGAGCACATCACGGGCGACCGCTGGCCGCCGAAGGACGAGCGCAACGCCCGCCTGCGCGAATGCGTCGACGTAATGCGCGCTCTGTTCGCGGGCGAGGAGGTGAGCCACGACGGTCGGGTGCGCGTGGACCGTGCTCGCCTGTGGACGCTTCCCACCGAGCCGCCACCGCTGATCGGCGCGGCGGTGAGCGAGGCCACGGCCGCCTGGGTCGCCGGCTGGGCCGATGGGTTGATCACGATCAACCAACCGCGTGAGACGCTCGAGCGCGTCGTTGCCGCCTTTCGCGAGCATGGCGGCGAAGAGGGCCGGCTGTCCGTGCAGGTCCACGTCTCCTGGGCGCCCGAGGAACGCGAGGCGCTGGAGCTGGCCTACGACCAGTGGCGCACGAACGTCTTCAGCCCGCCGCTCTGCTGGGACCTTGAGACCGTCGAGGAGTTCGACGAGGCGGCCAAGTACGTCCGGCCGGAGGATCTGCACGGTCCCGTCCTCGTGTCAGCGGACCTCCCTCGCCACGTCGCCTGGCTGCAGGAGCTGGCAGAGCTCGGCTTCGACGAGATCTACCTGCATCACGTCGGTCGCGGGCAGAGCGAGTTCATCGAGGCCTTCGGCAACCACGTGCTGCCGGCCGTGGGGTCGGTGCACACGGCGTGAGGAGGAAGGCCACCAGCGACATCTGGTGGAAGAACGCCGTCGTCTACTGCCTGGACGTCGAGACGTTCCTCGACTCGGACGCCGACGGCTGCGGCGACTTCGTCGGCCTGACCGAGCGGGTGGACTACCTCGCGGGGATCGGCGTCAGCTGCATCTGGCTGCTGCCGTTCTACCCCTCGCCGCGTCGCGACGACGGCTACGACATCAGCGACTTCTACGGCGTCGATCCGCGCTACGGCACGCTGGGCGACTTCAGCGAGTTCATTCGCACCGCCGCCGACCGCGGCATCCGAGTGATCGCGGACCTGGTCGTGAACCACACGTCCGACCAGCACCCCTGGTTTAAGGCCGCGCGGGCAGACCGCGACTCTCCTTACCGCCAGTTCTACGTCTGGAGCGATGAGAAGCCCGAGGAGAAGCCCGGCGACGTCGTATTCCCGGACAAGGAGAACAGCAACTGGGCCTTCGACGAGGAGGCGGGGCAGTGGTATCTCCACCGCTTCTACTCGCACCAGCCCGATCTCAACGTCGCGAATCCCGAGGTTCGCGACGAGATCGCCCAGGTGGTCGGATTCTGGCTGGAGCAGGGGCTCGCCGGCTTTCGGGTCGACGCCGTCCCGTTCCTGCTCGAGCCCACCGGCCTGCCGGAGGGGGCGCTCGTCGATCCGCACCAGATCCTGCGCGACCTGCGTTCGTTCATGGGCCGGCGGCGTGGCGAGGCGATCCTGCTCGGCGAGGTGAACCTTCCGCCGGAGCAGCAGCGCGAGTTCTTCGGGGACGAGGGCGGCGACGAGGCGCACGTGCTGTTCAACTTCGTCGGCAACCAGGCGCTCTACCTCGCCCTCGCCCGGCAGCAGGCAGCCCCGCTCGAGAAGGCGCTGCAGAGCCTGCCCGCCATTCCCGCGGACAGCCAGTGGGCGAACTTCGTGCGCAACCACGACGAGCTGACGCTGGACAAGCTGTCCGACGCGGAGCGAGAGGAGATCTTTGCCGCGTTTGGCCCGGATCCGGCGATGCAGCTCTACGGGCGGGGGCTGCGCCGGCGACTACCGACCATGCTCGCCGGCGACGAGCGGCGAATCAGAATGGTCTACAGCCTCGCGTTCTCGCTCCCCGGTACGCCGGTGCTCCTCTACGGCGAGGAGATCGGCATGGCCGAGAATCTCGATATCGAGGGACGGCTCAGCGTGCGGTCGCCGATGCAGTGGTCGGCCGACCCGCACGCGGGCTTCTCAGACGTCGACGATGCGGCCGCGCTCTGCCGTCCGCTCACATCGGAGAACGGGTTCGGCCCGGAGCACGTGAACGTCGCACGCCAGCGGCGCGAGGACGGCTCGCACCTCAACTGGATGGAGCGGCTGATCCGGCGCCGGCGCGAGTGCCCGGAGCTCGGCTGGGGCGAGTTCCGTCTGATCGAGACGCCCGACCCCGAGGTCTTCGCCCACCGCAGCGATTGGGATGGCGGCGCTGTCGTCGCGGTCCACAATCTCTCCGCTGGTCCGGTAGGGACCACGCTTACGGTGGAGGAAGGATCGGAGTGCGAGGCGCTCGTCGACCTCTTCTCCCACGACGAGCGCCAGCCCGGGGCCGACGGCAGCCTTCGCCTGGAGCTCGAGCCGTACGCCTACCGCTGGTACCGGCTGCGGTGGAAGGGTCAGCGGGTCGCGCCGTAGGTACTGGCTCACTCACTTCCGGTGACGACACTGCGAGCTAATTGCCGAGGCCATACGCATCAGACATCGGCTGCACCGTGAGGCGATCGGCGACTCGGGGCACCGGATCGCCGCCGGAACCTCGCTCGAGCTCAGCCTCCGTGAGCCGGACCATTCGCGCGCAGGCGCGCCGGTAGAACTTGAGCTGCTGGCGCCGGCCGAACAACCGGAAGCCCAGACGGACCAACGGGTTCCTCCTGCGGGCCGCTCGCGAAAACGCTTGAACGCGGAATTCAACTTGTCCGCTGTCGAGCCACTTCCAGGTCTCGTAGTCCATTTGGCCCATTTCGAGATGGCCTTCCAGCGTGCTGTAGGTCCAGCCCCACACCCGCACTTGCCGGCCGGCCACGTCGCGCATTTCGTCGCGCATGCCTCCAACGCGGACCCCGACGTGGAAACGCAGCCCGTAAAAACGCACCTCGAGGAGCATGTCGCGGTTCTCGAGCGGGTGGTCCGGGTAGAAGATCGCGCGGACGATCGACGGGTCGGCGAACTCGTAGCCGCGCATCAGTCGGCTTGCCACCTCCCAGCTCCCGCCCGGCACGGGCGGGCCGGGCGGCTCGGAGGGCAGTGGCTGGCAGAGGTCATCGATGTGCCAGCCGCTCGCCGGGGTGAACTCGTCGCGCTGGGCGAGATCGAAGTTAAGAACCCTCTCATGGAGGTCATCGAGCGCCTTGCGAGCTGACGGATGGCGGAGTAGCCGGTCAGCGTCCACCGAGCGCTCAGTCGACCCGTCGCGTGTCGATCACGATGCCTTCGGCTCGACGGCCGCCAGAGAGCCGAACGACCCGCTCGAGGAACGAGGTCCACATGTGCAGCTGGATCTCCTTGGCCATCCGCAATCGGTCGTAGAGCAGGTTCACCACCCAGTCCACGCTCCGAGCCCACGACTCGATCGAAAAGGACAGATCGACGTCCTGGGCGGCACTGAACTCGATTTGCCCGGCCTCTAGGTGCCCCGCGAGCGTCGCGAGCCGAAACGACGTCGGCGTAACGTCCACGACCCGTACCGGGCCGTCCCACGGGCCAGGCATTCGCACTACGAACTCGTCGCCGACACGCATTCGGCCCTCGGCGCCATGAATCTTGTGGAACCTGGCGAATTCCGTAGGCGCGACGCGGTTGGGGTCGCGGGCGATCCGCTCCATCAGCTCGGCGGGCGAGAGTGCAGCTTGTCGGACGCGAGCGCGATATATGCGGTGGAACAGGGGGCCGACGCCGTCCTCTGCACGCTGCAGGCGGTTGTCATCGACGTCCCCGAGCAGAGGCGGCGCATCCTCGGCCGGAGAGCCGCGACCTTCGCTGCGATGCATCGGAGTCGTCCTCCACAAGTAGCGCCACGACGTGAGTGTCACGCCCAGGGGCCAGCGGACGACGATGGCCGCGCGTCGCGGTGGGCGTCTCATCGGCTCGGCCCGTTCGGCGTTCCTTGCGCAGGCGCTCTTCGCATCTCGGGTGCAGCATGTGCCGGCCGCGGGTACACCCGCCGCATGCTCACCAGGCTTCTGCACGAAGGCCGGCTGCGCAGCTGGCAACTCCATCTCGCGTCGCTCGGGTCCGTCGGGCTGTGCATCGCCCTGTGGATTCGAGCGAAGACCGTGGACCAGGTCGAGCGCGGAAACGCGGAGCGCCGTGCGCTGTTCGTCGGTCTGTGGCCCCCGATGTTCTGGCTGATGGGCGATTCCCTCCAGCGCCACGAATAGGGCTCGAAACCCCCTACTGAGACAGTCCCGGTCAGGTCGAGCTAACGACCGGGCTGTTCGGCGGCGCGAGCCTGGTTCGGGTGAGGATGTCCGTCACGGGTGTCTTCAAACCACTGCGGCCTCGTCGGACTTCACCCGGGTGCGCTCTGTTGCTCGCTAGATGGCCCGCAACCCCATTCGGATGAGGAGTATCGGGTTTTGGCGACCCAAAACCGGAAAGGGTGGCGCCCAACCCCGATTCCAAGGAGTGAAGTGCAGTGGCACACGTCGCCACGCCCGCCACGCCCGGCTCGCATCCACCGGGCACTACGGAGCAGAACCAGCAGGACACCGGACGGACCTCCCAGAACATCGCCGGGCAGGCGCAGGAGAAGGCTCAGCAGGCAGCGGGAGAGGTGCGCAGCCGCGCACGGGAGCAGGTAGACCAGCGGACGACTCAGCTCGGTGAGCAGGTTGCGAGTTCCGCGCAGGACGCCCGCAGCGTCGGAGAGGAGCTCCGGAAGCAGGGCAAGGACGGTCCGGCGCGCATCGCGGACCAGGCGGCCGAGCACGCCGAACGGCTTGGGAGCTACCTCACGGATGCGGATGCCGATCGCGTCCTACGCGACGTCGAGGACTTCGGGCGGCGCCAGCCCTGGGCTGTACTCGCCGGGGGGCTCGTGGTCGGCTTTGCCGCCTCGCGATTCCTGAAGGCCTCGAGCCGGGAGCGCTATCGCTCGACGCATCGCGTCGAAGTCACCGGGGATTCGCCGGGCACGCCCCCTGGCCGCGCCCTCCCGCCGAGTCGGCAGCTGCCATGACCACCGGTACGAATGACAACGACCTGCGGCAGGAGCCGATCCGCGAGCTCCTGAAGCGGCTCTCGCAGGAGAGCAGCCAGCTCGTCCGCCAGGAGATCGAGCTGGCCAAAGCCGAGTTGGCCGTCAAGGGCAGGAAAGCGGGCGCCGGAGCCGGCATGCTCGGCGCCGCGGGCGTCGTGGGGCTGCTGGCGTTGGGTGCGCTCACGGCGTTTTTCATCCTTCTGCTCGACGGCGCCCTCGCCAATTGGCTAGCCGCCTTGATCGTGACGATCGCCTATGCCGCGATCGCCGGGGTCCTCGCCCTACGCGGCAGAGACAGAGTCAGGGAAGCGTCGCCGCCGGTGCCCGAGCAAACCATCGAGACAGTCAAGGAGGACGTGGAATGGGCCAAGACCCAGACGCAATCCGCCAGCAAATAGAGGAGACCCGCAGCGAGATGGCCGACACGGTCGACGCCTTAGGGCACAAGGCCGACGTGCGCTCGCGCGCGAAGGAGTCCGTTCAGCAGAAGACACAGCGCATGCGCGACCGGATTACGGGAGCGTCATCGCGAATCAGCGACGCGACACCGGAAGGCGGCGATGTCAAGCGAGGCGCTCGCCAAGCGGTGGGCGTTGCTCAGGAGAACCCCATCGGGCTCGCCCTCGGGGCGGTGGCCACAGGCTTCGTCGCCGGCATGCTGATCCCCTCGACGCGCGTGGAGGACGAGAAGCTCGGTCCCACGGCCGACGAGGTGAAGCGGCAGGCGAAGGAGACCGGAGAGGAGGCCCTCGAACGAGGCAAGCAGGTGGCGCAGGAAGCCGCGCACAGCGCCGCCGAGACGGCCACCGAGCGGGGTCGTGAGCAGGGCGAGCAGCTCCGCGAAAGCACACGACGGAGCGCGCAGGACGCGGTCTCGTCGTCAGGACCGCCCAGCGGGTAGCGCCGGGACACACTACGGAGCGAGGGCTCGCTTCCGGGAGGCGGGCCCTCGCCGGCGGTCGTAGTCTGCGCGTTGAGCGATGACTTCCGGCGACATGGCACACGACCATTTGAAGCGGTCACGCCTGGTGGGCATCAACCATGTGGCGCTCGAGGTCGGGGACCTCGCGGAAGCACTCGAGTTCTACGGCCGGATCTTCGAGTTCGAGCTTCGAGGGCGCGTGCCCGGCATGGCGTTCGTCGACATGGGCGACCAGTTCCTCGCTCTGAGCGAGGGCCGCGAGCAGCCGCGGGACGAGCATCGCCACTTCGGGCTGGTGGTCGACGACAAGGAGACCGTGCGGCGCCGCCTGCAGGGCATGGGGATCGAAGTCGAGCCGCGTGGACACCTGGCCTTCCAGGACCCCTGGGGGAACAACGTCGAGGTCGTCGGCTACCGCGACATCCAGTTCTCCAAGCCCCCCGAGGTCCTCCGCGGGATGAGGCTGGACGGGCTCGAAAAGTCGCCCGAGGCGGAGGACGAGCTGCGCCGAAAGGGTCTCGGAGCCTAGGCCTGGTCCAGGCTCGCCGTTACCGGCTCGCCGGTCGTGGCGACGCGGGTCTCGTTCACGCTCTTCACGAGGTTCGCCATGAGTCCCAGGATCGCGAGTGCCAGCACCGGGTGGAAGGCGGCGATCCCCGGAGCGTCGTCGCGCGTCTCGGGCAGGGCGATCTGCACCGTCACCAGCACCACCAGACCCAGCGTCAGCAAGACGTCGCGACGGCCGATGCGGCCGACGAGGGCCAGGATCAGCAGCAGGACGGTTGCCAGGTGGAGGACATTGCCGAGGTCCCTGTGGGCGGCGAAGCTCTCGGCTCCGAAGATCCCGAGACCTGCCAGGAAGAACTGCACCACGACGCCGACGTTGAAGAGAATCCCGAGTCCGAGATAAGCCTGCCGAGCTCGTCCAACCATTCGTGCCTCCAGTCGCGATTGGGGGAGCGGAGTGCGGCGCGGGGCACTCTAGGGCACGGCTCGGCGGCCTTGCCGCGCGGCCTCAGCCCGTACGCTTCGCGCCCGAATGGCGCCCACGCCGCCACCTCATTCGCTCTACGGCCGTGTCGCGGCCGTGACGGGAGCTGCCCGGGGGATCGGCCGGGCCACGGCCCAGGCGCTCGCCATGCGGGGCTGCCGTGTGGCTTTCGGCGACCTCGACGGCGGCCTCGCAACGACCGCTGCCGGCGAGCTGGGCCCTCAGGCGCTCGGCCGGGAGCTCGACGTGACCGACGGCGCCTCGTTCGCGACCTTCCTCGCGGAGGTGGAGGAGCGGCTCGGTCCGCTCCACATCCTGGTGAACAACGCCGGCGTGATGTCGGTCGGGCCGTTCGTCGAGGAGGACGAGCTCGTGACCAGGCGCCAGCTCGACGTGAACGTGCTCGGCGTCGCGACAGGGATGCGGCTGGCGCTGCCGGGGATGGTCGCCAGAGGCAGCGGGCACGTCGTGAACGTCGCGTCGGCCGCCGGAAAGGTGGCCATCCCCGGCGAGGCGGTGTACACGGCGACGAAGTACGCGGTGGTCGGGCTGACCGAGGCAGTCAGGGCGGAGCTCGCCGGGACGGGCGTCGAGCTCTCGCTCGTACTGCCGAGCATCACCAACACGGAGCTCGCCGCGGGAACACGGGTCGGGCGGCTCTCGAAGATGATGGAGCCGCACGAGGTGGCGGACGCGATCGTCGCCACGCTCGAGCGCCCGCGCTTCGAGGTCTACGTCCCCGCCTCGCTCGGGCCCACGCTGCGAGCGTCCCCCCTGCTTCCGCGCCGCCTCCGTGAGGCGCTCGCACGTTTGTTCGAGACACACCGCGTGGCGATTGGCATCGATCCCGCCACCCGCGCGGAATACGCGGAGCGTCTCAGGCGCGAGGCGGAGCGCAGCGGTCTGAAACACCCGGGCGGCGGGTAGCACCGGCACAGACCAACCCGCTAAGAAAGGAAGATCCCCGTGATTGGAGCCATCATCCTCGGGATCCTGGCCGGCTTCATCGGCAAGGCCCTCATGCCCGGGAAGGACCCTGGCGGCTTCTTCGTGACAATCCTCATCGGCATCGGCGGCGCGCTGATCGGCTTCTTCATCTTCACCTCGCTGCTGGGGATCGGCGACGAAGATGCCTTCGATCTCGGCGGCCTGCCGGGCGCGATAATCGGCACGTTGATCCTCCTCTGGCTCTACCGCCGGTTCGTCGGTGAGCGCGGGGATCGGCTGGACCGGCCGGCGGGCGCGTAGGCGCCGACCGCAGCGCTCACTCGATCACGAGGTGCGTCACGGGCGCGTCGAAGCGGCGCTCGGCCTCCTCCACGACGCCCTCCTCGAGCCAGTTGCGTCCGCCCGCGCGATGGGTGAAGAGGACTATCTCGTCGGCCGGATAGGTGGTCAGGGCGTCCTGCAGCGCGAGCAGCGGGTCGGACTCGCCGGTGTCGCCGGCCGCGTCCACGCCCTCCTCGTCCAGGCGTTCCACGCTCTCCTCCTGCACCGCCTCCGCACGTGCGATCGCGTCGTCGCTGTCGGAGGTCAGGAACCGGACCTTGCTGGTGAGGGCCGGCGCCACCACCAGCACCTCGGCCTCTTCGGTCTCCCGATCGCCGACGGCGCTCTTCAACGCCTCACCCGAGATCGGCTCTGATACGAGTGCCAGGATCTTCTTGGCCATGCCGGCCCTATACCCGCGCCGTCTGCCCGTCACTCGCCGGGCGGAACGCGTGCAGCGCGAGCCGGGCGGCGAGGTACACCTGGAAGGCCGCGAACAGCAGCTCGAGCAGCCGGTCGGAGAGCGCGTTCGCCAGGACAACCCCCGCGAGCACCCCGAGCGGCGACAGCGCGCCCACCACCAGGCCTTCGCGCAGCCGCACGTTGCCGTAGCCCCGCTGTCGCCAGACTCCCACGAGCGCGACCGGCACGATGGCGAGCAGCGACGTCGCCTCGGCGTGGAGCTGCGACTGGTCCAGTAGCAGCGCGAGGCCGGGTACGAAGAGGATGCCGCCGCCGATTCCCAGCGCACCGCTGAAGACGCCGGCGGCGAAGCCGATCGCGATTGCTCCGATGACCTCGGTGGCATCCAAGGGTCAGAAGACCAGGAAGGCGGCCGAGGCCAGGAGCAGCACGACGAACACGACTGAGATCGCTCTCGGCGGGACGCGCTGCTGGAGCGCGGTCCCGGCCACGACCCCGCCGATGGCGGGCAATCCGACGAGGAGCGCCTTGCCCACGTCCACGTTGCCGTACACCCCGTGGACGAGCGCGGCGAGCGCGGCGATCACGACGATGGCGGTCAGCGACGTGCCGGTTGCCTCGCGCTCGCCATAGCCGAGCCACAGGATCAGGAGGGGCACGATCACCGCCCCGCCCCCCACCCCGAACAGCCCGCTGAACGCGCCCGCCAGGCTCGCGATCAGGCCCAGGCGGAGCAATCTCGAGGACATCGGCGGGCATACTACGGCGCGTGTCCGCGCCCACGGCCGAGATGCTGACCGAGGCCCTGCGGCCGCTAACCGACGCTCCGGATCGGGCCGCGGTCTTCTGCGACGTCGACGGCACGCTCGCGCCGATCGTGCAACGCGCGGATGACGCCCATGTACCGCTCGAGACATCGCGCCTCCTCGGGGAACTCGCGCGGCGGTATCTGTGCGTCGCATGCGTGACCGGCCGCCGCGCCGCGGACGCCCGCCGCATGGTCGGCGTGGGCCGTGTGGTTTACGCGGGGACCCATGGCGCGGAGCTGCTCGAGCCGGGCTCCAACAGTCCCGTGCTGGCGCCGGAGGTCGCGGCGGGCGCCGGACGCGTGCGCCGCTTCCGGGAGCGCCAGGACGGCGCCGAGCTGCGCCGCCTGCGCGTCCGGATCGAGGACAAGGGGCCGATCGTGGCCTTCCACTGGCGCGGCGCGCCCGACGAGGAGGCGGCCCGTGCGCGGGTCGAGGAGATCGCCAGGGAGGCGGAGTCGGCCGGTCTCGCGACCCATTGGGGGCGCAAGGTGCTCGAGGTCCGCCCCCCGGTCCCGATCGACAAGGGGCAGGCGGTCACGACGCTCGTCCGTCGCTTCGGTCCCGCAGTCGCCCTGTTCGGCGGCGACGACGCGACCGACATCGACGCCTTCCAGGCCCTCGACGACCTGCTCGCGGAAGGGAGGCTCGAAGCGGTCGTGCGGGTCGGCGTCAAGTCCGAGGAGGCGCCGCGCGAGATCGTCGAGCGGGCCGACCTCGTCGTCGACGGCACGCGCGGGTTCAGCCGAGTGCTGGAGGCGCTCGCCGCCGCTTAGTGCGCTTCACGGACTTCCTCCGCACGGCCGTGTTGCTGTTCGCCGGGTCGGCTACCGCCCTTGCGATCGTTGCGATCGCCGGGGCGCAGTCGGCGGAGGACGACGTGCTGATCTACGTCGCGGTCGGGTGGTGGCTGATCGCGACGCTCGTGGGCCTCTGGCTGGGCCGAGCTGCCGCGATCAGCGCCTCGATCGGCCGCATGCTGGCGCAGGCACGGGCGACGCCCGTGCTGCCGGAGCAGGAGCCGGGCGGCGTCGTTTTCAACCGTCTCTGGGCGCTCGGCCTGTTCACGCTGGTGGCCGGCGGGCTCGCTTTCCTGGTGCCGCAGGTGCCGGCGATCGCCACGGGCTATGCGCTCATCCTGGCACTCGCCTGGCGCAGGCAGCCGCAGGCGGTCAAGGCGATCGAGGAGCGAGACGGCGTGCAGTTCTACATCGAGCGCTCGTCGCCCCTCCGGCCCACCAAGCTCGTCAAGGTGCCCGGCCTTCGAAAGGCGCAGCCAACCGACCCGATCTAGACCGCGGTCAAGCCCTCACGCCCGCCCGCTTGCGCAAGCTATCGAGCTCGGGCCACGAGCGGGTGTTCATGACATGCGCAGGCGTGAGCCAGCCGCGCCGCGCTGTCGCAACCCCGAATCGCACGTTGGCGAGCGTCTCCACCCCGTGGGCGTCCGAGTCGATCACGATCCCGACGCCGGCCTCGGCGGCGTGGCGCGCGTTCGTCTCGTTGAGGTCGCGGCGGTTCGGGTTGGCGTTGATCTCGAGGAAGGTGCCGGTGCGCAGCGCCGCCTCGATCACGCGCTCGATGTCGAGACCGTACGGCTCGCGCCGCTCGATCAGCCGGCCGGTGGGGTGGCCGATCGCGTCGACGAGCGGGTGCTCCATCGCGGCGATCATCCGGTCTGTCATCTCGCGCGCGCCCATCCGGAACGAGGTATGCAGGCTGGCGACCATCCAGTCGAGCTCTCCGAGCAGCTCGTCGTCGTAGTCGAGCGAGCCGTCGGGCAGCACATTCACCTCGGAGCCCGCCAGGAGAGTGAAGTCGTCGAATCCCTCGTTCAGCATGCGCACCCGCTCGATCGTGCGCCGGAGCTCGTCGGGCTGGACGTCGTTGTTGAAGCCGTGTGTCGCGGAGTGGTCGGTGATCGCCAGGTACTCGTATCCGCGCTCCCGCGCAGCTTCGGCCATCTGCTCGATCGAGTTGCGACCGTCGGAGGCGAGCGAGTGGCAGTGCAGCTCGCCGCGGATGTCCTCAAGCCTGACGAGCTCGGGCAGCGCACCCTCGGCCGCCGCCTGCAGCTCGCCGCGGTTCTCGCGCAGCTCGGGCTCGATGTACTGCATGCCGAGCAGCGCGTAGACCTCCTCCTCGCTGGCGCACGAGTGCGTGATACCGGTCGAGTCGTCGGTCACGCCGTACTCGCTCACGTGCATTCCACGGCGGACCGCGTCCGTGCGCAGCGCCTCGTTATGGGCCTTCGAGCCGGTGAAATGCTGGAGCAGGTTGCCGAAGTTCTGGGGCGGCACGATCCGCAGGTCGACGCTCATCCCGTTGTTCGTGATGGCGCGCGCGCCCGCCTCGCCGGACGAGAGCACCTCGTCGATCAGTGGAAGACCTGAGAAGGCCGCGGCCAGGACTCGCGCGTCGGTCGCCGTGGCGACGAGATCGAGGTCCTTGACGGTATCCGTCATCCGCCGCGCCGAGCCCGCGATCTCCACCCGGTCGGCCGCAGGATGCTCTCGCAGGGCACCGACGATGTCCTCGGCGATCTGGAGCGCGCGCGAGAGCAGCGTGCGCGGCCTTGGCCCGGCCTCGACGTCGTAGTCCGCGAGCGCCGCGAGCACGTTCTCCTCGGCCTTCGGACCGAAACCGCGGACGGTGCGCAGGCGCTCGCTCTCCGCCGCCTCGCGAAGCTCGTCCAGGGAGGAGATGCCGAGCTCGTCGTAGACCAGGCGCGCACGCTTCGGCCCGAGGCCCGGGATGCGTGTGAGCTCGACGAGCCCGGCCGGGAACTTCGCCTTCAGCTTGTCGGCGGCCGGGATGCTCCCCGTTTCGAGCAGGGCGTCGAGCTTCTCGGCGATCGTCTTGCCGATTCCGGGGAGCTCCTCCGCGCGCCCCTGGCGCGCAAGCTCCTCCACGGAGACGGCGGTGTCGCGGATCGCCTTGGCCGCCTGGCGATATGCCAGCACGCGGTACACGACCGCGCCGTCGAGCTCGTAGAGGTCTCCGAGCTCGTCGAAGGCGTCGGCGATCTCTGCGTTGCGCATCCGCGTCTAGGGTACGCGCCCGATGCCCGCCGCCTGGCTGATCCTGCCGACCTACAACGAGGCCGACAACATCGAGGCGCTCGTGCGCGCCTCGCTGCCCCGCCTCGCCTCCGCGTCGAGCGAGCACCACGTGCTGATAGTCGACGACTCCTCGCCGGACGGAACGGGCGAGATCGCCGACCGGCTCGCCGGCGAGCTCGGGCCCGTCGAGGTGCTGCACCGGCCGGGCAAGCAGGGGCTCGGGCGGGCCTACGTGGATGGCTTCGACCTCGCGCTGTCACGGGGCGCGGAACTCGTGCTCGAGATGGACTCCGACTTCTCGCACGACCCCGCCGACCTGCCGAGGCTGATCGAAGCGGCGGCCGACGCCGACCTCGTGCTCGGCTCTCGTTATATCGAGGGCGGCGGGGTGGTCAACTGGGGGCTCGGCCGTCGCCTCCTGTCACGCGGCGGCTCGTGGTACGCGCGCAAGGTGCTGGGCGTGCCGGTGCGCGACCTGACCGGGGGCTTCAAGTGCTTTCGACGCGAGGTGCTCGAGTCCATCGATCTCGGGACCGTGCACGCCGACGGCTACGGCTTCCAGATCGAGCTCACGTACCGTGCGCTGCAGCGCGGCTTCCGTGTCAGGGAGGTCCCGATCCTCTTTCGAGAACGGCGGGAGGGCGAGTCCAAGATGACGGCCCGAATCGCCCTCGAGGCGATCTGGAAGGTCCCGGCCCTCAGGTTCCGCGCTCGCTGAGTAGTCTGCGATGGGCCGAGAAGCGGTCGCTATATTTTCTGAAGCGACGTATCGAAGCTAACGAAGGAGCCAACTTGGCAGGCAATCTCCCCGAAGTCACTGACGCCAACTTCCAGGCCGAGGTCCTCGAGTCCGAGACCGCGGTGCTGGTCGACTTCTGGGCGCCGTGGTGCGGTCCCTGCCGCGTGATCGCGCCTCACCTCGAGGAGCTCGCGGAGGAGCAGGAGAACCTGCGCGTCGTGAAGCTGAACGTCGACGAGAACCAGATCACAGCCGCTCAGTACAACGTCATGTCGATCCCGACGCTGATCGTCTTCAAGGCCGGGCAGCCGGCCAAGACGATCATCGGCGCCGTGCCGAAGAAGCGCCTCGAGGAAGAGGTGGCGCCGGTCCTCGCTGCCTAGCGCCGTAGCGCAGCCGCTCTAGGGCGGCCGTGCCAGGGTCAAGCCGAGCGCTGCAGAGCGACCCGCAACGTTCGCCCCTCGATCTCGACCGTCGCCTCGCCGCCCGCCCCGTCGTAGGCGAGCGTCGTCGCGAGCGTCTCGCCGCTGACGTATTCCTCGTGCGCGCGGACCGCGTCGAGCAGCTCAGGGTCCCCGCCCAGCTCGAGCGTGATGCGGTCCTCCACGTTGAGGCCGGCCGACTTGCGGGCGTTCTGCACCGCGTGGACGACCTCGCGCGCGAGGCCCTCGCGGCGCAGCTCGTCGTCGAGCTCGAGGTTGAGCGCGACGGCATGCGTGCCCGAGCGCTCGACCTGATAGCCCTCGAGCGGCTGGAGCACCAGCTGCACGTCGCCGGCCTCGAGCGCATGCTCCTGGCCGTCGATGTTCACCGCGACGTGGCCGCCTCCGCGCAGCGTCCCGGCGGCATGCTGGGCGTCCAGCGCCCCGACCGCGGCGGCCACCTGCGGCATCCGCTTGCCGAAGCGGGGCCCGAGCACGCGGTAGTTGGGCTTCAGCTCCCAGCGCCCGAGCTCGTCGGCCTCCGACACGAAGCGGAGCTGCCTGACGTTCAGCTCGTCGAGCACGAGCGGCTTGAAGCGCTCGATCGCCGCTCGCTCGCGCGGGGCCGCAACCACGACGGCCTCGCCGAGCGGCTGGCGCACCTTCAGCTTGGCCTGAGCGCGGGCGGCGCGCCCGAGCTCCACCGCGTCGCGTGCCACCGCCATGTCCTCCTCCAGCGCGGCGTCCCGCAGCGCGGCGTCCGGCTCGGGGTAGTCGCAGAGGTGGACGGACGGCTCGGAGCCGTCGATGTTCCCGTAGACCTCGTCGGCGATGAATGGCGTGAGCGGGGCCAGCAGCTTGCTGACCGTCACGAGGCATTCGCGCAGCGTTGCGAACGCCGCCTCGTCGCCGTCCCAGAAGCGGCGCCGCCCGCGGCGCACGTACCAGTTCGAGAGGTCGTCCACGAACGACGCGATAGCTCGGCCGGCGAACGTCGTGTCGTAGTCCTCGAAGCGGTCGATCGCGACCTCGATCGTGCCTTGGAGACGCGACAGCGCCCAGCGGTCCATGTCGGTCAGCTCCACCTCGGCGACGGGCTTTGGCTCGACGCCGTTCACGTTCGCGTAGAGGACGTGGAAGCCGTAGGTGTTCCAGAGCGTGAGCATGAACTGGCGGACGCTCTCGCCGACCGTCTCCACCGAGAAGCGGTAGCCCTCCCACGGCTGCTTCGAGGTGAAGTAGTACCAGCGGAACGCGTCCGCGCCGTGGCGATCGATCACGTCCCACGGTGAGACGACGTTGCCCCTGCTCTTCGACATCTTCTGGCCCTCGGCATCCACGATCAGGCCGAGGCAGAGAACCGTCCGGTAGGCGGGCACGCCGAACAGCAGGGTCGAGATGGCGAGCAGCGAGTAGAACCAGCCGCGCGTCTGGTCGATGGCCTCGCAGATGTAGTCCGCCGGGAACCGCTGATTGAAGACGTCCTCGTTCTCGAACGGAGCGTGCCACTGGGCGAATGGCATGCAGCCGGAGTCCCACCAGACGTCGATCACGTCCGGCACGCGCCGCATCTCGCCGCCGCACTGCTCGCAGGCGAAGGTCACCTCGTCGATGTAGGGCTTGTGCAGGTCGCCTGGGATCTCGGCCCCGAGCTCGCGCAGCTCCGCCAGCGAGCCGATGCAGCGGAGGTGCGCCTCGCCGCAGCGCCAGATGGGCAGGGGCGTTCCCCAGTAGCGCTCGCGCGAGAGCGCCCAGTCCACGTTGCCCCGGAGCCAGTCGCCCATGCGCCCGTGCTTGATGTGCTCGGGGTGCCAGTCGATCGACTCGTTGCCCGCCAGCAGGTCGTCCTTCACCGCCGTCGTCTTGACGTACCAGCTCGACTTCGCGTAGTAGAGAAGGGGTGTGTCGCAGCGCCAGCAGTGCGGGTAGGCGTGCTCGTACTCCTCGGCGCGGAACAGCCGTCCCGCCGCGCGCAGCGCCTCGATGATGTCTGGGTCCGCGTCCTTGACGAAGCGGCCGGCGAACGGCCCCATGCGCTCGTCGAAGGTGCCGTCCGGGCGCACCGGGTTCTGAACCTCGATGCCGTACTGCTTGCCGAGCCGGAAGTCGTCCTCGCCGAAGGCGATCGCCGTGTGCACGATGCCGGTGCCGTCCTCGGTAGTGACGAAGTCGGCCTCGAGAACGGTGTGGCCGAGCGGCCCGTAGTCGGTGATGTAGTCGAAGGGCGGGTCGTAGCGCGTGCCGGCCAGCTTTGAGCCCTTCATGCGCTCGACGATCTCGGCTCCCTCGCCCAGCACCGGCTCGATGCGCGCCTCGGCGACGATGAGGGTCTCGCCGCCGACCCGCGCCTTCACGTAGGTCACCTCCGGGTCGACGGCCAGCGCCGCGTTCGAGAGCAGCGTCCACGGGGTCGTCGTCCAGCCGAGCAGGGACACGCCCTCCTGCCCACGCACGGGGAAGCGGACATAGACGCTCGGATCGACCACGTCCCTGTAGCCGAGCGCCACCTCGTGCGAGGAGAGCGCCGTGCCGCAGCGCGGGCAGTACGGCACAACCTTGTAGTCCTCGTAGAGGAGGCCCTTGTCCCAGACCTCCTTGAGCGACCACCAGACGGACTCGATGTACGTGTCGTCGAGGGTGAAGTAGGCGTCGTCGGTGTCGATCCAGAAGGCGATGCGCTCGGTCAGCCGGTTCCACTCGTCGATGTACGCGAGCACCGACTCCCGGCATCTCTGGTTGAACTCGGCGATGCCGTAGCGCTCGATGTCCTCCTTCGACTGGATTCCGAGCTCGCGCTCGATCTGGAGCTCGACGGGCAGCCCGTGGCAGTCCCATCCCGCCTTGCGGTGCACCACCTGCCCGCGCATCGTCCTGTAGCGCGGGAAGACGTCCTTGAACACGCGCGAGAGCACGTGGTGGGAGCCGGGCGGGCCGTTGGCCGTGGGTGGGCCCTCGTAGAAGACGAACTCGGGGCGGCCCTCGCGCCGGCGAATCGACTCGTGGAACACGTCACGCTCGCGCCAGCGGTCGAGCACGCGCTGCTCGAGCTCGGGGAAGGATTGGCGCGGATCGACGGGCTCGTACGGGCACATGGCGGGAGCTTGAGGATTCTAGGAGCGGGGCATAGGCTCGACCCATGAGCGAGTCCGACGTCGCGGGGCTGCGTCGACTGTACGGTCGCGACTACGGGAGCCTTGACAGCGAGGAGGTCGACCGAGGCATGGAGGAGCTGCTCGCCTTCCTCGCGCCGGACTTCGAGTGGCACCAGGACTCGCGCCTGTTCTCCGCCACGACGATCAAGGGCGCCGACGAGATGCGCCTCTTCCTCGAGGAGACACGGGACACCTTCGAGCAGTGGCGCTACGACGCGGAGCGCTTCGAGGAGCGCGAGGGCCAGATCGTCGTGACGGGCCGGATCGTCGGTCGCGGCCGCCGGGGCGGCGAGCCGTTCGAGTCCGAGTTCGGCCACGTGTGGACGTTGCGGGACGGCCGCGGCGTGCGACTCGACAGCTGGTTCGACGCGGTGAAGGCGCTGCGCGCCGCGGGCCTTGGGGACTGACTAGGCCGCGAGCTTCCGGCAGAGCTCGGCCAGCGAGCGCTTCTCCTCCTCGGCGAGCGCGGAAAAGGCGCCGCTCACACGCTGTGCGTGCTCGGGGAAGAGGCCGCTCACGAGCTCGGCACCGGCGCCGGTGATCCGCACGAGCACCGCGCGGCGGTCCGGAGGGCGGCGGCCGCGGCTCACCAGTCCACGCGCCTCCAGCGTCGAGCTGACCTCGGTCGCGTTGGCCTTGCTGTGACCGAGGCGGCGCCTCAGCGTGCGCAACTCGAGCTCGCCGCCCGCCGTGGTCAACACCACCAGCATCGCGAATCCGGCCGCCGAGATGCCCTCGCGCTCGAGCTCGGCCGCGAGCCGGCGCCGGACGGCCGACTCGGCTCGCACGAGCGCGTCGAGAGCACGGTGAGCGAGCGCGTCTTCGACCTCGAGCATCGCGAGGCGATGCTACGTCCGGGCGCGGACGCGTCGGGCTTTCAGGCCTCGGCGGTCATGCGCATCCCCGGCTCCATCGCCTGGTCGGATGCGCCGCTCGCGGGGTGGATCGTGCCGCCCTCGATGACGATTTTCAGGTTCTCGACGGCCTCGGTGGGCCGCGCCCCGAGCGAGGGGATCGAGTGGTTGCCCGACACCGGCATCGCGTCGCGGTACTCGAATACCTTTGCCGGCGAACCGCTCTGGCGCACGCTGTACACGAGGCGCCCCACGACGTCGAGCGTGGCGCTCGTTCCGCAGACGACCAATGCGGCCGGACCCACCGCCCGCATGGCGCGAACCACGCGCTCCTGCGCAAGGCCGATCGACAGCAGCAGCACCCTGAAGCCGGCGCGCCGCAGCGCGAGCTCGAGCGCCTGGACCTGGAGGGCCTCGGCGTCGAGCATCGCGCTCGAGTCGAACAGGAGCACGCCCTCCGGCCGCGTGGCGGCGGGCACGACGCGGCGCGCGGCGTGCATCCAGCCGGTTGCCCAGCGGCAGGCGAGCTCGTACTCGGCCTCCCGCGCCTCGCGGCCCTGAGCGATCTCGATCGCGGGAAGCAGCAGGTCCTCGACGCTGCGCTCGACGGAGCGCACTGAGAGGCTCTCCTCCATGACCCGATCGGCGAGCTGCTCGTCGAAGCGATCGAATGCCTCCACGAGCCGGGCGGCGGAGGTCGGCCCCTCGCCGCGCTGGCGCGCGACCTGGATGGCCGAGGAGATGTTGTGGGTCTCGAGCAGCGCACGCCGCAGCGCCTCGAGCTCGGCGAGGTCGTACTGGCGGTGGCCGCCGGCCGTGCGCCGGGGGCGGGGGTAGCCGAAGCGGCGTTCCCAGCTCCGCAGGGTGTTGGGGCTCACGCCGAGCAGCTCGGCTGCCGCGTTGGTTCGAATGCCGCTCATCGTCGTTTCCGGCGTTCCTCCCGCGAGGAACCTCCAGGGCTTTGTCGCGGGTTCGACCGGCTTCTTCAACCGGTGCATACGTTCTTGCACGGTTTCCTCTGCAACTATCGGCAGCCCGGGCGGCAACCTTGACGGTCGCTCTAGAGGTCCCGCTCGGATGCGCGCTCGATCGCGACGAGCGCTCCCCGCGGCGGGCCGCAGCTCGCGACGCGCGCCTCGAGCGGCCCGACCCTTCGCTTGCGCTGATCCGCCACGATCACCGGGAGCACCGTCAGCTGACGCGTCCCGCGCGCCGCCCGCACGACGCTCGCGGCGAGCTCGTCGGCGCCGAGGGGGCTCGACATCCACTGGAGTAGGCTCGTCCCGAGCATCTCGCTCTCGGGCGCGAGCAGCCCCTCAGCGGCCTCGCTGACGGCGCTCACGCGAAGAGCGCGCGTGACGATCAGGAACGAGCTCTGCGGCGTCAGCATCGCGTCGCGGGGGCACGCGAGCAGGATGCCCATCCCGCACTCCGAGCAGACGCGCTCGCGACCCTGCACGTCCGGGTGGGCGTTGCGACCCGAGAAGAGAGTTCCGCAGCGCGAGCAAAAGCGGATCCGGAACCTGTGTGTTCTGCCCGCGCCTCGCTCGAGGTCGCGGGCCGCGTGGGCCAGAGTCATTCGTGACGCTTCCGTGGTCGGGTCGGGGGGATATCCATCTCCCCTTGGGGATCGATCAGAACACGGATCGCCCGAATCGGGTCCGGGGCTCAGGAATTGCCCGGTTCGCGACCGCGAACCTCACCGCGAAGCTCCAGCGCCCTGCCGTCGGGCCGTCCCGCCTGGACGGATACGATCGCCGCGGTGCACCGTCCGCTCCTGCCGGCAGTCGTGCTGCTCGCCGCGGCGCTCACCGCCTGCGGCAAGGAGGACGCGCCGAGCCTGCCGGCGGAGTGCAAGACGGGGCCAGGGGCGGTCCGTTCGGCCCTCGCCGCCGCGCCCGCCCGCGTGTCGCTCGAAGGGACGGCGATCTCCGGCTGCGTCGACCACGCGAGCGACTCGGCGGACGTGCAGGCGATGGGCTTCACGCTGGTCTCCGTGGCGGAGGACCTGGCCCAGGAGGCGCGCCGGGCGCCGGACGGACGGGCGGCGCTCGAGCTCGGCTATCTGGTCGGGGCCGCCGAACGAGGGGCTGCGAGGACGCAGGGCATCCACGACGAGCTCGTCAATCGGCTCCGTCAGGAGCTCCTGCTGGTGAACACCCGCAGGGCGGCGTTCCGCCGCGGCGAGCGCGCGGGCCGGGCGTCGGGCTGAGATAGCCTGAGAGCCGTGGCCGTGCACGAGCGCGAAGGAGGGCGAGTGGCCGAGGAGCTGTGGGGTGCAGAGACCCGCAAGGCCGTCGACAACTTCCCCGTCTCGGGGGAGCGGATCCCCGCCCCTGTGATCCACTGGCTCGGGCGAATCAAGGCCGCCGCCGCCCGCACGAACGCCGAGCTCGGGCTGCTCGATCCGGACCTGGCGGAGCGCATTGCCCGGGGCGCGGACGAGGTCGCCCACGGCCGGCACGACGACCAGTTCCCGATCGACGTCTTCCAGACGGGCTCCGGGACCTCGTCGAACATGAACGCGAACGAGGTCATCGCGACCCTCGCCGGCGACCCGGCGCACCCGAACGACGACGTGAACATGGGGCAGTCGTCGAACGACGTCTTCCCCTCCGCCGTGCACCTGGCCGCCGTCGCCGAGACGACCGACCGGCTGCTGCCTGCGCTCGAGCGCCTGGCTGGAGCGCTCGAGGCCAAAGCGAGCGAGTTCGCGAACGTCGTCAAGGCTGGGCGCACCCACCTGATGGACGCCGTTCCGGTCACGCTCGGGCAGGAGTTCGCGGGCTACGCGGCCCAGATCAGGCTCGGCCGCGACCGCGTCGCCGGCACGCTGCCCCGAGTGGCACAGATCCCGCTCGGCGGCACGGCGACCGGCACCGGCCTGAACACGCACGCCGAGTTCGCCGCTCGCGTGCGGGCGAAGATCCGCGAGGCCACCGGGGTGCCCGCCGAGGCGCCGGCGGACCCGTTCGAGGCGCAGGCGAATCGCGACGCGCTGGTGGAGCTCTCGGGCGCGCTCAAGGTCGTCGCCGTCTCGCTCACGAAGATCGCGAACGACCTCGCCCTGATGGGCTCGGGGCCGCGGGCCGGGCTCGGCGAGATCCTGCTGCCCGAGCTTCAGAAGGGGTCGTCGATCATGCCGGGCAAGGTGAACCCGGTGATCCCCGAGGTGGTGCTCCAGGTGGCTGCGCAGGTCATGGGGAACGACGTGGCCGTGACGGTCGCCGGCAGCCAGGGCCAGTTCGAGCTGAACGTCCGGGTGCCGCTGATCGCCCGCAACGTCCTCCAGTCGATCGGCCTGCTCGCGAGCGCCTCGACGCTGCTCGCGGAGAAGTGCGTCCCCGGCATCGAGGCGAACGAGGAGATGACGAGACGCCACGGCGAGTCGACGCCGGCCATCGCCACCGCGCTGAACCCCTACATCGGGTACGACCGCGCGACCGAGATCGTCAACGAGGCGGTCGCCTCACACCGGACGATCCGCGAGGTCGCCCGGGAGAAGGGCGTCGACGACGATACGCTGGACCGCGCCCTAGATCTCGAGTCGATGGCCCGGCCGCACGGCTAGCCCGGCTGCCCGACAGCCGCGGGCGTGTCGCGGCGCCGCTGCCGATCAGGCAGCAGCTCCCAGCGCGCCCACTCGTCGTCAGACATGGCGAGCATCCGGCGCCCGAGCATGCCGAGGCCTACGGCCAGCAAACCGAACGCAATCGCGCCGACGACCTTCGACTCGCCGAAGAAGCCGACGAACGGCGCTATCGCCAGCAGGACCGCGGCCCAGATCGGGGTAAGCGCCCGCCGCCAGGCGACGACGGCCGTGATGACGCTGCCGAAGATCACGCCGACCGCGAACATCAAGAAGATGACCGCGCCTGCGGCGCTGTCCTCGAGCCGATCTTGGAATGCGACGTCCTGTGCCGAGACACCGTCCTGCACCAGCTCGTACTCGAACGCGCCGATAGGGAAGAACATGATCGCGCCGAGCGTCCCGATGAAGAGCAGCCAGGCGCCGAGCTGACCAAGGCCGACGCGCCGTCCCCGGAGGAGGTGCGCGAGTCCCAGCAGGCCGGGGAGCAGCACCAGCCCCCCGATCAGGAACAGGAAGGCCGCTGCGAGGTGCTCGCCGTCGTTGGCGGCGATATCGGCGAGGTACGCGGCCGGCTCGTCGTCGGTATCGGGCTCGACGAGTGAGCCGGCAACGAGGAAGAGCGGCCCCGCGACCAGGCAGATCGCGGCCAGCGTGCGCGAGAAGTTGCGCGAGTCAGAGAGCCTGAGCATTCGAATCCTCCCCTAGTCGATCTCAGGCGGGAGGCCCCCGCCGAGGCGGCCCTAGACGCTCCGAGAGGTCCCGGTCAAGTGCGTGGACTCGGCCCCGCTATTCCCTTACTGCCTGTTCGTCGAGCTCGAGCTCGAGCTCGTGCTCTGCCACGACGCTCGTCTGAGCGGGCTCGAGCATGAACAGCTCGACTGCCATGTCGGGGTCGCTGTGCACCTGGCTCATATAGGCGATCACCTTCCTGCGGGTGGCCTGCTCCACGATCGCGGTGAACTGGCCCTGCATCGTCTTCTGGAAGATCCGCCGGATGTCGTGGACCGCCTCCGCCTTGCCGTCGTCGATCAGCGTGCGCTCCGCAGTCGTGAAGCCTCCCCTGAGCACGCACATGATGGTGTCGTCGACCATGTACGTCTTGGCCTTGGTCGGGCCCTTGCCGTAGTACTGGCGGTGCAGCTGCACCAGCCCTCTAGAGATGCTCGCCAGCATCTCCCCATGGGTTTCACCCTGGTCCGCCATGGCCGAACCTCCCCTCCGCCCCTCTCATTCGCTACGTCGCCCGACGGGGAGAGTTGCGTGGAGACCCAACGGGCAAGTCCAAGCTTGACTCTACCAACGCGCGCGGGAGCCTCAAGGCCGTCAGGCCGGGCGGCTAAGGGACGGATCCTGCTCGTAGTCGAGCTCGAACCAGACGCACCCCCCGCGGGCGGGCGCGACGCCCCAGCGGTCGGCCAGCTGGCTCACGAGGTAGAGCCCCCAGCCGGAGTTCCCGGCTGGAGCCGCCGACAGCGGCCGGTAGTCGAAGCCGTGCCCGTCGTCGCTCACCTCCACCCGGACTCCCAGGCGCGTCATCCAGATCGTCATGAGGATCGAGTCGCCCGCATGGAGTCCGGCATGGCGCACGCTGTTCGTCACGAGCTCGCTGGCGAGGAGGCGGACGTCGTCGTAAAACAGGCCGAGTTCCTGGGCGAGGCCGTCGATCGCCAGCCGGGCGGCCGTGGGCGCAGGTTCCCCGGCGGAGAGCTCGTAGCTCGTGGTCCGCTCAGGCAGAACCACCGCCCTACCCTTCCCCTCTTTTCGGGGAGGACGACCCAGCTGATGCCGAGGGCGGCGGGCGCAACCAACCTCCAGTCCACGCACCCTCCGCCCCGGCGGACGGACGCGCCTATCGGGTCAAGCAACCATCAGGTGGGGCAGACGTGCACCACGATCAGGTGATTCGAGAATAGCGCTACGGATCGCCCGTCACAACCGGTCTGCGGCCGCTGCGGCCGCCCGGCGCGAGCGCCTCATCCGGGTCGCCGACATCTCGAAGCGCCGGTCGAGCGCCGTGACCTCAAGGAGGCGCATCACCGGCCCGGGCCTCATGGCGAGGACGAGCCGGCGCCGGCAGGTCCGTGCCCGGGCAGCTGCGCCGAGAAGGGCGCTGAGTCCGGTCGAGTCCATGAACTTCAGACGGCGGAGGTCCACGATGATCACGGACGGCTCGTCGACCTCGATGCGCGCCAGCTCGCCCTCGAATGCGGGCGCGGTGGACGAGTCGAGCTCGCCCACGGTCGCGAGCCGGCCGGTTCCGTTCAGGCAGTCGGCGTGGAAGCGAAGTACGGCCACAGACTCACGTGCTACCGGGGACTGCGACCACCAGTCCGTCCCTCGCCCGATGAGCAGCGTGCGTCTTGGAAGCCGGTACCAACTCGAGCCCACCGGGGGTGCGGCTCAAGCCCACTGCGATCGTAGCCCGTCGGCTTGCCACGGGCAAGTCGGGCCGAGACTCAGGCCGGCGCCGGCGGCGAGTCGAGGTTGACGGCCACGTACTTGATCTCGAGGAACTCCTCGATGCCCTCGTGGCCGCCCTCGCGGCCGATGCCCGACTGCTTGACGCCGCCGAACGGCGCGCCTGCGTTCGAGACCATCCCCTGGTTGAGGCCGACCATGCCGGTCTCGAGCCCCTCGATCACGCGCAGGGCGCGCCTGAGGTCGCTCGTGTAGACGTAGGCGACGAGGCCGTATTCAGTGTCGTTGGCGGCGGCGATGGCCGCCTCCTCGGAGTCGAACGAGGCGACAGGGGCCACCGGCCCGAAGATCTCCTCCTTGAGCAGCCGGGCGTTGCGCGGCACGTTGCTCAGGACGGTCGGCTCGTAGAAGTAGCCGCGCCCATCGGGGATACCGCCGCCCACCACGACGTGAGCGCCCTTCTGGCGCGCGTCGTCCACCAGCTCGGCAACCTTGCTGCGCTGGTTGTCGTCGATGAGGGGCCCGACCTTGACGTCCTCCTCGGTCCCCCGCCCGACCTTGAGGGAGCCCATGCGCTCGGCGAGCCGCCCGGCGAACTCCTCTGCCACCGGCTCGGCCACGTGGAAGCGGTTCGCCGCGGTGCAGGCCTCGCCGATGTTGCGCATCTTCGCGAGCATGGCGCCCTCGACCGCTGCATCCAGGTCCGCGTCGTCGAACACGAGGAACGGCGCGTTGCCGCCGAGCTCCATCGAGACCTTGAGGATCTGCTCTGAGGCCTGCTCGAGCAGCGTGCGCCCGACCTCCGTGGACCCCGTGAAGGAGAGCTTACGCGTGCGAGGGTCCTTGATCAGCGGCTCCATCGTCGAGCCGGAGGACGACGCCGTGACGACGTTCAGCACGCCGCCCGGCAGCCCTGACTCCTCGAGGATCTCCGCGAGAGCGAGCATCGAGAGCGGCGTCTGCTTCGCCGGCTTCATCACCATCGTGCAGCCCGCGGCGATCGCCGGCCCGATCTTTCGCGTGCCCATGGCGAGCGGGAAGTTCCATGGCGTGATCAGGATCGAGGGCCCGACAGGCTGCTTCATCGTCAGCACCCGCCCCTTGCCGTTGGCCGCGACGTTGTACTGGCCCTCGATGCGCATCGCCTCGCCGGAGAACCAGCGGAAGAACTCGGCCGCGTAGACGATCTCCGCTTCGGACTCCGCCACCGGCTTGCCCATCTCGAGCGTCATCAGCAGCGCCAGCTCGTCCTTGCGCTCGATGATCCTGTCGAACGCCCGGCGGAGGATCTCGCCCCGCTCCACGGGCGGGACCGCGGCGAACTCCGCCTTCACGTCGACGGCGGCGTCGAGTGCTGCCATGGCGTCGTCGGGGGTCGCGTCGGCGACCTCGGCGATGACCTCGCCCGTGGCGGGATCGTCCACCGCGATGGTCCCGCCCTCGGCGCCGTCGCGCCACTCGCCGCCGATGTAGAGCTGTTTCCTGACGCCGTCGACGACCGCTTGTTCGCTGGTGATGGTGCTCATGTCGCCACTGTCTCCGTACCGAGTTCCTCAGAGATTGCAACATCGATCGAGTAGTCGATCGGCAGCACGATCAGCGAGGGGACGTCCTGGTCGAGCGCCTGCCTCAGCTGCAGCGGGAAGTCGTCGACCGACCGGCAGCGCCAGGCCGGCATGCCGAACGACTCCGCGAGCTTGACGAAGTCCGGGTTCGTGAAGTCCGTCCCGAAATGCCGCTCGAACTTCTTGTCCTGCTTCCAGACGATCGACCCGTACTGGCCGTTCTCCCAGACGATCGAGACGAACGGCGTCTTCAGGCGAGTCGCCGTCTCGAGCTCCTGTGCGTTCATCAGGAACCCGCCGTCTCCGTTCACGGTCACCACGTTGCGCTCGGGGTGCACGAGCTTGGCCGCGATCGCCGCCGGCAGCGCGAATCCCATGCCCGCGAGCCCGTTGGCGATCAGAACCGTGTTGGGCTCGTATGCCGGGAACATGCGTCCGATCCAGAGCTTGTGGAGCCCGACGTCCGAGATCAGGATGTCGTCGCGACCCAGCGCGCTGCGGATCTCGTAGAGGACGCGCGGAGGCTGCATCGGCCAGTCGTCGTCGTCCTTCGACTGGTCGAAGCGGCCCAGCACGACTTCCCGCAGGCGATGTGAGCCACCCTGGTGCGGCACGTGCCGGCACTCCTCTCCCAGCCGCGCGAGCACGTGGTAGATGTCGCCGATGAGCTCGACCTCGGGGACGAAGTACTCGTCGATCTCCGCGGGGAGCGAGTCGATGCAGACGATCTTCTTGTCGCGCCGCGGGTTCCAGTACTCCGGCGAGTGCTCCACCAGGTCGTAGCCGATCGCCAGCACGACATCGGCGTCCTCGAAGCCGGCCATCTTGTAGTCGCCGGACTGAAGCCCCACGGAGCCAAGCGCCATTGGATCGTGCGGGTCGAGCAGGCCCTTCCCCATGAAGGTCTCGGCCACGGGGATCCCGGTCGCGCGCGCGAACTCCCGCAGCGCCGGGGCGCCGCCCGCGCGCACCACGCCGTTGCCGGCGAGTGCGACCGGGTTGAGCGCTCCGCGGACGAGGTCGGCGGCCTTGAGCAGCTCGCGGGCCGACGGCTCGGGCTGCACGGGTTTGCGCCGCGGCAGCGGCTCCCCCTCGACGTCGGCGCCCATGACGTCCTCGGGAAGCTCGATATGAGTCGCTCCGGGCTTCTCCGACTCCGCGAGCTTGAAGGCCTTGCGGACTACCTCCGGGATGATCGCGGCGTCCGAGACCCGGGCGTTCCACTTCGTGATCGGGCGCATCACGCGCATCAGATCGATGTACTGGTGGGACTCCTTGTGCATGCGCTCGAGGTCGCCCTGGCCCGTCAGCGCGACGAGCGGTGCGCGGTCGAGGAAGGCGTCGGCCACCGCGGTCACCAGGTTGGTGGCGCCCGGGCCGAGCGTGCCGAGGCAGACGCCGGCGCGCCCGGTGAGCCGCCCGTAGACGTCGGCCATGTAGGCGCCGCCCTGCTCGTGCCTGACCGGCACGAACTCGATCGAGGAGTCCGCGAGCGACTCGTTCAGGTCGAGCGTCTCCTCGCCGGGGATGCCGAACACGTACTTGACGCCTTCGGCCTCGAGGCACTCGACGAACAGGTCGGACGCTTTGCGAGCGCTCACCGTCCGGACTCTAGCGAGGCGTAGAGCGCGACCCTGAGGCATATTGCGGGTTCCGAAAGCGTCGCTACCTTAGGGCGGACTCGCCGATGCGAAGAATCCTTCTGCTGACAACCCTCCTCTGTCTGCTGGCGCCGAGCGTCGCCGCGGCAGCCACGCGCCACGTCGTCCGCGGAGCCGGCTTCGGCCACGGGATCGGCATGAGCCAGTACGGCGCCCTCGGCTTCGCTCAGAAGGGCAAGGGCTACCGCGAGATCCTGTCCCACTACTACACGGGCACACAGCTCTCGAGCGCCGATGCGCGCACGATTCGCGTGCTGCTGCAGAGCGGGCGTGACACGATCTCTTTCCGCGGCGCAACCGGCATCACCGGTCGCCGCCTCGATCCGAACAGGATGTACAGGGTCACGGCCGACGGGCTCTCCGGGGTGAGGCTGCGCGACGCCGGCGGCGACCACATTGAGCGCCTCGCGGCGCCGGTTCAGGTGACGAGCTCGAGCGGCGTCGTCCAGCTGCTCGGCACCGCGATCAACGGCCTGAAGGACGGTCGCTACCGGGGCTCGCTCGAGCTGCAGCCGGGGACCTTCGGAGGCATGGTCGCCGTCAACGCGGTCTCGCTCGACGACTATGTGCAGGGCGTCGTGCCGGAGGAGGTGCCCGGCTCGTGGCCCGCGGAGGTGCTCAAGGCGCAGGCGGTCGCGGCCCGCAGCTACGCGCTCACGACCGACGCGGGCGGCGCCCTCTTCGACCAGTACCCGGATACGCGCTCGCAGGTCTACCGCGGCGTCGACCGCGAGGAGGCCACGAGCAACGCGGCCGTCCAGGCCACGGCCGGGGAGGTGCTGCGGCATTCCGGCAAGGTCGCCGTCACATACTTCTTCTCGACCTCCGGCGGCCGCACGGAGAACATCGAGAACGTCTTCTACAACGCCAGGCCGGTTCCCTACCTCGTCAGCGTCGACGACCCCTACGACGAGGTCTCTCCGCGCCATCGCTGGCGTCTGAGTTTCAGCTCGGTCCAGCTCCAGGCGAAGCTGCGCGGGCTCGTGAAGGGCCGCTTCCGGCGCATCAGGGTCATCAGGCGCGGAAGGTCTCCGCGCATCGTGCAGGCCGAGGTGTGGGGCAGCCGCGGGAGATCCGTCATCAACGGTGCCACGCTGCGGTCCCGGCTCGGCCTCTTCGACACGTGGGCCTACTTCACGACGGTGCGCACCTCGCGCAGCGGCTCGACGGCTCGCGCGAGCTCGTCCCGCGGGCTGGCGATCGGCATCGCCGCGCGCCCGCGCGGCGCGCTGCTGTACGGGGAGTTCACACCGCGGCCGCGTGGCGGGCGGCTCGCTCTCGAGTACCGCTCGCGCGGAGGGCACTGGCGCGAGGTGGGGCGGGTCAGCGTTTCGAGCACGGGCGCCTATCGCGCGCAAGTGCACGCGCGGGGCCTCTACCGCGTGCGCGGGGGCGCGGTCAGCGGGCCGCCCGTACGCGTCGGCTAGGCCGGGCTAGGGCCAGAGCCGCTCTAGGATGGGCGGCCGTGGCCGCCATCGAGACTCGCGACCTGGTACGGCGCTTCGAGGGCGGCATTGTCGCCGTCGCGGGCGTGGACCTCTCCATCGGTGACGGTGAGATGTACGCCTTCCTCGGGCCGAACGGGGCGGGGAAGACGACCATGGTGCGCATGCTCACGACGTTGCTCGTCCCATCGAGCGGCACGGCGCGGGTGGACGGCTACGACGTGGTGACCGACGCGGCGGAGGTGCGGAGCGCGATCGGCGTGGCGCTCCAGGAGGCCGCGCTCGACCCGCTGATGACCGGCCGCGAGCTGATCGGCCTTCAAGCGACTCTCCACGGCCTGGACACGTCCGAGGGACGCCGCCGCGGCGACGCGCTGCTCGAGCGCGTCGGCATCGCCGGGGCGGCGGATCGCCGCGTCGGGACGTACTCCGGCGGCATGCGGCGCCGGCTCGACCTGGCGATGGCGCTCGTCCACGAGCCGGCCGTCCTCTTCCTCGACGAGCCGACGACGGGTCTCGACCCGGTCAGCCGGCGCGACATCTGGACCGAGGTCCGCCACCTCAACGACGAGGGGACGACGGTCTTCCTGACGACGCAGTACCTCGAGGAGGCGGACCAGCTCGCGGACCGAGTGGGGATCATCGACGACGGCCGGATGGCGGCAGAGGGCACCCCAGCCGAGCTCAAAGCGCAGGTCGGCCGGCCGCGGCTCGAGCTCTGCCTGGCCGGCGACGGCCGTGCCCGCGCGGACGAGGTGCTGTCCCGCTTCGGGGAGGTCCTTCCAGGGGGCGACGGGACGGTGGCGGTCGCGGTCGCGGCGGGAGCGAGCGGAGTGGCGCCGATCGTGCGGGCCCTCGACGAGGCGGGTCTGGCGGTCGAGTCGCTCGACCTGCACCAGCCGACCCTCGACGACGTCTTCGTGGCAAAGACCGGCAAGCACCTCGAGCGTGAAGAGGAAGGCGAGGGCGCCGCTTGAGGCAGGACGTGCGCGTGATCGCCGCGTTGGGACGCCGCTCCATCAAGCAGACGTTCCGGCGCCCGCAGTTCCTCGCGCCGATTCTCGTCTTCCCAAGCCTGTTCCTGGCCGTGAACACGGGCGGGGCAGGCAGCGCCATCGACATTCCAGGCTTCCCGCGCGTAAACGGCTTCCTCGACTTCGAGCTGGCCGGCGCCATGCTCCAGGCAACGATGCTCGCGGGGGTGAGCGGCGGCATCGCGCTCGCGCTCGACATCGAGATGGGCTTTGTCGACCGGCTCGTCTCGGCGCCGATCCCGCGTTACGCGATGGTCGCCGGCCGTCTCGCGGCAACGTCCGTGATGGGGGCGTTCGTAGCAGTCTGGTTCCTGGTCGGCGGCCTGATCTTCGGCGCGCGGGTCGAGGGTGGCGTGCCCGGCGCCCTGGTCGTGCTTGCGATGACGTCGCTCGCGGCGCTGGCCTTCGGCTCCCTCGGCGCTGCGCTGGCGTTGCGGTCGGGCCGGGCGAGCACGACGCAGGGGGTCTTCCCGCTCGTGTTCGTGATCCTGTTCCTCTCGTCGGCGTTCTTCCCGCGCAACCTGCTGCTCGAGCCCGCGCAGTCGCTCGCGGACTGGAACCCGATGAGCTTCATCGCCGAGGCGATCAGGGACCCGATCATCTCCGGGATCTCCCTCGATGCCCTGGCCAAGGGTCTCCTGGGCGTGGCGGTCTTCGGCGCCATCGGAGCCGCCCTCAGCGCCGCGGCGCTCCGGTACAGGCTGCGAGCGGGATGACGCGTTCGCTGGCCATGACCTCCGCGCTCGTGCGCCGCAGCCTCAACGAGATCGTGAGGGTGCCCGGCGCCGCGATCCCGGGCATCCTCGCGCCGACGATCTTCCTGCTTGGCCTGACGAGCGTCTTCGGCGCCCTGACGAGGCTCCCCGGCTTCACGACCGACAGCTATATGAGCTTCCTGCTGCCCGTGAGCATGCTGCAGGCGGCCGCATTCACGGGTGCGGCCACCGGCGTCAACCTCGCGCGCGACATCGAGCAGGGCTGGTTCGACCGGCTGCTGGCCTCGCCGGCGCCGCGGGGGGTCCTCCTCGCCGGCACGGTGATCTCCGCGAGCGTCCGCGTGCTGCTGCCGATCAGCCTGGCGCTGGTCGTCGGCTTCGCGCTCGGCGTCCACTTCCCCGGCGTCGGCGGCCTGGCACTCGCTGTGGTGATCGCCGCCACGTTCGCCGCCGCGGCGGCCTCATGGGGCGTGTCGCTCGCGCTCTTCTTCAGGACGCAGTCGGCCGCGCCGCTGATGCAGGCCGGGATGTTCCTGCTCGTCCTGTTCACGACCTCCTACGCGCCGCAGGAGCTCCTGACCGGATGGCTGCAGGAGGTGGCGAAGTACAACCCCGTGACGAAGGTGCTCGAGGCGGTGCGCCAGGGCTTCGTCGGCGGCGTGACCTGGGACGACACCTGGCCGGGGTTGCTTGCTCTCGCCGGGCTGCTGGCCGCCCTCGTCGCCGTCGCGATGCGGCGCCTCTCGCGGGCTGGCCGCTGATTCAGGACGTGAACCTGAAGGTGACCACGTCACCGTCGGCGAGGACATACTCGCGGCCCTCGGCGCGAAGCAGCCCGCGGTCGCGGGCCCCGGCGTAGCCGCCGGCGTCGACGAGCGCGTCCCAGGCGACCACCTCCGCGCGCACGAACCCGCGCTGCATGTCGCTGTGCACCTCGCCCGCCGCCCGCCATGCCGTGGTTCCCCGTGGGACCGCATGCGCCCGTGCCTCGCTGCCCTCGTGCGCGGTGAAGAAGGAGATCAGGTCGAGCAGCTCGAAGGCGCCGCGGATCACGCGCGCCAGGCCCGTCTCGGGCGCGCCGAGCTCCTCGCGCATGGCCTCCGCCTCGGAGGGCTCGAGGTCCGACAGCTCCGCCTCGAGCCGGGCGCTCACGGCCACCGCCTTCGCGCATTCCGCCTCGGCCTTCTGGGCGACGACCGGCGGCGGCTCCGATTCCTCGTCCTCGCCGACGTTCGCCACGTACAGCACCGGCTTCGCCGTCAGCGGCTGAAGCATCCGCATTGCGTCCGGCGCGTCCGCCGGCGGAGGAACGGTCCGCGCCGGGCGCCCCTGCCGGAGAGCCTCGATCAGCTGTCGAAGCCAGGCCTCCTCCGCGACCGCGGCCTTCTCGCGCGACTTCGCCTGCCGCGCCACGTGCTCGAGCCGCCGCTCGGCCTGCTCGAGATCAGCGTAGATCAGCTCCGTCTCGACCGTCTCGATGTCGGCGCCGGGATCGACCCTCCCCTCGGGATGGACCACCTGCGGGTCCTCATGAGTGCGGACCACGTGCACGATCGCGTCGGTCTCCCGGATGTTCGCGAGGAAGCGGTTGCCGAGCCCCTCGCCTGCGTGCGCGCCGCGCGCCAGTCCCGCGATGTCGTGGAAGGCGATCGTCTCGTGGATCAAGGGCGACGCGCCCACCGTCTCCGCCACGCGCTCGAGCCGCTCGTCCGGCACGGGCACGACCGCCACGTTCGGCTCCACCGTCGTGAAGGGATAGTTCGCCGCCTCGGCTACCGCTCCCGTCAGCGCGGTGAAGAGCGACGACTTGCCGGCGTTCGGCAGCCCGACGATCCCGATTCTCATTGCGCCAGCCCAGCGCCGCCCGCAGGGCGACTAGAAGCCGACGCGGTGCTGCTCGGTGTCGAGCCGCACGTAGACGACCTGCCGGAGATCGAGCTCGACCTCCGAGTCCTCCGTCTGGAGCCGGTGCCAGCCCTCGCCGCCGAGCGCCTTGCGCAGCTCGTCGTGGGCGTCCTTCTCGATCCGCACCGAGAGGACCTGTCCGCCGGCGAAGCCGATGTCCACCCGCCGCCGGTCCGCCATCAGCGGACGGGCTCCACGAGCTCGGTCAGCACGCCGCCCGTGGATCGCGGGTGCAGGAAGGCCACACGGCTGCCGCGGATCCCGACGCGCGGCTCCTCGTCGATCAGCTCGAGCCCCGCGGCCCGCGCCGACGCGAGCGCCGACTCGATGTCCGGGGTCTGGTAGGCGACGTGATGGAGCCCCGGCCCGTGCTTGGCGAGGAAGCGCCCCACCGCCCCGTCGGGCGACAGCGGGCGCAGCAGCTCCACGTGACCTTCGCCGATCTCGAGCAGCACCGCCTCGACGTCGAACTGCTCGACGGTCTCGCGGTGCTGCTCGCGCATCTCGAGGCGGTCGCCGTAGAGCGAGATGGCCTCTTCGAGGTCATCCACAGCCACGCCGATGTGGTCGATGCGCCCGAGCACGGGCGCGGAGTCTACTTGCCGCTCTCGGGGTCGAGACGCTCGCTGGCGGCTACCTGCGGCTGGCCCGCGGGCAGGTGCGCGACGCGCGCGGGCCGGTGGGTCGCGATGATGTCGTCGATGTCCCCCCGCTCGAGCACCTCGCGCTCGAGCAGGCGTTCGGCGAACACCTCGAGCAGGGGCCGGTTCTCCACCACGAGGGCGAGCGACTGCCTGTACGCGGCCTCGGTGATGTGCGCCTGCTCCTCGTCCACGACGCGCCGCGTGGCGTCCGAGAGCGAGTAGTCGTCGACGGGCATTCGCCGTGACTTCACGTCCGTGCCCATGCCGTACTCGGTCACCATCGCGCGGCTGATCTCGTAGACCTTCTTGAGATCGCTCGAGGCGCCCGTGGTGATCTTGCCGAACACCACGTGCTCGGCCACGCGGCCTCCCAGCGCCACCACGAGGTGGTCCATCAGCTCGTCCTTGGACTTCAGGTAGCGGTCCTCCTCCGGCAGGTTCAGCACGTAGCCGAGCGCCTTGCCGCGCGGGACGATCGAGATCTTGTGCACCTTCTCGACGGAGGGCAGGAGCTCCGCGCATAGCGCGTGGCCCGCCTCGTGGTAGGCGACGACCCGCTTCTCGTGGTCGTTCATCACGCGGCGCGACTCCATGCCGGCCACGACGCGCTCGATCGCCCCCTGGAAGTCCTGCTGGACTATGAACTCGCGGTGCTGGCGGCCGGCGAAGATCGCCGCCTCGTTGCAGATGTTCGCGAGGTCGGCGCCGGTCAGGCCGCTCGTCTGGCGCGCGATGACCTCCAGGTCCACGTCCTTCAGCGGCTTGTTGCGCGCGTGTACCGCGAGGATGGCCTTGCGGCCGGGCAGGTCGGGCGGCGAGACGAAGATCTGGCGGTCGAAGCGGCCCGGGCGAAGCAGCGCCGGGTCGAGCTTGTCGAGCAGGTTGGAGGCGGCGATCACGACGAGCTGGTCGCTGCCGGCGAAGCCATCCATCTCGACGAGCAACTGGTTCAGCGTCTGGTCCTTCTCGCCCGAGATGTCCTTGCCGCGGGTGGCCCCCACGGCGTCGAGCTCGTCGATGAAGATGATGGCGGGGGCGTTGCGGCGGGCCTCCCGGAACAGCCGCCGGATGCGCGCGGCGCCGAGGCCGGCGAACATCTCCACGAACGAGGACGCCGACTGGGCCAGGAACTTGGCGTTCGACTCGCGCGCCACGGCCTTCGCGAGCAGCGTCTTCCCGGTGCCGGGCGGACCGTGAAGCAGGATGCCCTTCGGGACCTGCGCACCCAGCCTGCGAAAGCGCTTCGGGTCGCGCAGGAACTCGACGACCTCGCGCAGCTCGTCCTTCGCCTCGTCGACGCCGGCGACGTCCTGCCAGCGCACCGAGGAGACCGAATCGGGCTTGATCTCCTGCGGCTTGGTGCGCGGCATGTACCGCAGCGTCCACGCGATCAGGACGACGATCAGCCCCATGAAGACGATCGGCAACCAGGTGATCGCCCAGTCCTCGAAGGCTGTCGTATCGATCAATGCCAGGATGGGGGCTCCCACTGCTGAACTAATCGGCGGCCCCGCGATGGAGCATTAACGGACTTCCTCCAGCCGGGGGTTCGGCCGGTGGCGCCTGCCGACCTTCGCGCAGGGCCGCCCTTCGACCATCACGACGTCCGCGGTGAAGTCGTTCTGGCCGCGCAGGAGCGACGAGCCGACGCCATAGGAGTCGACGGGCACGCCGATGCGCTCGAACTCGCGGATCCGCTCGGCGTCGAAGCCGCCCGAGACGACGATCTTCACCCGCTCGTGGCCGGCAGCGTCTAGCGCCTCGCGAACGCGGCGCACCAGCTCGGGGCTGACGCCGGTCGGGCGGAACTCGCCCATGTCGGGCCAGAGCGACCGGTCCACCAGCGACTCGGAGGTGTCGAGCCGCACTCCCCACAGCCTGTCGCCGAGGGCGTCGGCCACCTCGAGCGCGGTGCGCACGGAGTCATTCTCGAAGTCGACCAGCACGGTCACGTTCATCTCGCCGGCGAAGCGGGCGGCGAACACCTCCGCCGCCGCGACGGTGCTGCCGCCGTAGGCGGCGATCAGCGCGTGCGGGACGGTTCCGACGCCGCGACCGCCCCACCAGGACGCCTGGGCGTCGGTCGAGACGCCGATCGCCCCGGCCACGTGCGCCGCCCAGCCGTCCCCGGTCTGCACGAGCCAGTGGTCGTGGCGGGCGGGGAAGAACAGGATCGGCTTGCCGGCCGCCGCGTCGACCACCTCGTGCACGTTTCTCATCACCAGCGTCCGGCGCGCCATGCAGCCCAGGTAGACGGTCTCGAGGTGCGCGAAGAGGGAGTAGTCGCCCTCGATCGTCATGACGGTCTCGTAGGGCGCGATCTCGTCGCCCTCGCGCAGCGCGCGCACGTTCAACTTGTCCCACCCCGACTCCCAGCCGTCCGCGGTGCCCCGCCCGGAGCATTGCTTCAGCACCGCGATCGCTTCGTCCACACCGCCGAACACCGAGTGCTTCTTCTGGAACACCTGCATCAGCACCTCGGGATGCTTGCCCTCGGCCTCGAGCAGCTCCTTGGTGAAGTTGAAGTAGGCGTCCGAGTAGTAGCCCGACCGGATCCGCTCTACGGGCAGGCGGAATACGCTCGGGTCGAGGCGATCGCGGGTCGCCGGGGCCGCCATGCGGAAATGGTATGTCCGGACGCCTCCGCGTTCGCGAAGGCGGTCAGCCGGACGCCCCCGCGTTCCCGGAGGCGGTCAGTACGAGCGGGGCAGCCCCAGCGAGTGCTCGGCCACGTAGTTCAGGATCATCTCGCGCGAGACCGGCGCCGTGCGCACGAGCCGCACCCCCCAGTACATCTCGGTCAGCCCGTACTCGAGCGCGAACCCGTTGCCGCCGTGGGTCTGGATGGCCTGGTCCACGCAGCGGATGGCCGCCTCCGCCGCTGCGTACTTGGCCATGTTGCTCGACTCGCCGGCCGGCACGCCGGCGTCGTAGAGAGCGGCCGCCTTCTGGGTCATCAGGCGCGCCAGCTCGAGCTCGATCTTCGCCTGCGCCAGCGGGTGGGAGATCCCCTGGTGCGCGCCGATCGGCGCGTTCCAGACGATGCGCTCGCGGGCGTACGCCGCCGCGAGGTCGAGCGCGCGGCGACCTGCCCCGGTTGCAACCGCGGCGCCCATGATCCGCTCGGGGTTGAGGCCGTCGAACGCGGCCTTGAGCCCCGCCGTCTCGCCGCCGACCAGCCGGTCGGCCTCGACGGGCACGTCGTCGAGGAAGAGCTGCCACTGCCTGTCGGCGGCGCGGAGCGCGGTCGGGATGTGCTGTCGCTCGAGGCCGGGCGCGTCGGAGTCGACGAGCGCCAGCACGGGCAGCCCGAGCTGGCCGTCGTCCATCCGCAGGCGGGCGACCACGAGGATCGCGTGCGCGTCCTCGACGCCGGAGATGTAGGTCTTCGTGCCGTGCAGCAGGAAGCGGTCGCCGTCCCTGCGAGCGGTCGTCGAGATGTTGTGGGAGTTCGAGCCCGCGTCCGGCTCGGTGATCGCGAACGCGACCCTGGTCGTTCCCGCGGCGATTCCCGGCAGCCAGCGCTCCTTCTGCTCGTCGCTGCCGTGGCGGACGAGGATGCTGCCGACGATCGCGGGCGAGACGACGATCAGGAGCAGCGAGCAGCCCGCGGCCGAGATCTCCTCTCCGACAGCGGCCAGCGCGGCCATCCCGAGGCCACCGCCGCCGTACTCCTCGGGAAGGTTCACGCCCAGGTAGCCGCGCGAGGCGAGCGCATCCCAGAGCTCGCGCGGCGGCTCGCGGGCCGCCGACTTCTCGCGCATGTACTCGGGGCCGAAACCGCCGCAAATCGAGGCGACGGTCTCGCGCAGCATCACCTCCTCGTCGCTCGGAAGGAGGTGGAGGCTGGGGCTGGCGGCCGTGCTGCTCAGGCGGCTTCCTCCGCGCGCAGGATCTCCTCGAGCGCCGCCCGGCCGACCTCGAGTTGCTCGGGCGTCGGCTCGCGGGTCCCCACCACGCGCTGGATCTCGTGTCCTGGTAGCCGCAGGAGGCGGGCGAGCGCGCTGTCCGAATGCCGCTCGGTCCACGCGAACACCTCGACCGCGAACGCGACGCTGCCGAGCGCCACGACGCCTTCGGCCGCCGGTCCCCGCAGGCCGGTGCGGCGGATCGCGACGTTGCCGGCCACGGTGGAGGCGAGCAGCGGCGCCACGAGGTTCGAGCCGCAGCGCTCGTGCTCCTTGGTCGCGTCGGCCGCGTCGGCGCCCCGCTCGTAGGCGCCAATGGCCTTGTGCTCGACCCCGTGGTAGGAGGCAAGCTCGCCGCCGCGCAGCACCAGCAGCGCGGGCGCGAGGCTCACCGCGGCGACGGCTGCCTCGCGAGCGAGGGTCCGCGGCCCGGCCTTGCGCACGCCCTGGCCGACGATCGCCGCCCCGGCCATCGCACCGAGCGCCTTCAGGTCCTCCATCGGCAGGCGCGCCTCGGGTAGCGCGCGCTTGACGAGCGGCACGACGGCGAAGGCCTCCGCCAGCTTGGCCACTCCCCGCAGGCCGGGGATGCGCTCCGCAGCGCGGCCACCGAGGTCGGGCTTGCGCCCGGAGGCGACCTTGATCTCGCCGCCCTCAGTGCGCACCGCAGCGGCCCAGTGGGTCGGCCCGTGCACGAGCAGCCCGTTGCGCAGCGCCATGCCGCCCAGGCGGAGCTTCTCGTCCGCCCGCGGCTCGCTCATCCGAGCACCTTCGGCGCGAGCTCCGCGTAGAAACGCGCCGCGAAGCCGAGGTCTGAGACCGGGATGCGCTCGTCGGCGCCATGAACCAGCGGCGACGCCTCGAACATGTCCATGGCACGCTGTGGGAAGAAGCCGTAGGCCACGCACTCCGGGAAGGCGTCGCGGAACCAGCGCGAGTCGGTGAAGCCGGGCAGGGCGGTCGGCACCACGGCGGCCTCGGGGTCCTCGCCCGCGATGAAGTCCCGGATGTGCCCCATCAGCTCGGTCTCGATCGGCGAGCGGTTGCCCACGACGTGCTCGTCGAAGCGCAGCTCGTAGCCGTCGCTCCCGAGCCGCTCCTCGATCCGTGCCCGCGCGTGCTCCTCGCCGAGGTCGGGCGGGACGCGGCAGTCGACCTTCAGCTCGGCGTGACCCGGGATCACGTTGACCTTGCTCGAGGCGTGAACGACCGTGGGCGTGAATGTCACTCCCAGCAGTGGCTCGATCAAGACCGCCAGGCGGGGGTCGCGCTCCTCGACCTGGGCGAGCGCGGCAGCGAGGTCGCCGTTGCCGCCGACCCCGAGGGCGCGGAGCAGCGCCACCGGCTCCGGCGAGGCCTCGACGCTCGGATGGCCGTCGGAGAAGGCCTCGATGATCGGGGCGAGCTTCAGCAGCGCGTTGTCGCCGATGCGCGGGATCGACGCGTGGCCGGCGCGCCCCTCCGTCGAGACCGTGAAGCGGAAGACGCCCTTCTCGGCTACGCAGACCCCGTAGTAGCGGCGGCCGTCGAACTCGAACACCTCGCCGGCTCCCTCGTTCACGACCATGTCGCAGCGCACCTTGTCCGGGTGCTGCTCGCACAGCCAGTTGGCGCCGAGCAGGCCGCCGGCCTCCTCGTCGGCTGTGAAGACCAGCTTCAGCTCGCCCGCAGCGGGTCGCCAGCCCTCACCCGCGAGCGCCACAGCGGCCGCCGCCTCGGCTGCCACCTGGCTCTTCATGTCGAGCGCGCCGCGGCCCCAAACGCAGCCGTCGCGCAGCTCGCCGGACCAGGGCCCGACGCTCCAATCGCCCGGATCCGCAAGCACGGTGTCCACGTGGCCCAGGTAGCAGAGGCTCGGTCCGTCCGAGGCGCCGCGCAGGCGCGCAACGAGGTTCGGCCGCTCGGGGACCGCCGCGAGCAGCTCCACCTCGAACCCGGCGCCCTCGAGGAGCTCCTTCAGCAGCTCCTGCGCCGCTCGCTCGTTGCCGGGAGGGTTCACCGTGTCGATTCGGATCAGCCGCTGGAGCAGATCGGTCGTTCGGGCCTCGAGATCCGCGGCATCGACCATGCGAGCGAGTATATGGTCGGCCTGCAGTCGGTCGGCCGCCTCGGCCGCTGCCACAATCGAGCCGTGGAGCAGCTCTTCGAGACCGGCGACGCCCCGCGCGCCCGAACATCCGTCCCGCCCGAGGACCAGCCGCTCGCCGTTCGCATGCGCCCGGTCACGCTCGCCGGATTCGTCGGTCAGGAGCACCTGCTGGGCGAGGGATCCGCGCTGCGCACGGCCATCGAGGAGGGGCGACCGCAGTCGATGATCCTCTACGGGCCTCCAGGGAGCGGCAAGACAACGCTCGCGCGGCTGCTCGCCACGAGCTCTCGCGCGGGCTTCGAGGAGGCCTCGGCCGTGAACGCCGGCCGCCAGGAGGTCCGCGACGTGATCGAGCGCGCCGATCACCGCCGCCGCACGAGCGGCGAGGGGACGATCTTCTTCCTCGACGAGATCCACCGCTTCAACAAGGCCCAGCAGGACGCGCTGCTCCCGGCCGTGGAGGAGGGCCTCATCGTGCTGGTGGGCGCGACGACGGAGAACCCGTACTTCGAGGTCAACTCCGCTCTGCTCTCGCGCTGCCGGGTCTACGAGCTCCGCGCGCTCGAGCAGTCCCACGTGCTCGCTCTGCTGCGGCGCTCGCTGGGCGACGAGCGGGGCATCCTCTCGCCGCCGCCCGTCGAGGAGGAGGCGCTCGAGTTCCTGGCCGCCCGCTCGGGCGGCGACGCCCGCACCGCCCTCGCGGCGCTCGAGCTCGCGTGCGAGACCGCGGGCGGCGACACGGTCACGCTGCGTCACGCCGAGGACGCGCTCCAGCGCAAGGCAGTGCTCTACGACAAGGGCGGCGACCGCCACTACGACACGATCTCGGCCTGGATCAAGGCCACCCGCGGGTCCGACCCCGACGCGTCGGTGCTCTACCTGGTCGAGATGCTCGAGGGCGGTGAAGACCCGCGCTTCATCGCGCGCCGGATGATCGTGCTGGCGAGCGAGGACGTCGGCAACGCAGACCCGCGGGCCCTCGAGGTCGCGGTGGCCGCCGCGCACGCGGTCGAGCACGTCGGCCTCCCCGAATGCGCGTTCAACCTGGTGCAGGCCGCGATCTACCTGTCGCTTGCGCCCAAGTCGGACGCGGCCAAGCGAGCGCTCGGCGCCGCGACGCGCTGGGTCTCCGAGCACGGCGCGCCCGAGCCGCCCCCCTACCTCAAGAGCGCCGCCTATCCCGGCGCGAAGGCCCTCGGGCGCGGTGAGGGATACGACTATCCGCACGCCCGCTCCGAGGGAGTTTCGCCGCAGGAGCTGATGCCGGACGACGCCGTCGGCGAGCGCTTCGTGGAGCTCACGGAGCACGGCGAGGAGGCCGGCCTGCGCGAGCGCCTCGACGAGATCCGGCGCCTGCGTGGGCGATGACATGCCCGACTCCCTGCGCGCGCAGCTGCTGATCGCGTCGCCGGCGCTGACCGACTGGTTCCGCCGCACGGTCGTGCTCGTGGTGGAGCACCGGGAGGCCGAGGGCGCGATGGGCGTAGTGCTCAACAGGCCGTCCGAGACGACCGTGGCCGAGGCCGTGCCGGACCTCGCCGACACGGCGGGCTCCGACGAGCCGGTCTTCATCGGTGGGCCGGTGGCGACCGAGGCGGTCGTCGCGCTGGCAGACTTCGAGGATCCCGCGGACGCCGGCACCCCGGTCCTCGGCAGCGTCGGCACGCTCGATCCCGAGCGGTCCGATGCTCCGGTGCGGCGGATGCGCGTGTACGCCGGCTATGCGGGTTGGGCGCCGGGACAGCTCGAGGGCGAGATCGAGGAGGACGCCTGGATCCTGGAGCCCGCCTCGGCGGAGGACCCGTTCGAGGAGGGCGACCTCTGGGCGCTCGCGCTCGCGCGTAAGGGCGGCGATTACGCCGTGCTCGCGACGATGCCCCCCGACGCTTCGCTCAACTGAGGGAGCGTCGCCAGCGCCGGGTTTCGGGCCTTGTCCTGCCTAGGGCACCTATAGCGGGCACAGGGCAGGACGGCGCACGCTGTTGAGTTCCTGCTAGCAGGATTTCTAGCGATTTGCAGCAGAAATTGCGCGAAACTTAGCGTCATTGGCCTCAACCCGGGGGGACCTGCCACCCTGGGTGCATGGCCCAGAAGCGATCGCTCACGAATCCCGGCGCCATGCTCGCCGCCGTGCATGAGCTCGGCGACGGTCTGCAGGTGCGCCTGCGGCTAGTGCGGCCCACCGACGCGCCGCGCGTACGAGCCTTTCTCGAGCAGCTGTCACCGCAGAGCCGCCATCGCCGCTTCCTGGCGTCGATGCC
>JBKPHS010000149.1:0-9772 GCA_046729975.1 Actinomycetota bacterium
CGAGTCGCGCACGTCGTCGGAGTCGCGCTTGAAGGTGAGCCCGAGCACGGCCACCTTGCGGTCGCGTAGCGAGTCGCCCAGCCTTCGCTTGAGGCCCTGGACGAGGAACAGCGGCACGCTCTCGTGCACGCGGGAGACCGCGAGCAGCATTCCCGGGGCGCTCGAGCGCTCCTCCGAGAATGCGAAGTCCTTCCTGAGGCAGGTGCCGGCGGTGAGACCAGGCGCCGCGATGCCGCCACGCGGGTAGTCGCGGTTGATCAGGTCGATGACCTCGAAGACGTTCGCGCCGTACTGCTCGCAGTTCATCATCAGCAGGTTCGGCAGCGCGAAGTTCGTGTAGCGGAGGATGTTGGTCCAGATCTTCGCCAGCTCGGCCTGTACCGGAGTCGTCTGCACGATCTCGGCGCCGAAGACCTCGAACAGCTCGCCGGCGCGTGCGCCCGAGCCTGTGCCGACGCCGCCCACGATCGTCGGCAGGGTGCGGATCTCCTCGAGGAAGTTGTTGACCGCGATGCGCTCCGGCACGTGCGCGACGAACACGTCCTCGCCCGCCATGAAGCCGCGGCGCTGCTCGATGTAGCCGGCCACCCAGTCGGTGGTGCCCGGCGCGACGGTCGAGCGCAGGATCAGCGTCTGGCCCTCGTGCAGCAGCGGCAGAAGGTCGTCGACCGCGCTGCGGATATCGGAGATGTCGATCTCGATGTGGGAGAACGCCGGCGTGCCGATCGTGAGCACGATGTGCTGCACATCCACCGCGTCCTGGAGCCGCTGCGTCAGCTCGAGGTTGCCGCTGGGCAATACCCGCTCGAGCAGCTCCTGGGTGCCGGTCTCCTCGAACGGCATGGTGCCGGAGCGGATCGACTCGAGCACGCGGTCCTGCCTGTCGACGCCCACGACGCGCAGCCCGCGATCGGCGAACGACAGCGCGAGCGGGAGGCCGATCCGGCCAAGCCCGACGACCGCGACGCTCTCAGCCATGCCGGAAGCTTAGGTTCTAGGCCCGCCGCAGTCGCTCGCGCACGAGCTGCCGGGCGAAGGCGGCGAGGAAGAGCGGGTTGTAGTACAGGTAGCGCGGCAGCAGGCGCTTCGGCTCCTGCGCGATGCGGTAGGTCCACTCGAGGCCTCGGTCCTGCATCCAGCCGGGCGCCTGCGAGATCCGCTCCGCGTGGAAGTCGAACGCCGCGCCGACGGCCGCCATCACCGGCACGTCGAGGTGCTCGCGCATGCGCGCCATCCACTTCTCCTGCTTCGGCACGCCGATCCCCACCCACAGCACGTCGGGCTTTGCGGCGTTGATGTGCTCGATCACCGCCCGCTCCTCCTCACCGTCGAGCGAGCGGAAGGGCGGCGAGTAGCCGCCCACGATCTCGATCCCCCGGTGGCGGCGGCGGAGATTCAGCGCAAGCTGCATCAGCGAGCCCTGGTCTCGGCCGCCGTAGAGCCAGACGCGGTGGCCGCGCTCGGCGCAGCGAGCGCTGTAGCGCTGCATCAGCTCGGGGCCGTAGACCCGGTTGTGCAGCTGTTCGCCGAGCAGGTTCGCGGCCCAGACGAGCGGCATCCCGTCAGGCACCGTCAGGGTCGAGCCGGTAACCGCCGCGTGCATCTCCGGGTCGGACTGGCTGACCATCACGGCGTGGACCGCGACCGCGCAGACGTAGCCGGGCTCGCGGCGGGCGATCATGCCGTCCATCACGTCCATCGCCTGCGCGTAGTCGGTCATCGCGATCGGGATGCCGAGGATGTCGCGCGTCCGCACGTCCTCCGGGCGCGGCAGGGCCGCGCCGCCGGGCACCGCTCTCGCGATCGGTTGTGTGTGCTGCTCGGGCATGAGGTCGGCGGTCGGGTCTTCCGTCAGGAACAGGCGTCCGTGCGCCGTCCGGGATAGGCCCCTGCATCCGTCCGGCCGGCAAGTCTAGCCGCTTCGGGCGGCCCTTTCGCGTTCTGGGCCATCGCTTGCGTCGGCCCTTTCAACCCCACCGGGGCGGGAATGTTTCGACGGTCAGGCGCGGCGCGCGGACGCCCGCGGGGTGAGCGCGTCGCGCACCTCCGGCGGGATCAGCCGCGTTGCCCACGCCACCGTCAGGAAGATGCCCCCGGCGAGGACCGCCGCCAGCGCGGCCGGCAGTCCGGGAAAGGCCGCGACCGCACCGGCGAGCCCCGACGCGAGCACCACCTTCCACACAAAGCCGAGCCGGGGCGCGGCGCCGTTGCGGCGCAGCATCGCGAAGAGGACGGCCGCCAGCAGCGTCTCCGCGGCCACGGCGGCCACGCCCGCGCCCTCGGCGCCCAGCGCCGGGATCAGGATCAGGCCGAGCGCGATCACCGCGGCCAGTGCGACGGCGTTCGCGACGGCGACTGAGCGCTGCCGGCGGATCGAGATCAGGCCGAGCTGCCAGGCCTGTCCGAGGAACAGGCCGAGGAGCGCGAACGCCTGTATCCGGAGCACGGGCGCGGCGCCGGCGTACTGGTCGCCGCCGAGCAGCTCGATGGCGGGCTCGGCCGCGATCGCGATCACGACGGCGAGCAGGGCGGACGCCGCGAGGCCGACCTCGGTCATGCGCTGGAGCACGTAGCCGAGGCGGCGCTCGTCGTCCTGGGCCGCGGCCGAGAGCACCGGTAGCGCCACGCCCATCACGATCGTTGGGATCCCGAGCAGGATCTCGAAGATCCGGAACGAGGTCGCGACGTACCCGGTCTCGATCGCCGTAGCGACGAGCGAGGCGATGATCACGAGCGTCCTGAAGTAGACGACGTTGAGGGCAAGCGCTGCCGCCATCGGCAGCGCCTCGAACACGAGCAGCCGCAGCCGCTGGCGGCTGGCCTCGGGCCGCAGCCACCAGCGCCCGCCGATCAGCAGCGGCGAGGCGGCGAGCACGATCGCGCCCACCGCGATCTGGAGGGTGAAGAAGGGCAGTAGCGACGCGCCGGCGATCACGAGCGCCGCCATGCCGACCACCGTGACCGCCTGCTTGAGCAGCTCCGCAGCGGTCAGGCGCACGTTCCTGAGCTCGACTGACAGCGGCAGCATCAGCGTCGCCTGCGTGTTCACGAGCACCAGGCCCGCCCCGGCGAGCAGCGTCCCGTAGACCAGCGTGCTGTCGTAGCCCGCGACGAGCGCGAAGGCGGCTGCGAGCAGCACCCCCAAGGGCGTGAGAACGAGCCGCAGCGTTACGAGGTTCGCGAGCAGCCGCAGGCGCTCCTCGCCGGGCGGGGCGACCGCGAGCTCGCGCGCGCCGATCGCGGTTAGCCCGGCGTCCGTCACTCCGCTCACGATTCCGATCAGGGACATCACCGTCACGTAGCGGCCGAAATCGACGACGCCCAGGTAGCGCAGGAGGATGACCGAGGCGCCCGCCACGAGCAGGACCCCGGCCAGATAGCCCACGCCGCGGAGGGCGCTTCCGCGCACGACCTTCAGGCCGGTGTCGCCGGAGCGCAGGGCGTCCTCGCCTGGCGCCTGTGTCCCGGGACCTGGCATGGCCGCTTATCGTGGCAGCCCGTGCCGCTGACAATAGGCATCGACGCTCGCGCTGCGGCCGAAGTCCCGGCTGGCCGCGGCCGCTACGTGCGCGAGCTGCTCCGGCATCTCGCGCGGCTCGACACCCGACACGAGTTCCGCCTCTACGCCCGCGCGCCGTGGGACTGCGACGAGCTCGCGGAGCGCTTCGGCTGGCGACTCGTGCGCGACGGGGAGCCGCGCTGGCAGCTCCGAGCCGCGTGGGCGGCGAGCCGGGAGTGCGATGTTTTCCTGGCCACGAACACCTATCTGATGGCGGCTTTGCTGCGGGTCCCGTCGCTCGCGGTCGTGTTCGACATGGTCCCCTTCCACCCCGACCTCGGCGCGCCGCGCGGCAGCCTCGCCGAGCGAGCGACGCTCCGCCTGGCGGTGCGCCGAGCGGCTGCGCTGCTCGCCATCTCGGAGGCCACGCGCGAGGAGCTCGTCCGGCGCTTCCCGCGCGCGGCCGCGAAGACGCGCGTGACGCCGCTCGGCGCGGACGAGTCTTTCGCGCGCGACGGCTCGGATCCCCCCGCGGTGCTCGCTCGCCACGGCATCGAGCGGCCATACGTGCTTGCCACCGGAACGCTCGAGCCCCGCAAGAACCTGCCGCGCTTGATCGAGGCCTTCGCGGGGCTGCCCGGCGAGCTGCGCGACCGCTTCGAGCTCTGCCTCGCCGGCACGCCGGGATGGGGCACCGACGCGACCTTCGACGCTATCGCCCGCTACCGCGACTTCGTGCGCCCGCTCGGCTACGTGCCGGACGCCGACCTCCCGGCGCTCTACCGCGGCGCCGAGCTCTTCTGTTACCCGTCGCTGCATGAGGGCTTCGGGCTGCCGGTGCTCGAGGCTATGCAGTGCGGCACGGCCGTTCTGACCTCGGCCGCGTCGAGCCTGCCCGAGGTGGGCGGCGACGCCGTGCGCTACGTCGATCCCCGCGACGCCGCCGGGATCCGCGACGCCCTCGCCGAGCTCCTGGCCGACCCGGCGCAGCGAGAGGAGCTCGCGCGCCGCGGGCCCGCGCGGGCGGCGCTGTTCAGCTGGCGGCGCACGGCCGAGCAGACGCTCGCGGCGATCGAGTCCGCAGTCAGCGCGTGAGCGAGGCGCAGACGAGGGCGGCCGCTGCCGGCGAGCCCTCGCCGTAGCTGCGCGTCTCGACCTCCCCCGCGGAGGCGGGGCGCCAGCCGGTTGCCGGATCGTGCGCGAAGTACTCGACCTCCACGACCGAGAGGCTCGCAGCGTCCGCTGCGCGCGCGAAGCTCGCGGGGCTGTACTGGCGGTGCCAGTCGAATCGGTGCTCGCGCCCGCCCGGCACGGTTACGAGCAGGCGCCCGCCCGGCCGCGTCACGCGTCCCAGCTCGCGCAGGGCGGCGACGTCGCCGTCCTCGTCGATGCGACGGCCCGACTGGTCGAAGTAGATGCGGTTGTCGAGCCCGATGTGCTCGAGGGTCGAGATACAGACGGTCGCGTCGAAGGCGCCGTCCTCGAACGGCAGCGAGCGGATGTCGGCGACCGTCGAGCGCACGTTCCGCAGCTCGAACGGCACGAGGTCCACGCCCGTCAGCTCGCCCACCGGGAGCCTCACGAGCAGGTGCTGGTAGGCGGCGGGGGCGAAGGCGGTGCCCACGTCGAGCAGCCGCGGCGTGCCGGGCTCAACGCGCCTGAGCACCCACGGCACCTCGACGACGCGCTCGGTCAGGCCGGCGCCGCCGGCCGGCAGCGGGCGACCCCGCGTGACGGCGGCGTCGATAGCCGCCTCCTCGTGGAAGTGCCGGCGCGTCTGCGCGGAGGCGAGATAGACCGGCAGGTATGCCGCTATCCCAACGAGCCGGGACAGCGGCTGGGGCAGCGCCACTCGCAGCCGCGAAAACGCCCGCCGCACGGGCTCGAGAAGCCGCCTCATGAGGCGACCACGGTAGTCCATCCCCTGAGACGAGATCGAGCCGGCCGCGGGCGCTACTTGACCAGGACGACCTCGACGTTGGACGCTGGGAACAGGCGGGAGAGGAACGTCTCCTCATAGAACGCCTGGATGCCCGGCCGTAGGTTCACGAGCACCTCGACCAGGTAGTTCCAGGGCTGCCAGCGGTAGCGGTGGAACGTCAGCCGCGCGGACTCCACGCGGCTGAACTGGAAGTCGAAGTAGTAGGAGCGATCGCCGTAGGGACTCTGCCCGGCGAAGAACGAGAGGGTCTCGACCGAGAACGCCGTGCGGTGGGTGGGATCGAGGTAGACCGCCCGTGAGCTGAAGTGCGGCGACCTGATCCAAATCCGCCCGCCAGGCCTGAGGATCCGGTGCAGCTCGCGCAGCACGGGCACGTAGTCGAGGTGCTCGAGAACGTCCTGGCACACGATTTCGCCGAACTGATCGTCCTCGAACGGGAGCGGCAGCCGCGTCAGGTCGTGCACGACGTCGACGCCGGGTAGGGGCGCCGAGTCGAGGTTGACGTAGCCGCCGCGGATGTCGTGCCCGCAGCCAAGATTGAGCCTCTCCGCCGTCGCAGCCATCTGCGGGCGCAGGCTACCCACCCCTACGATCCCGCCGTGGCCCGGAGCGTGTGCTTCAACGCGATGTACCTGGACCCCGGGCGCTCGGGTGGGCCGGAGACCTACCTGCGCGGGCTCGTGCCCGCCATCGCGGCCGAGTTTCCCGACGTGCGGCTGGGCGTGGCGACCACCCGCCGTGGCTCGCGGGCGCTTCGCGAGGCCGGCTGGGGCCATATCGCGGAGATCCACGAGCTGCCGGCGGACGAGGGCCAGCGGCCGCGCCGCCTCTTCGCGGAGCAGGTGCTGCTCCCGCGCCTGGCGCGCCGGCGTGGCTACGAGATCGTCCACAGCCTCGCCAACGTGGCGCCGCTCTACACCGACGGCGTGAGCTCGGTGCTGACCCTGCACGACGTGAACTTCTTCAAGCTCGACACCTTCCGCTGGTCCACCAGCCTGGGCTACCGGCAGCTCACGCTGCGCTCGGGCCGCCGTGCCGACGCGCTCGTAACGGCAACTCGGGCAGCGCGCGACGAGATTTGCGAGACGCTCGGACTCGACCCCGCCTCCTTCACGATCGCCCCGCACGGCGCCGGAAGGCTGCCCGACGGCGAGCCCGCGCCGGAGGCGGAGACCCGGGAGCGCTACGAGCTCGGCGGCGGCCGCGTGGTGCTCTGCGTGGGCGCCAAGCGGCCGAGCAAGAACCAGGAGGTGCTCGTGCGGGCGCTGCGCGAGCTGCCGCGGGACTTGCTGCTCGTCCTCGCCGGCCATCCGGAGGACTACGACGCGGAGCTGCGCCGGCTCGCCGCGGAGCTCGGGGTGAGCGAGCGCGTGCGCTTTCCCGGCTACGTGCCGGACGCCGACCTCGAGGCTCTCTGGCGCCTGGCCGGCTGCATGGCGTTTCCCACGCTCGGCGAGGGCTTCGGGCTGCCGCTTGTCGAGGCGATGCAGCGCGGCGTGCCCGTCGCGGCGTCGGACATCCCGGTGCTGCGCGAGGTCGGCGGCGATGCCGCCGAGTACTTCGACCCGCGCGATCCGGGCGACGCCGCTCGCGCGGTCACGAGCGCATTCGGGAGCGCCGCGCTGGCGCAGGCCGGGCCGCCGCGGGCGGCACGCTTCACCTGGCCCGAGGCGGCGCGCAAAACCTTCGAGGCCTACGAGCGCGCGTTCACCGCGCGGTCGTAGCTCTCGAGCGTCGCCTCCGCCGCCGACTCCCAGGTGAAGCCGGCGGCCCGCTCGCGTCCCGCCGCGGACAGCCGCTCACGCAGGTCCGGGTCGGCGAGCAGCTGCTCGACCGCGGCAGCGATGGCTTCGACGTCTTCGGGGTCGAAGTACAGCGCGGCGTCGCCGGCAACCTCGGGCAGCGAGGTCGTGTTCGAGCAGGTGACCGGAGCTCCGCGCAGCATCGCCTCGAGCACCGGCAGGCCGAAGCCCTCCGCGAGCGAGGGGAAGACGAAGCAGGCGGCGGCCCGGTAGAGCCCGTCGAGCGTGCGGTCGTCCACCCAGCCGAGCATCCTCACCCGCTCCGCGGCGCCGACCTCCTCGGCTCGCCGCAGAAGCTCGAGCTCGTGGTCTGTCGGATAGCCGGGGATCGCGAGGACGGCCGGCCGTTCCACGCCGCCCATAGCCTCGATCAGCCGCGCGAGGTTCTTGTGGCGGCGCTTCGCGGACACCGTCAGGACGATCGGCTCCTCGCCGAGGTCGAGCGAGCGCCGGAGCTCCGCTTCCGCCAGCGGCTGGGCCTCGGCCGGCATGCCGGGCCCGTGGTGCGCCACGTCCACGCGCCCGGCGGGCACCCTCAGCGACTCGACGACGTCGTTCTTGGTCGCGAGCGAGGGCGTGAGCACGCGCGTCGACCGCCGGGCTGAGACCTCGACGAGCAGCGCCAGGCCATGCGACAGCACCCCGTGATGGGTCTCCGGGAAGCGCCGGTAGATCAGGTCGTGGATCGTGGTCACCTGCAGCGCGCCGGGCAGCGCGGGGGCTGTGGTGAAGAGGTTGTGGAGCAGCTCGGCCCGCGAGCGCCGGACCGCGCGGGGGAGCACGGTCTGCTCGCCGAGCACGCGCCTGGTGCGGCTGCGGCCGGTGACCGGTAGGCCGCGGATCTCGACCTCGCCCGCCCACGGCTCGGAAAGCAGCGAGGGCGTGCCCTCGCGCGAGCTGAAGAGCGTGAGCCGCATGCCGGGCCGCGCGGCGGCGAGCGCCGGGATCAGCCGCCGCGCGTAGGTCTCCGCGCCGCCGGTCTCGCCCGGCACGAGGTGCAGCAGGTTGAGCGCGACGTGGCGCACGCAACTACGAATACGTGCTTGCGAGCGTCTCGAGCGCGCTCGAGAGCGACAGCCGCTCGGCGTTGCGCTCGAACCAGGCCGCCGTCGATTGCCTGAGCTCGTCTCCGGCCTCGTGCACGCGCAGGATCGCCGCTGCGAGGTCCTCCGCCGACGCCGACGCGGCGAGCACGCCGTTCACCCCGTCCTCCACGAGCTCGCTGGCTGCGTTGTCGGGGTCGCTCACGACAACGCTCGGCGTGCCGCGGGCCGCGGCCTCGATCACGATCATGCCGAAGCCCTCGCGCCGCGACGGCAGCACCAGGCAGAGCGCCCGCTCGAGCGCCGCGTCGATGGCGTCCGCGTCCACGAACCCGGGCGCCCGCACGGCTCCATCGAGGCCGAGCGCCCCGATCGCGCTCAACACCTGGTCGCGCTCCGGGCCGTCCCCGTAGATCTCGCCACGCAGGGCCGGCAGGCGCTCGCGCGCGCGGGCCAGCGCGGGCACAAGGGCGGGCACGCGCTTCTCGGGGATGTGACGGCCGGCGAACACGACCAGCGGATCCACCGCCTCGCGTCTCGGCGTGTTGACCGGGCCGACGTAGAGCCCCGCGAGCATGCTCAGCTCGCCGCGGAATCCCTCCTCGCGCAGCCGCCGGACGTGCAGCTGCGAGTAGCAGAACGCCCGCTCGCTGATGCGGACCGACAGCCGCTGCACGAGCCAGCCCACTGAGCCGCCGATCCGCCCGAGGTACTCCTCCCAGTACTCGCGAGTCCAGACCTCGATCCAGTCGACCAGCAGCCGGTAGTGCCCCAGCCGCCGTAGCGCCCCCGCGGCGAGCAGCGGGAAGTAAGGGAAGGACGCCGTGTGGACCACGTCGTAGCGGCGGCCGTGGCGCAACAGGTGCAGGAACACGCCTGCGCCGAAGGCGAGCGGGGGCAGGATCCGTCGCCGCCCCCGGACGTACAGGTCCATCCGGGGCCCGACCGCAACGACGCGAACGCCGCGCACGCCCGGGTCCTCGCCCCGGGGCCACTGCCGGAGCGTGAGGTAGGTGACCTCGTGACCCTCCGCCGCAAGCCGCTCGGCCACGTTTCGGTACCAGCGCTCCGCGCCTCCCACGGTGAACGGGTAGAGGCAGTCGTAGACCAGGCACACGCGGCGGGGCACGCGCGAAGGGTGGCACAAGCTCCGCTACCATCGCCCCGCGTCCGCGCGACTTCTTAGCCTCCCGCGCGTTCCACTCTTGCCGGGCTGCCGAGGGGGCCCGAACGTCATGAGCACCGTCGAGGACACACGTAGCTCCGCCTCCGGCGGCCAGGAGGTCGAGGGCCCGCCGGTCCCGGTCTCGATCGTGATCCCTTGCCTCAACGAGGCAGGGAACATCGAGTTCTGTGTCCGCGCCGCCCGCGAGGCGCTCGAGAAGGCCGGGCTGAGCGGCGAGGTGGTCGTCGCCGACAACGGCTCCGAGGACGGCAGCTCGGAGCTGGCCGAGCGCGCCGGCGCGCGCGTGGTCCACGAGCAGCG
>JBKPHS010000150.1:0-3310 GCA_046729975.1 Actinomycetota bacterium
CCCGAAGGGGTCACCCTGCAGATGGCCGAGGTCCACCCGGAACGGCTCGAAATCGTCGGCCATGCGAAGCAGGTGCTCTGTCGCGTCCACCACGTCGTTCGGGATTCCGAGCGTGCGGGCCCACACGTTGGTGGACCCGCCGGGGAGCGCGGTGAGCGGGGTGCGCGATCCCACCAGCCCGTTCGCGGCCTCGTTCACGGTGCCGTCGCCTCCGAACGCCACCACCACGTCGTAGCCCTCGCTCGCGGCCTCGCGGCAGATCTGGGTGGCGTGGCCGCGCTCCTGCGTGTCGATCGCCTCCACCGCGTAGCGCGAGCCGAGCGCGTACACCACCAGGTTTCGCAGGCGGTCGGAGACGGTCGTGGCGTACGGATTCACGATCACGAGCATCCGCCGCTTGGGCGTCCGCTCCGGCAGCAGGCGCTCCGCGAGTCCCTCCGCGCGCTCGAGGGCGGTTTCTGTGGCCACGAAGGCAACAACCCTAGCCGGGAAGGTGGGTTACTCTGGAAGCAGAATGCCCCATTGGATCTGCGAGCGCTGCGGCGCGCGGCTCTACAGCGCCGCCAGGAGGTTGAAGCGCCAGACCTGCCCGGTTTGCCAGGGTCGTTTGGCCCCTGAAGGCGACCCCGCGCCGCTAGGCCGCTTCGAACACGCTCGTCCCGCCGCGGTCGACCTCCCGGACCCGCCCGTCGTTCGCGAGAAGGTCGACGTGCCCGAGCACCTCTGACAGCGTCAGGTACGCCTGGGTGACTGCGACGTTGCCCCACAGCGCCTGCGCGATCTCGTAGGCGGTTCTCGGCCGCTCGGCGATCAGCCGGTGGATCTTCTCGGCGCGCCTCCTGTGGAGGGCGAAGCGCTCGTCGATGAGCGCCCGATGGTCGGTGATCGGGTCGCCGTGGCCGGGCAGCACGAGCTCGACGTCCATCGCGCGCGTGGCCTCGAGCGAGCGCAGGTAGGTCACGAGCGCCTGCGGGCGCTCGCTCGAGCCGTCGGCCGGCCGCGTGATGAGGGGGTTCGACGAGATGTGCCCCAGCAGGTGGTCCGCCGCGATCAGGATGCGCCGCTCCCGGTCGTGGAAGATCGTGTCGGTCGGGCTGTGGCCGGGGCGGTGGTGCACGTGGAGCCCGCGGTCGCGGAAGCGCACCTCCTCGCCGTCGCGCAGAACGCGCGTGACGTCGGCGCGCGCGCCCCACGCCCGGAACGCCTGTGAGACCGAGCTGAGCGCGCTCACCACGTCCTCCGGGATCCCGTTTCGCAGCATGATGTCGCGGGCGAACTGGTCGTCCGCCTGGGCCTCCTCGGAGAAGCGCTCGACAAACGGCACCGCGGCGTCGATCGCCGCCACCTCCGCGCCGGAGTGCGAGGCCACGAGCGAGACCAGCCCGAGGTGGTCGATGTGCTGGTGAGTGAGGATCACGAGCTCGATGTCCTCGAGCCGGTGGCCGAGCGCCGCGATGCCTCGCTGGAGCTCGTCGAACGACGTGCCGGAGTTCGGGCCCGCGTCGACGAGCGTGAGCGGCTCGTCGTCGATCACGTAGACGTTCACCCGGCCGACCGCGAACGGCGTGGGGATCGCGATCCGGTGGATCCCCGCCGCGGCCGCTGGGGCGAAGGGGTCGCCGCTCACTCGCGGATCAGGCCGAGCACCTCGTCGCGCTTCTCCTCCATGTGCTCCTGGGAGACGAGCGACTCGAGGTTCAGGCGCAGGAGCGGCTCGGTGTTCGAGGGACGCACGTTGAAGTGCCAGTCGTCGTAGTCGATCGAGATGCCGTCGAGCTCGCTCACCCGGCCGTCCCAGTAGCGCTCCTCGAGCTCTTTCATCTTGCCCTCCTGGTCCTCGACCTCGGAGTTGATCTCGCCCGAGATGAAGTAGCGCGAGCGAAGCGGCTCGAGGAGCTCTGAGAGCTTCTTGCCCTCGACGGAGAGCAGCTCGAGGATGAGGAGCGCTGGGATCGTCCCGGAGTCCGCGCAGTAGAAGTCGTGGAAGTAGTAGTGGCCGGACACCTCGCCGCCGAAGGCCGCGCCCAGCTCGCGCATGCGCGTCTTGAAGAAGGCGTGGCCCACCCGGTTGATGTACGGGTGGCCGCCGGCCTTCTCGACCACGTCCGGCACGGCCCGCGACGCGCGCACGTCGTACAGGATCGCGGCGCCCGGGTCCTTGCGGAGGATCGACTCGGCAAGGAGCGCCGTGAGGAAGTCGCCGTCCACGAAGCGGGCCGTGTCATCGATGAAGAAGCAGCGGTCGGCGTCGCCGTCCCACGCGATGCCGAGGTCGGCACCGCTCTCCTTCACCTTGTCGATGATGAAGCGGCGGTTCTCCTCGATCAGCGGGTTCGGCCCGTCGTCGGAGAACTCGCCGTTCGGCTCCCAGTGGGCCGGTTCCTGGTCCAGAGCGAAGTTGTCGAGGATGGGGCCCACCATCTCGCCGGCCATCCCGTTTGCCCCGTCGAGCATGACCTTCATCGGCTTGATGGCCTTCGGGTCTATATAGCCGAGGGCGTCCTTTCGGAAATCGTCGCCGATGTCCTCGGTCGCGATCTCGCCGGGCTCGTCGGCCGGCGGACCGGGGTCCCCTTCCTTGACGAGCTCCTTCAGCTCGCCGATGCCAGAGTCGCCGGAGAGCGCGAGCGCGCCCCGCTTTACCAGCTTCGCGCCCGTATAGGCCTTCGGGTTGTGCGACGCCGTGCACATGAGGCCGCCGTCCAGCTCGCGCGAGCCGACCGTCCAATAGAGCATCTCCGTGCCGACCATCCCGATGTCGAGCACGTGGGCGCCGGCATCGGCGATGCCACGGGCGTACTGCTCGGACATGGACGGCGCCGACGCCCGCATGTCGCGCCCCACCGCGATGCGCTGCTCCTCGACCGGTGTCCCTTCGAGCTCCTCCAGGACGGGCGGAAACGCCCGTCCGATCCGGTAGGCGAGATCCTCGTCCATCTGCTCCGGATACTTCCCGCGAACGTCGTACGCCTTGAAGATCGACTCGTCCATCCCGGCTGCACCTTAAACGGTGCAGCCGGGATGAGATTTGGGCCTACGGCGCCGCGCAGATGACGTAGGCCTGAGCCGGCGAGTCGCCGTTCATGCCCACCGCGGTGACGCTCCAGCCTGTCGGCGTGCCGCTCGTCTGAGCGGGCTGGCTCCTCCAGAGCACACCGTCGCTCGCCGGCGCTTCCCCGCCGCCGCCGACCGCACGCTCGCCCGGGTTGCAGTTCGCCGTGTCGGTGCCGGCTTGGACCCCGGGGCCCTTCCGCACGGTTACGTTGGTGGCGCCGGCCGGGCCCTGAACGCCCTGGTCGCCCTTCGGGCC
>JBKPHS010000151.1:0-21755 GCA_046729975.1 Actinomycetota bacterium
CGCTTGCGCCGGGCGCGGCGCCCGGCTTCCGTGAGCGAGCCCGCGCCGCGCTCGAGCGCCTCGGCCAGGCTGCCGACGCTCGCGCCGAGCGCCTCGCCCCGGCGGACTTCGCCGAGCTCGCGCGGCTGCTCGGAGCGCGTGAGCTGGAGTCGCTCTTGCCGCGATGATCCGCGAGCGGGCGCCCGCGAAGGTCAACCTCCTGCTGCACGTCGGGCCGCGCCGGGGCGACGGCCTGCACGAGCTCTGCTCGCTGTTCGCTTCCTTGGAGCTGGCCGACGAGCTCACCGTGGCGCCGGGCGGCGCCACCGACGAGGTGCACTGTCCGGCCGTGCCGGACGACAACCTCGCGCAGGCGGCGATACGCGCCTTCCGGGACGAGACCGAGGCCGCGCTGCCGCCGCTGCGGATCGAGATCGACAAGCGAATCCCAGTCGCGGCAGGGCTCGGCGGCGGCAGCGCCGACGCCGCAGCGGCGCTGCGAGCCGCCAACGAGCTGGCCGGCCGCCCGCTAGACGTGCCCGCCCTGCGGCTGCTCGGCGCACGGGTCGGGGCCGACGTTCCAAGCCAGATCGAGCCGCGCAGCGCGCTCGTCACGGGGGCCGGAGAGCGCGTCGAGCCGCTGCCTCTGTCGGACATGACGCTCGTGCTCGTGCCCCAACGGGAGGGCCTCGCGACGGCCGACGTCTACGCGCAAGCCGACAGCATGGGTGCCGTGCGCGACGAGCTCGACCCGGGTGCCGCGCGTGCGCTCGCATCCGCTCCGCTGGCCGAGCTCGCCGCCGGGCTCGAGAACGACCTCCAGGCGGCGGCCATTGCGCTGAGGCCGGAGCTCGAGGAGCAGCTCGTGGCGCTGCGGCAGGCGGGAGCGCTGGCAGCGCTCGTTACCGGCTCCGGTCCAACGGTCTTCGGCGTGTTCGCCGACGAGGACAGCGCCGCGCGCGCGGCGCGGGTCGTGCCAGGGGGGCTCGTGTCTAAGGTCAGAGCGTCGTGAGCGCCTCCCAGGTAGCCGCCGCCCTCGTCGCAGTGGTGCTCGTGGCCCTCGCCGTCAGGCGCCGGCGGCACGTCGGGCTGCTCGTGGTGGGTGCGCTCGCGCTTGCGGTCTACGCGAGCGGGGTCCTGTCGAGCCTTCCCAACGCCGAGAAGGCGATCGAGGACATCGCCCAGGCGCTCGGGCCCTGGACCTACGCGCTCGTGGGCGCGCTGGCCTTCCTCGAGACCGGGGCGTTCGTGGGCCTGGTCGCGCCCGGCGAGTTCACTGTCATCCTGGGCGGGGTCGTCGCCGGGCAGGGCGAGATCAACATCGTCGCGCTGATCGGGATCGTCTGGTTCAGCGCCGCTCTCGGAGACACGACCAGCTTCTTCCTTGGCCGCAAGCTGGGACGCCGCTTCCTCATGCGGCACGGGCCCCGGCTGAAGATCACACACGAGCGGCTTGCCCAGGTCGAGTCCTACTTCCAGCGCCACGGCGGCAAGACGATCCTGATCGGGCGCTTCATCGGGCTCGTGCGCGCGGTCGCTCCCTTCATCGCCGGCTCGTCGGGCATCGCGTACCGCCGGTTCCTGCCCTACAGCATCATCGGCACCGGGCTGTGGAGCTCGGTGTTCTGCCTGCTCGGCTACATCTTCTACCGCTCGTTCTCGCGCGTCGCCGACATCGCCGGCCGGGCGACCGTGGTCTTCGGGTTCTTCGTCGGCACGATCGTCGCCGTCGTCTGGATCTACCGGCGGCTCCGGCACGAGGAGGAGCGTCGCCGCCTTGCCGCATGGCTCGAGCGCCAGGGGGAACGACCGCTGCTTCGACCCGTCGCCGCGGTCCTCCGCCCGCTCTGGCGCCGCGCGCTCTTGCCCGCCGGACGCGTCGTGTGGCCACAGCTGCGCTTCCTGTGGCATCGGCTGACGCCCGGCAACCTCGGCATCGAGTTCACGACAGCCATCGCGATCGCGGCGGTCGGGTTCTACGTCTTCGGCGCCTACCTGATGGTCCTCGCCGAGGACCCGGGCCTCACGCCGGCGGACAGGGAGCTGCTCGACCTGGCGCGAGACACCTGGACCGGTTGGGGCCTCGACCTCGCCAAGGCCGTGACGAACTTCGGCTCGACCTCGGTGATCGTCGGCCTGCTGGTCGTGGCGCTGGTCCTGCTCGCCATCGCGCGGCGGCCCGCCGAGCTGTTCACGCTGGGCGTCGGCTTCCTGCTCATCTACGCGACCGTCCAGGTGACGAAGGCCGGCATCGAGCGCCCAAGGCCGCCCGACCCCCAGATCGCCACGAGCAACTTCAGCTTTCCAAGCGGGCACGCGGCTTACTCGACGACCTACGTGGCCTTCGCCGTGATCGTCTCGCGCGTACTCCCCGGCGTCGCGAGCCGGGCGACTCTCGTGCTCGTGACGCTGATCCTCAGTGCGGCGATCGGAGCATCACGCGTCTATCTCCACGCTCACTACTGGTCCGACGTCGCCGCGGGCTGGGGCCTCGGGTTCGGTATCTTCGCGCTCTGCGCGGCGACCGCCCTGGTCGTCGGGCACCTGCGCCAGACTAGGGCCTCGCCCCGCGCCGCCACCGCCATCGACCGTGGATAGCCTCACGCCAACCGAGATCACGATTAGCCTCGCGGCGATCGTGACGCTGATCGGATACGCGGTCTTCGTCGCCGCGCCCGCCTGGGCGTCCTACGGCCGTCTCTGGGAGCGGTTCGCCGCCGGCTTCCTCTCCCTGTTCATGCTCGCGACGCTGGTCGGCTTCGGCGCGGCGATCGGATTCGCGATCGTCTGGTTCTACGACCGCTACGCATAGAATCGCGTGATGGCCCCGCCGGTCCAGCGGCACTCTGAAAGCGCCGCAAATACGCCTGTTTTCGACTCGCTGGCAGCCGTCTCGGAGGCGGTCGAGTCGGGTGCCGGGCTGCCCGAGATCGCTCGCGCCACGAGCCGTGCCCTTGACGTGAGCGTGGCGATCGTCGACTCGTCGAGCAGCGTTCTGGCCGTCGCGTGCGCCTCACCCGACGACGAGCACGCCGTGCTCTCGGTTGCCGAGGGCACGAACACTCTCGACCTGAAGGTTGCCGACGCGAGCGTGGGCCAGCTCCGCTTTCGGCCGAGGGGCAGCGCGGTGGCGCCGGCCGATGCGCTGCTGCGGATGGTCGGCACGCTGATCGCGCTCGAGGTCGAGCGCTCTCAGGCGCCGGACCGCGCGAGCACCGAGGCGGTGGCCGGCTTCGTGGCCGACCTGATCGACCGGCGGGTGACCGACCGCGAGAACATCGTCGCGCGCGCGCACGAACTCGGCGCCGACGTGTCGGCCGGCGCGAGCGTGCTCGTGGTCCGGGCTCACCCGCTCCATCCAGAGGAGGGCGACTGGCGCGCCCGGGTCGTGCGGATCGCGCAGCGCGGCGCTCGCGGGGTGGCGCGCAATACGCTGGCGGCCGCCGTGGAGCTGGGCGCCTGGCCGGGTCGCCGAGTCGCCGGCGGGAACTCCGCGGGGGATGCGACCGGTCGCCCGGAGCCCGAGATCCTGCTCGTCGTCCCGGGAGCTGACGCCGAGGTCGGCCGCCGCGCTGCGGCCGCGGTCAGCCGAGAGCTCGAGCTCGGGTTGGCCGGCTACCAGTGCGCGGTGGCGCTCAGTCGCCAGGCGTCCGATCCCGTCGACCTGCATCGGGCGGGGGCCGAGGCGCTGCTAGCGGCGAACGTCGCCGAGGCGCGCGGGCTTCAGCGGCTCGCCTTCGAGGAGACCGGCGCATACAGGCTGCTGCTGCCAGCGATGAGCGACGACCCGGGCGAGCTCCAGCGCTTCCATGAGGAGACGGTCGCGCCACTTGTCACCTACGACGAGCAGTACGACACCGAGCTCGTTCGCACCCTTGACTCGTTCCTCGACGCCGACGGGAACGTGGCGCGGACGGCCGAGAGGCTGTTCACGCACCGCCACACGATCCGCTATCGGCTCGAGCGGGTGAAGGAGCTGACCGGCCTCGACGTTAGCTCGACAGACGGCCGTGAGCGGCTCGGCCTCGGCCTCAAGGCGATGCGGGTGCTCGGGATCCTGCCGCCGCAGGGCCCGATCTCCGAACCGGGCGCCGAGGGCGGCAGGGTGCCCAAGGAGGAGAAGGACCGCTAGCGGACTAGCTTCGCCGGGCCTGCGCTACGGCTACGGCGACGAGCTCGGAGTTGTCGCGCGCACGCGAGCCGTTCGGGAGGACCAGCGTGTCCTCGAGGCCGACGCGCACGCCCCGGCCGTGCGCCAGGGCGGCGTCGATGACCGCCCAGGTGGCGAGCCCGATCCCGTGGTGGACCTGCTCGAGCCCGGCGGCGCCGTCGTCAAGCAGCCGCGCCACGCCAGCCGCGCTCGCGACGGCACTGGCCGGGTCCTCGTCCTCGACCTCCACGAGCGCACGAACGCAACGCCCCGCAAGCCCGCTCTCGACGAGCAGGCGCGCGTCGTCTGCTCCCTGGAGGCCGGCCTCCACGCCCACTCCGCGCCCGATGAGCAACTCACAGATCTCGAGCGCTCCGTCCTCGGACAGGTTCACCGATGCGAACGCGGGCGCGGGCTCCCAGGCGCCGATGGCCGCGACGCGACGCTCCAGGTGGGGCTCGATCCAGGCTCCGGTGGAGAGGCTGACCGGCAGGTCCGGCCGCGCACGGCCAATCGCCTGGACGACAGCACCGCAAGTCGGCGGGTCGAGCGTCTCCGAGCCGTCGGCCGCGCGCGGATGGATGTGGACGGCCCTGACCCCCGCCTCGCCCGCCGCGCGTGCGTCTGTGGCCAGCTCGTCGACGGTGATGGGCACGGCCGGGTGCTCCGACCTGGCGCGAGTGCCGTTCAGGCAGGCCTTGACCAGCGGGGCCATGACTGGCCATAGTGTCTCGATCATGGCCTTTGCCCACCCCGGCCCTCTGCGCAAGGCGCTGGCGCGGACCCTTCCGAACCGCCCCTTCTCGGTCGAGTTCTGGGACGGCAGCCGGCTGGAGTCCACCACGCGCGACGGGCCGACCTTCTACGTTCGCTCGCCGAGCGCCGTGGCGCACCTCGTCCGGTCACCGGGACAGCTGGGGCTCGGGCGCGCCTACGTGACGGGCCACCTCGACGTGGACGACCTGGACCGGGTCATAGACGTCATGAACGCCTGGCGGCCGCCCGACCTCGACCTGCGCACCCGGCTCCTCCTCACGGCAGCGGCGTTGCCGGCCGTCGGGCTGACGCGGCCCCCGGCGATCCCGGCTGCCGAGCTCCAGCCGCGCGGCGCCCGCCACAGCAAGGAGCGGGACTCCCGCGCCGTGCGCCACCACTACGACGTCCCGAGCGAGTTCTTCGCGCTCTTCCTCGATGACTCGATGACCTACAGCTGCGCCGTCTTCTCGGGCGGCGCGACGACGCTGGAGGAGGCGCAGGAGACGAAGCTCGACATGATCTGCCGAAAGCTCGAGCTCGAGCCTGGCCAGCGTGTGCTCGACATCGGCTGCGGCTGGGGAAGCTTCGCGCTGCACGCCGCCGAGCGCTACGACGTGGAGGTGGTCGGCATCACGCTCTCGCCACCGCAGGCCGAGATCGCGCGCCGCCGGGCTGCCGACGCGGGGCTCGCCGACCAGATCGACATTCGGGTCATGGACTATCGTGACGTCGGACCGGAGCCCTTCGATGCGGTGGCGAGCATCGGCATGGTGGAGCACGTGGGGGAGTCGATGATCGACGCCTACGCGGAGCGCATCGCGGCGGTGCTCCGGCCGGGCGGCCGCGTGCTGAACCACGGGATCGCCCAGCTCCGTCCCACCGTCGAACGCGGCGGCGACTTCTCCGAGCGCTACGTCTTCCCGGACGGCGAGCCACTGCCGGTCTCCCGCGTGCTGACCGCGTTCGAGCGAGCGGGTCTCGAAGCGCTGCACGTCGAGGCGCTGCGCGGCCAGTACGAGCGGACGCTGACGCACTGGATCGCGAACCTCGAGGCGGACCTCGACGAGGCCGAGCGCCTCGCTGGGGCCGAGCGCCTGCGTGTGTGGCGCCTCTACCTGCGGGCTGCGCGCAACAGCTTCACAACCGGGCACAACTCGGTCTTCCAGGTGCTCTGCGAGGCGCCCGGCGCGCCGTCCGCCGCCGAGCGGACCGCCGAGCCCGCTCTCGCCGCCACCGGCGGCTGAACGGCACGGTCCCGAGCATCGCGGCGCGCGGCGCGCGGCCGGAACTGGGGGGGAGGGATTCGAACCCCCGTTTCTGGGACCAAAACCCAGCGTCCTACCAGCTGGACGACCCCCCAACGGCAGGCCCAGCATAGGGGCTGCCGTTACCCTCCTCGCAGATGCCGGGCGAGCCCACCGTGCTGATCATGGCCGCGGGTCACGGCACCCGCATGCGCTCCAGCGTTCCGAAGGTGCTGCATCCCCTCTGCGGACGGCCGATGCTCCACTGGGTGATCGAGGCGGCTCGGGGAGCGGGGGCGGCCCGCATCGTGTGCATCACCCGTCCCGGCGACGGTGTCGCCGAGCAGCTTCCCGAGGGCGTGGAGTCGGTCGCGCAGACCGGCGGCGAGGGCACCGGCGCGGCTGTGCTCGCGGCCCGCGAGCACATCGGCGAAGCGGGGAGCGTCGTGGTGCTATCCGGGGATCATCCGCTCGTCTCGGCCGAGCTGATCGGAGACCTCGTCGCCGAGCACGAGCGCGAGCGCGCCGCCGCGACCCTGCTCACGACCCGGGAGCTCGACCCCGAGGGCTATGGACGGATCGTGCGCGCGCCGGACGGGTCGTTCGAGCGCATAGTGGAGACGAAGCACGTTAACGGCCTCTCGCCGGAGGAGCTCGCAATCCGCGAGATCAATATCGGCGCCTACGCCTTCGAGGCGGGCGACCTGTTCGCCGCGCTCGATCGGGTCGGCAACGGCGCGGGCGACGAGCGCTACCTCACGGGCGTCTTTCCGGTGATGCGCGAGCGGGGACGGCCCGTCGTGACCCACACAACGCGCGACACGCTCAGCGCCCTCGGGGTCAACACGCGCGCGGACCTGATGGAGGCCGAGCGCCACGCACGCGCCCGCCTCATCAAGGTTCACGCGCTCGCCGGGGTCACGTTCACGCTTCCCGACACCGTCGCGATCGACGCCGGCGTGGAGATCGGGGAGGACACGACCGTCGGCCCCGGCGTAACGCTGCAGGACGGCACGCGCATAGGGCGAGGCTGCGACGTCGGCGCCCACAGCACGCTCATCGCCGCGCGGCTCGGCGACGGCGTCAGCGTGGCGCACTCCCACCTGCTCGAGTGCGAGGTGGAGGACCGCGCCTCGATCGGGCCGTTCGCGTACCTGCGCCCCGGCGCGTCGATAGGCGAGGGGGCGAAGATCGGCGCGTTCGTCGAGGTCAAGAACTCCCGCGTGGGAGCCGGCGCCAAGGTGCCGCACCTCTCCTACATCGGGGATGCGGACATCGGCGAGGAGGCGAACATCGCGGCCGGGAACATCACGGCCAACTACGACGGTCGCCGCAAGCACCGGACAGTCATCGGAAAACGCGTGAAGACCGGCGTCGACACGAGCTTCGTGGCACCGGTCCACGTCGGCGACGAGGCGTACACTGGAGCCGGGTCGGTGATCACGGACGACGTGCCGCCCGGCTCGCTCGGGATCGCCAGGGCCCGGCAGGAAAACGTCGAGGGATACGCCGAACGAGTCGAGAAGGAGCCGCCCGAATGAGCACCGTCGAGACAGAGGCCGGCCCCAGGCGCTCGACCGTTCTTCGCGCCGGTTACGACAGGCGGCTGATGATCACCGCCGGTCGCGCCAGCACCGACCTCGGCGCGAGGATCGCGGACCGCCTCGGCGTCGAGCTCACGGACGCGGGCCTCAAGACCTTCTCCGACGGCGAGGTCTACTGCCGCTACGAGGAGTCGATTCGCGGCGCGGACATCTTCATCGTGCAGTCGATCGTGGGGGCGGTGCGCGAGGGCCTCACGGTGAACGACGCCCTGATGGAGCTCCTGTGCATGGTCGAGGCGGCGGTCGGGGCGTCCGCGCACCGGGTGATCGCCGTCACTCCCTGGTACGGCTACTCGCGGCAGGACAAGAAGTCGGCGCCGCGCGAGCCGATCACGGCGCGGCTCGTGGCGCGCTGCCTCGAGGTCGCCGGCATCGACCGCCTCGTGACGATGGACCTGCACGCGGGTCAGGTGCAGGGCTTCTTCCAGAAGCCGGTCGATCACATGACCGCCATGCCGATCCTGACCCAGTACGTGAAGGACCAGCTCGGCGATCAGGGGGACGAGCTCGTGATCATCTCCCCGGACGCGGGGCGCGTGAAACTCACGCGCAAGTTCGCGCAGAAGATCGGCGCGCCGTACGCGCTGCTCGAGAAGGAGCGGCCCGCCCAGCAGGTGGCCGAGATCGGCTACGTGATCGGCGACGTGAAGGACAAGGTCGCGGTCATCGTCGATGACATCATCGACACGGGCGGAACCCTCTCGGCGGCGGCACAGACTGTTCTCGACGAGGGCGCCAAGAAGGTGTACGCGGTCGCGACCCACGGGATCTTCTCCGGCAACGCGTTCGAGACGCTCGCGGCCTCGCCGCTGTCCGGCATCGTGGTGACCGACACCGTCCCTCTCCAGGACGGCAGCCCGGACAACACTCGCGTCCTCACGACCGCCGACATCCTCACGGACTCGGTGCGCCGGATCTTCACCGACGATTCCGTCTCGGAGATCTTCGCCGGCGAGAACCAGCTGTTCTAGCGTCTACCCGCTGGCGGTGTCGCACGAGAAGGTGGAGATCCTCCGGCTCGGCTATGAGGCCTTCAACAGCGGCGATATGTCGCAGGCCGAGGACTTGGCGACCGCCGACGTCGAGTGGGGAACCACTGGCACGTTCCCCGGCATCCAAGGCGTCTATCGAGGACCTGAGGCGATGCAGGCCTGGGCGGATGCGATCCGCTCGGCTTGGTCGTGGTTCGAGGTGAGCCTAGTGGAAGTGCTGCACGACGAGGACGACTTACTCGTCGTGGTCGAGCGCATTCGCGGCGAGGGTCGTAGCAGTGGCGTTGAAGTCGAGATGCTCACCTACTCGGTTTATTGGTTCGATGACGGGAAACTCCGAAAGCGGAGCGCCTTCACCACGAGAGAAGCGGCCCTGCAAGCCGCTCGCGGACAAGGTTCCAACGCCCTCAGACCGGGTAGACGCCAGACATGATCCTGCTGGCGCGGCTCGTCAGAACCGCCGGCTCGGTGATTGCTCTGATCCTGGTGGCCGGCATCGTGCTCGTCGTCTTCGAGGCGAACCAGAGCAACGACGTCGTTGACGCGGTCCTCGACGCCGCGAAGTTCTTCGCGGGCCCGCTCGACTCGCTGTTCGACTTCAAGAACAACGACGTCGAGGTCGCCGTGAACTGGGGGATCGCCGCTGTGCTCTACGTGATCGTCGCGGGCCTGATCGCGAGGCTGCTCGCACGTGCGGGACTCGCCTCGTTCAGGCGCCGTTCGGTGCCGTAACGGACGGCCGCTACGCCGTCGCCTCGCGGGCGCTGTACTTCGGCACCCGCTGCTCGCCGCGCGACTCGAAGTAGTCCCGCTCCTGCCGGCCCAGCTCGGTGGCGGGGTCGTCGCAGAACCACCACTCGCGCCCGATCCGGTACCAGTTGCGAGTCGCGCGCAGCTGCCCGAGCACCGCGAGGACGCCCGACTCCATCCGACGGCCCATCAGCTCGTTCGCCGGCACGTTCTCGCGGCGCATCAGGTGGAAGAACTCCGAGCGCGGATCGGAGACGGCCGAGATCGCGCGCATCACGAGCTCGGAGTCGATCGTCAGCTCGCGGTCCTCCATGTACCAGCCGCCGATCGCCTTGACGTGCTCCATCAGGCTCTCGGCGTCGATGCGCTTGGGCTTGTGGAGGAAGCCGAGCTCGCCGAGGGCCACGCGCAGACGCTCGGGGTCGTCGTCGAAGACCGCCTCGAGAGCGGCGATCTCGAGCTCGATCTGCTCCTTGTCGAGCTGCTTGGTCATGCCGAAGTCGAGGAACGCGACGCGACCGTCGTCCATCAGCAGGTAGTTGCCGGGGTGGGCGTCGGCGTTGAAGTGCTGCAGGTGGTAGATCGAGCCGAAGTTAAAGCGGAAGACGATCTCGGCGAAGCGGTCCTTCTCGTCCTGCGGCAGTAGCTTGACGTCCTCGAACGGCAGCCCGTCGACCCATTCGGAGACCATCACCCGATCGCGCGAGAGCCGCGTGACCACGTCGGGCACATGGATGAACGGGTGGTTGCGGTACCCCCGGGCAAAGGCGCGCTGGTTCTGCGCCTCGTGCTCGTAGTCGAGCTCCTCGAGCACGCGCGCTCTCAGCTCCTGCGCCGCCGCCTTTGCGTCGAGGCCGGGCGCCAGCGCCTTCGCGAAGCGAAGCAGCAGGCCTGCGTTCTCCATGTCGGCGCGGAGCGCGCGTGCGACGCCGGGGTACTGGATCTTCACCGCCACATGGCGCCCATCGGGCAGCGTCGCGCGATGTACCTGGCCGATCGAGGCAGCCGCGGCGGCGTTGTGGTCGAAGTCGTCGAACAGATCCTCGACCGGGTCGTCCCATTCCTCGTCCAGCACCGATCGCACCGTCTCCCAGCTCATCGGCGGCGCGTGCGCACGCAGCGTCGACAGCTTCTCCTGGTACAGGTCGCGGTACTCCGGCGGCAGGAACTCGGTGTCGATAAACGAGGCGAGCTGCGCGACCTTCATCGCCGCGCCCTTCATCTGCCCGAGCGTGTCGACCATCCGCTCGGCAGCCTCGATATGCCGCTTCTCCATCTCCTCGACGCCGCGGTCCCGGGAGCGCGCGACGTTCCTCGCCGCGGTCCCGGCCATGCGCGCGCCCTGGCTCCCGATCACCGAGGTGACCTTCGCGGTGCGACGAACCCTGCCGGTCGGGATGGACTTGTCGGTCCCCGCCATCCGGGCCAGCTTAGAGCCAGGCTCCCGCTGGGTGGTCATCGCTAGACTGGCGCGTCGATCATGGCCGAGGGACAGCGCCCATCACTCGCCGTCGAGGAGCGTGAGGAGCGCGGCACGCGCGCCGTGCGGCGCCTACGCCGCGAGGGCTACGTGCCGGGCGTCGTGTACGGCGGCGACAACGATGCCGTCGCCTTCAAGGTGCCCGCCCGCCAGCTCCGCACGGCCCTCATCGACGGCTCCGCTCTGCTCGACCTGAAGGTTGGCGGCGGGAGCGCCCTTCCCGTCATCGTCAAGGACCAGCAGTTCCATCCGGTTCGCGGGGAGCTGCTCCACATCGACCTGCTTCAGGTCAGGCTCGACGAGAAGATCAACTCCGCCGTCGCGCTCGAGCTCCACGGTGTCGAGGAGGCGCCGGGCGTCAAGGAGGGCGGCGTGCTCGAGCACGTCACGCGCGAGCTGAACATCGAGGCGCTGCCGACCGACATCCCCGAGCGCATCGAGGTCGACGTGTCCGGGATGGAGGCAGCCGCGGTCATGCACCTGTCCGAGATCTCCCCGCCGGAAGGCGTCGTCTTCCTGGACGATCCGGAGGAGACCATCATCGCCACGATCAACGTCCCGACCGAGGAGCCGGAGGAGCCCGAGGTCGAGGAGGAGGCGGAGCTCGTCGGCGAGGAGGGCGAGGTGCCCGAGGGCGAGGAGGCCCCCGAGGCCGAGGAGGGCGCCGAGGCGCCCGCGGAGGGTCAGGCCGCCGGCGAGTCCGGCGGCGAGGAGTCCTGAGCCTCTTCCGCCGCAGACGCCGGGAGGACGGCGGCAAGGTCGATTGGCTCGTGGTCGGCCTGGGCAATCCCGGCCCCGAGTACGCGCGGACGCGGCACAACATCGGCTTCGAGGTGGCGAACCTGCTCGGTTCGCGCTGGGAGCTCCCGAAGGCGAAGAAGCGCTACGCCGGCCTCTACACCGAGGGCCGCGCCGGCCTCGGAGGACCGCGGGTGGCGATACTGCTGCCGCAGACGTTCATGAACGACGCCGGCCGATCCGTCTCCCCGGCGCGCGGCACGCTGCACGTGCCGCTGGAGCGCGTGCTCGTCGTTCACGACGAGATCGACCTTCCCTTCGGGCGAGTCGAGGCCCGGCTCGGCGGCGGCCTCGCCGGTCACAACGGGCTCAAGTCCGTCCGGCGCGAGCTCGGCTCCCCCGACTTCAACCGCATCCGGGTCGGAGTCGGCCGCCCGGACTCGACCGATCCCGAGATCGTCAGCAAGTACGTCCTGAGCCGCTTCAGAGAATCCGACGACGAAGTGCGCGCCGTCGTAGAGCGCGCGGCCGACGAGGCCGAGCGGCTGATGCTCGGTCCTGGGGGCTAGGGGCTGGGGGCTGGGGCTGGCCATTAGGCGTGATGGACATCATCCGCAGCGCCGTCGTCCACAACCTGCTCACAAGTCGGGCAGTACCAGCGCGCCTCGAGCGCGGTGCCGCAGTCGGCGTGGCGGGGCGGGTCGGCCTCGTCGCCGTGACGGGCGCCCCAGTCGGCCAGCAGGCGCAGCGCGCCGGCCAGCTCCTCGGCTGAGGCGCTGAGCTCGTAGGCAAAGCGCGGAGGGCGCTCGGAGTAGCGGCGCGCGAGCACGAGGCCCTGGGCCTCGAGGTGGCGGAGGCGCTGGCTCAGCACGTTGGGCGCAATCCCCTCGAGCTCCTGCTGGAGATCGCCGAAGCGCCTGGGACCGTCGAGCAGCGCGGCCACGACCAGCAGGGTCCAGCGATCCCCTACGCGTGCGAGCGCCTCGGCGAGCGGGGAACCTGCGACGCGATCTGCCACGGAGCCGATCGTAGAGCGGTTCCCGGCGTGTTCGGCCATGGCTGTATAGTAGTCGCTTGCAATCAGCAAGTAACAACCAAGGATTAGGAACATGAGCGCATTGCAAGACCTTCAGAGCGCGATCCAGGGAGCGGCCGAACGAGTCGGCCCCGCCGTGGTCGGGCTCGGCCGCGGCTGGGGCCGCGGCTCCGGCGTTCTCGTAGAGGGCGGCAACGTCCTGACGAACGCCCACAACCTCCGCTCCGACGAGGTCACGGTCACCTTCGCCGACGGCCGCCGCGAGACCGGCCGCGTCGCGGGCGTCGACACGGCCCTCGATCTGGCGGTCATCTCCGTCGACGCGGGTGATGCTCCCGCCGTCGAGTGGAACCCGGCGGAGCCGCCGGCGATCGGCACGGCCGTCGTGGCGCTCGCCAACCCGGGCGGTCGCGGCCTGCGCGCGACGCTGGGCTTCGTGTCCGCGTCGGACCGCAGCTTCCGCGGGCCTCGCGGCCGCCGCATCAGGGGTGCGATCGAGCACACGGCTCCGCTGCCGCGTGGATCGTCGGGCGGTCCCCTCGTCGACGCCGAAGGCCGGCTGCTCGGCCTGAACACCGTCCGCCTCGAAGGCGGGTTGATCATGGCGATCGCGGCCGACCGTAATGTCGCCGATCGCGTGGCGCTGCTCGCCCGGGGGGAAGCGCCCGCCGCCCCACGGCTCGGCGTGGCCGTGGCGCCGCCGCGCGTGGCGCGCCGGATGCGCCGCGCCGTCGGTCTCCCGGAGCGCGACGGGCTGCTCGTCCGCGGCGTGGAGGACGACAGCGCGGCCGATCGCGCCGGCATCGAACGGGGCGATCTGCTGGTCGCCGCCGGCGAGCGCGAGCTCGACGGGATCGACGCGCTCTACTCCGCCCTCGATGAGGCCGCCGCTGGCGGCGCGCTGACGCTCACCCTCCTGCGTGGCACCGAGGAGCGCGAGCTCGACGTGCAGCTCGACGGAGCCGGAGGCTCGTCTTGACGCCGCGCGCGGAGGAGCGGGTGGAAGCCGAGGCGCTCGACGCCTACTCGCGCACCGTCTCGGGCGTTGCCGAGCGGCTCGCGCCGTCGGTCGCGAACCTGCGCGTGTCGCGGCGCAGCCGCGGCGGCTACGTGCCGGCAGGCGCCGGCAGCGGAGTCGTCCTGACACCCGACGGCTTCATGCTGACGTCGGCGCACGTCGTAGAAGGGGGCGGGCGTCGTGGTCGTGCCGCCTTCACGGACGGCCGCGAGTTCCGCTTCGAGGTCGTGGGCAGCGATCCCTTCTCGGACCTGGCGCTGCTGAGGGCCGATGGCGCCGATCTCGTGCCCGCCGAGCTCGGCGATGCCGAGGCGCTGCGCGTCGGCCAGCTCGTCATTGCCATCGGCAACCCGCACGGCTTCGCCGGCTCTGTGACGGCCGGCGTGGTCTCCGCGCTCGGCCGCTCCCTGCCGGCACGCGCCGGCAGGAACGTCCGCATCATCGACAACGTGATCCAGACCGACGCCGCGCTCAACCCCGGCAATTCGGGCGGCGCGCTCGTCGACAGCCTCGGCCACGTGGTCGGCGTGAACACGGCGGTCGCGGGCATCGGGCTCGGCCTCGCCGTGCCCATCAACGAGGCGACTCGCAAGGTGATCGCCTCGCTCATGACCGAGGGGCGCGTGCGGCGTGCCTACCTCGGCATCGCGGGCGGCCCACGGCCTCTGCCGCCCTACGGCCGCCGGCTGTTCGGCGATGGTGACTGCGTAGAGGTGATCGAGGTCGTGCCGGGCAGCCCTGCCGACCGGGCCGGGTTGCGCGCCGAGGACCTCATCGTCGAGCTCGGGGGCAGGCGCATCACGGCCGTCGACGATATCCAGCGGTTGATGGTGGCGGACCTGATCGGAGCCCCGGTCCGGGCGAGGATCCTGCGCGGCGGCGAGTCGCTCGAGGTGGAGCTCGTTCCGAGCGAGCTCTCGACCGATGAAAGGTCGAGGAGATGACCGAGCAGCGCGCACAGGCATACGGGCGCGTCATGAGGACGCTGGCCGACATGGGACCGACGAAGCTCCTACCGCGCGAGCAGGAGCTGCTGCGTGAGGCAGCCGACGCGATGCTCTTCTGCGACGACCCCGCCGACGTGGCGGTCTTGGAGGCGGCTCGCGACGCAGAGCTGCTCGTCCAGCACCTCGTGGAGTGCGAGCGCTGGGACGCGGAGCGCGCCGAGCAGCTCGCGCGCGACGTGAGCGCCTGCGGCCCGGAGCGCATCGCCACTCCTTGTTAAGGGGTCTGACCCCTTAATGCTGCTCTTGCCGGCTAGGCGCCGCTCCTAGAATCGAATGGAGCGCCGCGCGGAGCGACCGCGTGGCCTTTCGCCGTGCCCATGCCCCTCCGCCAGCTGCTCACATACGCGCAAGAAGACCATGACGTCGCCGCGCTCGCCGACGCGGCGCGAGGGGCGCCCCAGCGCGCCTTCGTTTCGGCGAGCCTGCGCCCGTACCTGCTCGCCGCCCTGCTCGATTCCGAGCCTGCGCGGCCCGCGCTCGTGGTGGCCGGCGACGACCGCTCGGCGCGGGACCTCGCGGCCGACCTGAAGGTCTTCCTGGGCCCGCGCCTCGTGCGCTTCTACCCGGCGCGGGGCGTCCGTTACGAGTCGCATCTCACCCCGCCTCCGCACCTGGTCGGGCTTCGCGTGGCGGCCCTCGACGCGCTGCTCGGCGAGCAGCCGGCCGGCGGCGCGGCGGTGGTCGTCGCATCCGCGGCCGCGCTCGCGGAGAAGGTCCCCGACCCGGCACTCCGGCCACACGGCTTCACGCTCGAGAAGGGCGGCCTCCTGGACCTGGACGAGACGCTCGATCGGCTTGTGGCCTGCGGCTACGAGCGCGTCGACCAGGTCGAGGATCGCGGCCAGTTTGCCCTGCGCGGCGACATCCTCGACATCTACCCGGCAACGGAGGAGCGCGCCGTGCGCTGCGAGCTGTTCGACGTCGAGATCGAGCGGCTCACGTTCTTCTCCACGTTCACCCAGCGCTCGCTGGAGGAGGCGACGCGGGTGGAGGTCGCGCCGGCCGCCGAGCTCGGGCCGGAGCACCGCGAGCTAGCCGAGATCGCCGCGTCCGAGGAGGGCGACGAGCGCCCGGACGTCGCCGAGATACTTCCGGTCGAGAGCTTTCGGGACTTCCTCTCGCTGGTCCCCGCCGACGCGCTCGTCTGCGTGGCCGCCGAGGAGGAGCTGCCGCCGTCGCTGCGCGACTACTGGCAGGACGTGACGACCAGCTTCCACGACGCGGACGCCCACCACCTCTACCTGCCGCCCGCCGAGCTCGAAGCGGCCCTGGAGCAGCGCGCGGCGCTGCGGCTCTCGAGCATCTCGCAGGATCAGCCCTACGCCTTCCGGGCGCAGGCCGCCGACACCGCCGCGCGCTCCCTGCGCGACGCCGAGCCGGAGCTCGAGAAGCTCGTCCGCTCCGGCTACCGGACAGTCGTCGCCTGGGCCCGCCGGGGCGAGGCCGAGCGGGCGCAGTACAACCTCGCGCGTGTGCAGGCGCGGTTCCTCGACTCCCAGCCCGCGCCGCACGAGCCGGGCGTGGTATTCGCCGCTGCCAGCCTGCGCGAGGGGTTCCTGTCCCCGAGGCTGAAGCTCGCGGTCCTCCCAGAGCACCGCCTGCTGCGCCGGCGGCGAGCGCAGCGGCCCGAGGGCCTAGGCGCGGGCGCGCGCACGATCGCCGCCTTCACCGACCTGCGCACGGGCGACGCGGTCGTGCACGAGGAGCACGGCGTCGCCCGCTTCGCAGGCTTCGAGACCAAGACGGTCGGCGGCGTGACCCGCGACTACCTCGAGCTCGAGTACCGCGACGGCGACAGGGTCTTCGTCCCCTCGGATCAGCTTCACAAGGTCAGCCGCTACGTCGGCGCCGACGCGACGGACCCGCCGCTGTCCAAGCTAGGCGGCAGGCAGTGGGACCAGATGAAGGCCCGCGCTCGGCGTGCCGCGCAGGCCCTGGCGGGCGAGCTGATCAACCTCTACGCGGAGCGGCGCCGGCGCGCCGGCCACGCGTTCCCGCAGGACGGCGAGTGGCAGATGGAGTTCGAGAACGCCTTCCCCTACCGGGAGACGCCGGATCAGCTCGACGCGATCGAGCAGGTGAAGGCGGACATGGAGGAGGCGCGGCCGATGGACCGCCTGATCTGCGGCGACGTCGGCTACGGCAAGACCGAGGTCGCGCTGCGTGCTGCATTCAAGGCGGCAGCCGACGGGCGTCAGGTGATGTTCCTCGTGCCTACGACCGTGCTGGCTCAGCAGCACTACGGCACCTTCACCGAGCGGATGCGCGATTACCCGATCCGGATCGAGATGGCCTCGCGCTTCCGTTCGGCGAAGCAGGTCCGGCAGGCGCTCGAGGGCTTCCAGCAGGGCAGCGTTGACGTGCTCATCGGCACTCACCGCCTGCTCTCGCGCGACGTGCGGCCGAAGGACCTGGGTCTCTTGATCGTGGACGAGGAGCAGCGCTTCGGCGTCAAGCAGAAGGAGCTCCTGCGCCAGCTCCGCCTCCGGGTCGACGTGCTGTCGCTGTCGGCGACGCCCATCCCTCGCACGCTCCAGATGTCGCTCGCGGGCCTGCGCGACATCTCGGTGATGGAGACCCCACCGGAGGGGCGCCGGCCGGTGCGCACCTATGTCGGGGAGTACGACGAGGAGCTCGTGAAGCAGGCGATCGAGCGGGAGCTCGCCCGCGGCGGCCAGGCGTTCTTCCTGCACAACCGCATCGAGACGATCGACGAGACCGCGGAGCGCGTGCGCGCGATCTGTCCCAAGGCGCAGGTCGCGGTTGCCCACGGGCAGATGGAGGAGAAGCGGCTCGAGAGCGTGATGCTCGACTTCCTGCGAGGCGGCGCGGACGTGCTCGTCTGCACCACGATCGTCGAGGCCGGGCTCGACATCGCGAACGCGAACACACTGATAGTCGAGCGGGCCGACCAGCTGGGTCTCGCCCAGCTCTACCAGATACGCGGCCGTGTGGGCCGCTCGCGCGAGCGCGCTTACGCCTATCTCTTCTACCCCTCGGCGGCCGCGCTGACCGAGGAGGCGAGCGCCCGTCTCTCCACGCTGTCCGACTACACCGAGCTCGGCTCCGGCTTCAAGATCGCGATGCGCGACCTCGAGATCCGCGGCGCCGGGAACCTGCTCGGGGACGAGCAGTCCGGGCACGTCGCGGCGGTCGGATTCGAGCTGTACGTGTCGATGCTCGACGAGGCGGTGGCGGCGCTGTCCGGCAGCGCCGCCGACGAGGCGCCCGAGCCGGTGCGGATGGACGTCCCCGTGGATGCCTACGTCCCGGCGGAGTACGTTCCGTACGAGGCGGCCAAGATCGAGGTGCACCGTCGCGTGGCGGGGGCGCGCGAGGTGGCGCAGCTGATCACGCTGCGGGAGGAGCTCGAGGATCGCTTCGGCCCGGTCCCCGAGCCGCTCGAGAACCTGATCCGCATGCAGGATGCGCGGATCAAGCTCGGTGTCGCGGGCGCCAAGGCGGTGAGCTTCCAGCAGGGACGGCTGGCCGTCTCGCCGATCGAGCTCGACTCCCGCGGGGCGAAGGCCCTGCGCGAGAGGCTGCCGGAGGCGATCTACGAATCCGGCCGGAGCACGGTGCGCGTGCGAGTGCCCGACGAGCCGGCGGCGCGCTTCCCGGCGGTCGTCGCGGCGGCGGAGGCGATCCTCGAGGTCGCTACGGAGCCGCACCCGGGAGGGTGACGCGCACGGGAGGGTGAGCTACCATGCTCCGTTCCCGCGCCCGGCGGGCGCGCGCGGGCCTGCTCGCAACACAGGCTTAATGGCCTGCTTTAGGCCCCGTTAAGGCTGCACCCATAGACAACTTGCACATGGTCACAAGCTCGCGGATTGCCACGCTCATCGCCCTTCCCGCCGCGGTCTTCGCCATCGCTGGCTGCGGCAACGACGTCCCGGCGAGCGGTGTCGCCAAGGTCGGCGACACGGTGATCACCAAGACCAACTTCACCCACTGGCTGGGTGCGGCCGCGAAGGGCCAGCAGGCGCAGGGCACGACCGGAGCCACGGCCGTTCCCGACCCGCCCGACTTCCAGAAATGCGTGGCCACGAAGGAGAAGCAGCCGGCGCCGAAGGGCGGCAAGAAGCCGAGTCGCGACCAGCTCAAGAAGCAGTGCAAGCAGGAGTACGACGCGCTCAAGCAGCAGGTGATGCAGTTCCTGGTGTCGGCCGAGTGGATCGAGCAGGAGGCCGACAAGCGCGACATAAAGGTCTCCGACGCCGAGGTCCGCAAGCAGTTCGAAGACCAGAAGAAGCAGTCCTTCCCGAGCGACAAGGACTACCAGAAGTTCCTCCAGACCTCGGGCATGACCGAGGCCGACCTGCTCTTCCGCGTCAGGCTCGACGTCCTCTCCAACAAGGTTCGGCAGGAGGTCATCGAGGGCAAGGGCAAGGTCACCGACGCTGACATCCGGCAGTACTACGACAAGAACAAGCAGCGTTTCTCGCAGCCCGAGCGGCGCGACCTCGCCGTCGTGCTGACCAAGGGCAAGGCGAAGGCCGACCAGGCCAAGCAGGCGCTCGAGAACGGGCAGAGCTTCAAGCAGGTCGCCAAGCGATTCTCGATCGACGAGGCGTCCAAGAACCAGGGTGGCAAGCTGCCCGGCGTGGCCAAGGGACAGCAGGAGAAGGCGCTCGACGCCGCGATCTTCAAGGCGAGGAAGGGGCAGCTCAGCGGGCCCGTGAAGACCCAGTTCGGCTACTACGTCTTCAAGGTCACGAAGGTCACGCCGGCCTCGCAGCAGTCCTTCGACCAGTCCAAGGAGACGATCCGCAACCTGCTCCGCTCTCAGCGCGAGCAGAAGGCGCTTGACGACTTCGTCAAGGACTTCCGCAAGGACTACAAGGCCGACACGAAGTGCGCGGACGACTACGTGATCGAGGACTGCGACAACGCGCCCGAGCCGAAGAAGGACGAGGGTCCGGCATCGGGGGGCAGCCCGCAGGGCACTCCGCAGCAGGGCCAGGGCGGCCAGCCGGGCCAAGGCGGCCAGCCGGTCCAGCCTCAGCCGCAACCGCAGCAGCCGTAGCTAGTGCCTGAGCCCGCCGAGGGCACCGCGGCCGCGCTCATCCGCCTGGACGAGACCACTAGGCGGCTGCGGCGGGAATGCCCCTGGGACCGTGAGCAGGACGAGCGCTCGATCGTGCCGCACACCGTGGAGGAGGCGTACGAGCTCGCGGACGCGGCCGAAGCCGGCGACGACGCGAAGCTCCTCGACGAGCTCGGCGACGTCCTGTTCCAGGTCTACTTCCTTGCGCTGCTGCTAGAGGAGCGTGGCCGGGGCGACCTCGCCGCGGTCGCCGAGCACTGCCGGCGCAAGCTCGAGCGCCGGCACCCGCACATCTTCGGCGAGGTCGAGGTGGCCGGCGCGGACGAGGTGCTGCGCAACTGGGACACCATCAAGCGCGAGCAGGAGTCGGGCGGCAGCCTCTTCGGGGACCTGCCGGAGACGCTGCCGGCGACTCTGTACGCACGCAAGGCGCTCCGCCGCGCCGCCTCGGCGGGGCACGCCGAGCTCACGGTAGAGGAGCTCGCCGGAGAGCTCGAGCGCGAGGCAAGACGGCTGACCGAGCCAGAAAGCCGCGAAGAGGCGTTCGACGCCGCGGGCGATCTCCTGCTGGTGGCGGTCGAGCTCGCCAGGCGCGCGGGCTCGGACCCGGAGCTGGCGCTGCGCTCGGCGGCCAACCGGTTCATGTCGAGCACGGAGGAGTCGGAGAGATCAGGTGAGTGAGGTCGGGCAGGTGCACGCCCGCCAGGTGTTCGACAGCCGAGGCAACCCCACCGTGGAGGTCGAGGTGGCGCTCGAGTCCGGTGCCTCCGGGCGCGCGGCGGTGCCCTCCGGCGCCTCCACGGGGGCGTTCGAGGCCGTGGAGCTTCGCGATGGCGGCGAGGCCTTCGACGGCAAGGGCGTGACCCGGGCGGTCGCGAACGTGAACGGCGAGCTCGCGGACGCGGTGACGGGGATCGACGGCGAGGACCAGGCCCGGCTCGACCGCGCGATGATCGAGCTCGACGGGACGCCGAACAAGGCTCGTCTCGGCGCCAACGCGATCCTCGGGGTGTCGCTGGCAGCGGCCAAGGCCGCGGCCGCCGAGGAGGGCATGCCGCTCTGGCGCTACCTCGGCGGCGAGGCGGCGCACGTGCTGCCGGTGCCGTTGATGAACGTGCTGAACGGCGGCGCTCACGCCGACAACAAGGTCGACTTCCAGGAGTTCATGATCGTGCCGGTGGGGGCGCCGAGCTTCGGCGATGCGATGCGAATGGGCGTCGAGGTCTTCCACGCTCTCAAGCGAACGCTCCACGACCAGGGGCTCTCCACGGCCGGCGGCGACGAGGGCGGCTTCGCGCCCGACCTCGACTCGAACGAAGCGGCGCTCGAGGCGCTGGTCGGCGGGATCGAGGCGGCGGGCTACCGGCCCGACGCCGATGTCGCGATCGCCCTCGACCCCGCGACCAGCGAGCTGTACGAGAACGGCTCGTACCGGCTCGAGCACGAGGATCGCGCGCTCAGCCCGGACGAGCTGGCCGGCTACTGGGCCAGCGCCTGCGACCGCTTCCCGATCGTCTCGATCGAGGATGGCATGGACGAGGAGGACTGGGACGGCTGGAAGACGCTGACCGGGCGCCTGGGCGAGCGCGTCCAGCTCGTGGGCGACGACCGCTTCGTGACCAACGTCGAGCGCCTGCGGCGCGGGATCGAGCTGGGCGTGGCGAACGCGATCCTGATCAAGGTCAATCAGATCGGCACCCTCACGGAGACCCTCGACGCCGTGCGAGCCGCGCGCGAGGCCGGCTACGGCGTGGTCATGTCGCACCGCTCCGGCGAGACGGAGGACACGACGATCGCGGACCTCGCGGTCGCGACCGGCTGCGGCCAGATCAAGACCGGCGCCCCGTCCCGCTCGGACCGCGTGGCGAAGTACAACCAGCTCTTGCGGATCGAGGAGGCGCTGGGCTCCGACGCCACTTATCCGGGCAGGTCGGTCTTTCGCCGTTAGTGGGGC
>JBKPHS010000152.1:0-13135 GCA_046729975.1 Actinomycetota bacterium
GACGAGCCGGCCGGCAAGGTGATCGTGCTCGCGTCGAACGGCTACACCGACACCTCGATGGGCGGGGGCACAAAGCTGCTGCGGCTGCATCAGAACGGGTGCGCCGGGGTGCTCACGGACGGCCGCCTGCGCGACTTCGACGAGCTTGCGCGCTACGACTTCGCGGCCTACTGCTCAGGTGAGGCGACTCGCTGGGGAGGCGATAGCTTGACGCCGTTTCAGGCGAATGTTCCAGTAGTCCTCCAGGGCGTAGGCGTGGTGCCCGGCCAGTACGTGTTCGCCGACTCCTCCGGCGCTGTGTTGATTCCGGACGGCCAAATCGACGAGGTGCTGGCCGAGGCACGCAACGTCGAGGCCACGGATGCCGCCTCTCGCGACCAGATCGCCCGCGAGCCGGTTCGCGTGAACGATCACCTCCGCTGGTAGCCCCCGCGTTTGTTCGACGCGCGGTGCTCCTTTCGCCTGGTTGGGATAGCCGCGCCGTCCGGCAACGTGGTGTTCGCCGGGTTTGTTACGCGCAGTCGCGCGGCGTATGCTTCGGGTGCGCGAGCGGGGGGTGCCAAATCAAGTCGTTGACGTACTGAATCAGGGAGTTGACCGGTACGGCGACCCTCGAAGGAGGTTGACGTGAGTGCATCAGACCAGCTGAGCAAGCTGGCAGCGCGGGCCAAGGAAGCGGAGGACCACACGGCAGCTGCGCGGGCCAAGGCCAAGGCCGATCTCGAGCAAGACGTCGAGACGGCGCGCGCATCGGCCCAGGCGCAGGCCGAGAAGCTGCGCGAGAAGGCCGATGCCAGCAAGGGCGATATCTCCGACTGGTGGAGCGACGTCCAGAGCAACTGGAACCAGCACATCGCCGTCGTCCACGCGAACGTCGAGAGCAAGAGGGCTGAGCACGACCGTGCAAAGGCTCAGAGGAACGCCGAGATCGCCGAAGACGACGCGGCGTTCGCGATCGACTACGCGTACGGCGCGATCGAAGAAGCCGAGTACGCGGTGCTCGACGCGGTCCTTACGCGGAAGGAGGCCGAAGAGTTGTCGGCGGGAGCAGGCACGAGCGCCTAACAACGACACATCCGCTTCCGTGGCGAACCGCTGACTCCACACGACCCACGCGTCCGTCGGGCTAGAACGGGAAGGTAGGTCCGGCTTACCTCGTCAGCGCCGCCGCTACGCGCGAGTGGCCTTCGCCCCGCTCGCGCCGGCCAACAGCCGCTCGCGGAACTCCGCGAGATCGACGTCCGAGAAGTCGAACTCGGCGGGCTCGGTGCTGTCGATGAAGTCGATCAGCGCCCGCGCGAAGCGCACGGGCTGGTCGATGTGCAGGAAATGGCCGGACTTCTCGAAGACCTCGAGCGCGCTGCCGGGCATCGCCTGGTGGGCGCTCTCCGCGTGGGCGCAGGGGATCAGCGGGTCGCGCCTGCCCCACAGGATCAGCGTGGGCACCATCGCGGCCAGGTAGAGCCGGTCGGTGGCGCTGACGCGCTGGCCCAGCGGGTCGAGCACTGCGCGGAGGGTGTGCAGGAAGGCCTGGCGAGCGCCGCCGTCGCCGAGCGAGGCGTAGCCGCGCGCCATCTCCGCCAGGTCGGGGGCGGCCTCCAGGCCGATCCGCTTCAGCAGCCGACCGGCGAAGATCCCCGCCGAGAGCACTCGCTCGTGGGCGATCAGCGGCAGCGCCAGCTCGGCTCCCGGCAGGGTGGCCGCGCGCAGCAGCGGATGCACCTCGCGGCCCAGGCCGCCGCTCGAGACGACGACGAGCCGCTCCGTGAAGACGGGGTACTCGTACGCGAACTGGAGGGCGATGCCGCCACCGAGCGAGTGGCCCACCATCGTGACCCGGTGGTGGCCGAGGGCGATCAGCAGGTCGCGGATACCGACCGCGTAGGCGCCGAGCGAGTAGTCGCCGCGGGGCTTGGCGGATCGCCCGTGGCCGAGCAGGTCCGGCGCCACGACGGTGTAGCGCTCGGCGAGCAGGGGGAAGACGTCGTTCCACTGCTCCGAGGTGCCGGTGATCCCATGAATCAGCAGCACGACGGGGCCCTCCCCCGCCGTGCGGTAGCTCATCCGGTGGCCGTGCAGGATCATCTCCTGCTCGCGCGGCTCGAGCGACTGGCGTCGCTTGGCGGCGCCCCGGCGGGCGGGGGTGGGGCGCGGACTGGGGGTCTCCCTCGCGGGCTCGGCCATCGTGGACGCCGGGTGGCAGGCGCCGTACGAGACTACCCGACCGGTTGTCTTCCCTATCGCCGCTAACGAGGCCGCGCGGCCGATCCGAAGGGGCTGCCCTCGGAGTCTTTGCACACCGCCCACTGCTCGCCGGGATGGATGACGCTCCCCCCGAGCGCCCGGACCCGGCGCAGCGCGTCCGCGAGATCGTCGACCTCGAAAGTAGGAGAGGAAGAAGGTGTCGCCCGGACCCGGTCCCCGGCTGTGCACCCCGATCAGCGGCGGGCCCCCGCGGGATTGCCAGCCCCCGCCCTCTGCTTCGACCCGGTCTCCCATCTCCACGCCGAGCAGGCCGCCCTTGCCCATGAAAGCGAGCGTCTGCGCGCCGAGGCGTTGCGCCTTCGCGCGAAGGACGAGCACCAGGCGCCCGCCAGCCGGCGATCGGCTCCGGCCTCGCTTCTGCATCCCTCGAAGAACAGCGTCGATGCCATCACTGCTCCCTTCCATGCGAGGCACGGGTCACGACTCGCTGCCGACAGGCTGTCGCTCCTCGCGCAAGCGATGCTCGGGCGCAGCGGGCTTTAATCGCCCACCGGAGGATCGCCGCAAACAGGCGGTGCGCGACGCGGCGTAGCTTCAGCGACGCGGCCTAGCGTCAGCTACGGGATCGCGATGGCAAAGTCGACGCCGTTGTCGGTCACGTGCGGCGTCGCCACAGTGACCGACCCGGTATCGGCCGCGTTCCGGGCGTCGGTCTGAGGCTGGACGTAGGTTTGGATCTCGAACTCGCTCGCGACGCAGGCCTGATTTGAGCGCCACTCCACCACGCCCCCTCCGAACGCGGTGGATGCGACGGAGACGATCGCGACGCTGTCGGCAGGGGTGATGTTGTTCACGCCGACGCAGTACCTGCCGCTCCCGACGTTCACGGCATAGGCGATGTCCTTGTTCCTCGTGATCGTGCAGAACGCCGATACACAACCGGTCACGCGCCCATACGCGCGCGCGGTGCCCGGCGCGCCGTCCGCGCCAGGCTGCCCCGGGCTCCCCGGGCTCCCCGGGTCGCCCTTCTCGCCCTTCGCTCCGGTATCACCCTTCGGCCCGGTCGGCAGCTGACCCGTTGCGAAGTCGCGGGCGAGCAGCGAGTAATTCCGTACCTTCGCTGAGGTGACGGCACCGCGGGCGATGTGCTTCGTTCGCACGCTGTTCCGCTCCAGCGTTACGGCGGCATAGGAGCTGCCGCCAAGCGCAACGAACAGCGCGACGTAGGCGACGACGGTTGCGTGGCTCGGGCGCCGCGGCTTCTCGTGCATGCGCTCCAAAGTAACCCGCCTAGGCGGCGTCCGCCAGGGTTCGGTGGGTGGCCCGCGCGACGACGAGCGCCAGGCCGCAGGCGATCGACACGCCGGCCAGCGCCCAGTCCACACCGGTCTGGCGAGGCCGCCAGTACTTCACACTAGACGAGGCCCTCGAAGCCGCCGGGCTGTCGGAGTAGTCAGGAAGCAGCGCTTTGGACGAAGAGAGTCGCGGTGGCTCATGGCGTGGAGTTGTCACACAGATTCCCTTTCGATCCCCTCCTTTTCCGTCCGTTTGCAGGATGAAACTGGCCCATAAGAGCGGAACTTGTACACGGGCGCCCCGATGAAGACGACTTGCACCCCCCGAGGTGACGGGCGTAGAGTCGCGGCAACGACTCAGCGGAGGTGCTCGCCATGCATGTCGTTGTGCAGCACCGGATCACCGATCCGGAGAAGTTCTTCTCGATGAGTGCCGAGGAGGTCGCAGGAGGTGGGCCGCCTGGTGTGCAGGGGCGCCAGTTCTTCCCCTCTCAGGACAGGTCGGTAGCCGTCTGCCTCTGGGAGGCGGACTCGATCGACACGCTCCGCGACTACCTTGACCCGGCCACCGCCGGAGTCAGCGAGAACGCGTACTTCGAGGTGGACAGGGAGCGCGCGATGGGCCTCCCGGAGACTGCTGCGGCAGGCGCCTAGTAGGTCCGCGCGTCAGGTCGGAGCGCCCCCGATCTGGGGGCGCTTCTCCTTGCCCACACGACCCGGCCCAACATCGCCTCACCGCCCGCGGAACTCGAAATGCATCGGGTCGCGGACCGACGGCCACGAGCCCCCCCAGGTGAAGCCGTGCGACTGCATCGTGCGCACCAGGCGCCGGTCCTGCCTCGAGCGGCCGCCGAAGGGGTTCGCGCTCGCGTTCAGGTCGATCGCGAGCCCCCATGCGTGTAACGACAGCGGGCCGCCGGGCCGTATCCGCCGGGGCGCGTAGCAACCGGCGTAGTCGCGGCCGTCCACCAGGCGAGCGAGGCGCCGGCGCTCGAGCTCGCGGAGCGCCGCCCGAAGTGCGGGCACCATCGCGCGGTGGCAGCTCACCGTGCCGAGGATCGGCACGCGCGCGCTGACGATGTGCCGCCGGACGAACGCGGGATCGAGCGCGACCCAGTCGTCGCCGTAAGGGAGCCGCACGCGCGGCTCGCCGAAGCGCGCCTTGAGCTCGGCCGGCCGCGCCGGGCCGCCGTCCGAACCCTGTGAGCGGTCGAGCAGCGTGCGGGCCCGTGCGTCGCGCCCCGCGCTCCGTGCGAGGGATCGCGTGCTGCCCTCGAAGTCGGCGCTCAGGATCGTGAGTACGTTCCTTGGCTCGGCGGCCACGCGCGGGTCCCGTCGGTGCACGACGAGCTCTGCCGACTGTGCGAGCTCATCCCGGAGTGTTCCCACCACCCGCAGCCGCCGCCCGGTCGTCAGTGTCAGCACGGATCCGGCACCTGCCCGTCGCAGCCGGGCAGATGTCTCGGACAGCAGCGCCTCGCCGCGCCGCAGGCGCCCCACGCGCCGCCGCTCAGGCCGGTCGAGCGCGGCGGCGTAGCCGCGCGGGTCGACCGCAACGACGTCAAGCGGCACGGCAAAGCCTGACCGGGTCCGCTCCACCATCCGGCCGCTGCGGGTCCGCGTCGTCCTGAGCAGCGCCGTGCCACGCTCGATAATCGTCGTACTGCGGACGCCGCTGGCCCTCGCCAGCCGGCGAGCTGCGGCGCGGACGTCGCCGCCCCAGACGATCGCGACCTCCGGCCGCACCGGCGCCGATGGACCCTCCGCCGCCGGGGCGGCCGGCCCTCGCGGCACGGGCTGGGACCCGTTGTCGTCCCGGTCGAGGACGGCGACGAACGCGACCAGGAGCAGCGCGCTGGCCAAGGCCGGGAGCGCGATGAGGAGCGCCGGGGATGTGCGACGGTTGCGCACGCGCGGCATACGGGCAGCTTCTCAGCCCCCGGAAGTCACATGCGCTACCACGACGGATTAGCCACCCGCGCCGCGGGTAGGGCGACAGCATGGACGCGCGTGACCCTGCCACCAGGCTCTTATTTGGCGTGGCAGGGGCCCTGATGGGGATCTCCGCGCTTGCGACGGCCGTGATCCTGATCGCTGGCGGGAATGTGGCCGACGCGCCGGATGACCTGCTGCCTCTCGCCCTCGCCTGTGCCGCGCTCGCTGCGCTGCTCGGCTGGCGCCGTGACCGTGCTGCGGCCAAGTCTCGCGCTGCCCGTGACTCCTCGGAGGCCGCGCGTCTGACGCGCGAGCTCGAGGAGGAGCGCCGGCGCGGCCGGCTGCGGCAGGAGGAGCTAAGCCGCGAACGCACCCTCCGCCACCGGATCGACCGGGCGCGGCGGGCCGAACGCGAGTGGGGCCGCGAGCTTCGACAGCAACTTGCGCGCCTCCACAAGGAGCGAGGGATGTTCACGGGTCCGGACGACATGCCCAGTCTCGTCCTGCGCTTGGCGCGAGAGCTGGTTGAGGCGGACAAGGCCCTTCTCCTTGCACGTGCCGACGAGGACGGCGACGGCCAGCTCGACCTCCTGTGCCACGAAGGATTCGACTCGGAGCCCGGCGGCAGTGCGATCGCCCAGCGTTTCGCTCGGGAGGTGCTGGAACGGGATCGAATCGTTCGCGAGGACGAGCCGGAGCTCGGCGGGATGGACGGCGGGGCGCCGGCGGACGAGGAAATCGACAACCTCGTGGCTGTTCCGATCTTCATCCACGATCGGTTCACGGGCGTCGTCGTGTGCGCGAATCGAGACGGCGGCTTTGAGGATCTCGACGACGACGTCCTTCTCTCGCTTGGCGACCAAGCCGGAGCCGTGCTAGAGAACACCCGCCTTCAGGGGTCGCTCCGCCGCTCGTACCTCGCGATCATCGGGATGCTCGCCGAGGGCATCGAATCAAGGGACCCGGGCACGAGCGCGCGGACGGAGCAGCTGTCGACCTTCGTGTCAACGGTGGCCGACCGCCTCGGTCTCCCGGCGAGCCGGCGGGAGGAGCTGGTCTTCGCCTGGATGCTGCACGACGTCGGCAAGCTGGGGATCAGCGAGCGGCTCTTGATGAAGCCCGGACCGCTGACACCTCGCGAGCGCCGGGTGATGGAACTCCACTGCCGTATCGGCGCGCGCCTTGTCGAGCGGGTCCCGGCGCTCGCCTCGATCGCGTCGGCCGTCCTTCATCACCACGAGCGTTTCGACGGAGCGGGATATCCCTCGCGTCTATCGGGAGCCCGCATCCCACTTGAGGCTCGCATCATCGCGGTGGCGGACGCGTTCGCCGCCATGACATCAGAGCGGCCATACCGTATGCCCGTCGCGACCGCAGAAGCGCTGGCGGAGCTGCAGCGCTGCGCAGGGACGCAGTTCGATCCCGCCGTCGTTTCCGCCTTCGCGGCGGAGGTCCTGCGTCGGCCGCCGTCCGATGGAATGCCCGGGCTTGGCGAAACGCGTGCTGAGGCCCAGCGTGAACGCGACGAGCCCGTCCTTGGGCACGGGCCCGTCGGGCTGACCGACAACCTGACGCTGCTGTACTCGCACAGGTACCTGTACGAGAGCGCCGACGCAGAGTCCCGGCGCGCCGTCGGTCGGGGAGTCCCGTTCTCCGTGCTGTTGATCGAGCTCACCGATCTCCCGGCGATCAATGAACAGGACGGTCATGCCGCCGGAGATCGCGCGCTCGTTGCCGCGGCACGCGCGGTCGAGCGGGTGGCGGCGCGCGAGGGTGGGGTCGCCTGCCGCTACAGCGGGCGGCGGCTCGCCCTCGTCCTGCCTAGCCGCGAGCCGGCGCTATGGCTCAGCGCCCAGGTGGCCGCCGAGCTGAAGTCGGAGGGACTTCGAGCCCGGACCGGCGCTGCCACCTGGCAGGCCGGCGACTCGGGTCGGGACGTCATCGGACGCGCGCGGGCCGCCTTGCGGCTACCTGCAGCGGCGCCGCTCGAGTCCGCCTAGTTACTGGTCGGGCGGATGCTCATCGTCGCCGTGTCGCGCGGCTCGGCGTGCGGCTCCCGCTCCTCCGGATGCCCCGCCTCGATCCGCCGCGCGCGCTCGAGCTCCGCGGTGAACTCCGCGCTACGCCCTAACGGCTCAACCTTCACGCCATGTCCGTGTTTCGCTAGCCCAGCAGCGGGCATCGAGTCTGCATGGACCGTGAGAGCGCAAGGCCGGAGGACCTGCCGCCACTCCATCTCCGCAAGCTACGCGACCTGGAGGTGGAGGAACCATCGGGGCCCGGCCGTCCGGCTCACCTAAGCGCCGCGAGCGGAGTCGTTCGCAGGGGAGACTTCGTCTATGTGATTGGGGACGACGAGCTGCACCTGGGGGTCTTCCGGCTCTCATCGAGCGAGCCCGGTCGGCTTCGACGCGTGCTCACCGGCGATCTGCCCGACGATCACGACGAGCGCTCGGACCTGAAGCCGGACCTCGAGGCGCTCACCCTGCTGCCCCCCTTCGGCTGCCACCCCCATGGAGCGCTGCTTGGCCTCGGCTCCGGCTCGGCGCCGGAACGCGACCGCGGCTTCGTCTGTGGCCTCGCCGCGGACGCGTCGATCGCCGGCGAACCGGATGAGCTCGACCTTGGCCCGCTCTACCGGCTGCTGCGCGAGCAGGTAGCCGAGCTGAACGTTGAGGGCGCCGCGACGATGGGCGGGCGCCTCTGGCTGCTCCATCGCGGCACGTCGCAGGAAGGCTCCAACCTTGTCGCGGAGCTGTCGCTCGAGCAGCTGATGCAGTCGCTGCGAGACGACCTGTGTCTCGACGCCGAGGAGCTAGAAAACGTGCGCCGGTACGAGCTCGGCGACATCGGCGGCGTCGAGCTCACGTTCAGCGACGCGACACCGATCGCCGACCGACTACTCGTCTTCACGGCGTCGGCCGAGGCGGACGACGGTCGCATCCGCGGCTCGGTGGTGGGCACGCTTGGGCTCGATGGCAGCGTGCAGCGCCTGCGCACGATCGACCGCCGCTGGAAGGTTGAGGGCGTGCACGCCGCGATAGACACGGGCGTCCTCGACTTCACGTTCGTGTGCGACCAGGATGACCCCGGCGCGCCAGCGCCGTTGCTGTCGGCGACGATGCCGCTGGAGGGCAGGCTCGAGTACGTAGAGGGCTGAACGGCGTTCTCAGTCGACAGTTAGGTTGGCGTGTAGCGCCCGCGACCACATCCGCCCGCGGTCGCCGACCTCCTAAGCTGGAACGCCCATGGCGCCCGGCAACGCCGACCTGATCCGACCGATCTACGAGGAATGGAGCCGCGGGAACTGGCGGCCCCGCTTCGACGTCTACCACCCGCACATGGAGTGGGGCTGGTCCGACGAGTTCCCCGGGCTCGATGGCGTCTTCGAAGATCACCGCGATCCGAACCCGCGCCTGCACAGTTGGCTCAGCGAGTGGGAGCACTGGCACGTGCACGTGGACGACTACCTCGAGCTCGGCGATCACGTGGTCGTGCTCGCGAGGTACCACGGCCGCGGCAAGGGCAGCGGCGTGGAGGTCGACCAGCAGGGCGCCCACGTCTTCGAGCTCCGCGATGGCAAGGTCGTGCGGCTGGAGATCTTTGCCGATCGGGCGAGGGCGATGGAAGCCGTTCGCGCCGCCCGATCGGAGCAGAGCGACCGCGTCGGCTGACTCAGTTGCCGGGATGGCGGCTGTCCAGCCAGGACAGCACGTCGTCCCGATCGAGCTCGAAGCCGAGCTGGGGAAGCCGCGCCACCACCTCGTGCGTGAAATCGCGGCAGAGGCGATCGGCCAGCGCGGGGCTGCCGGTGGCGTCGTGGAGGATCGAGCGGGAAAGCTCGCGTGCGCAGAGTCCGCGCCGGCCCCAGGCGAAGCCGATCACCGAGTCCTCGCCTCGGTAGGGCAGAGAGCTCCTTGCGCCGTCGCGCTCGAGCCATACGTAGCTGCCCCACCAGTCGGCCAACCCCACGTAGCGAGTCATGTGCTCGGGCGGGGCGCTTCTGGTGACCGCGGGCGTCATGTCGACGATCAAACCAGCGGCGCCTCAACGATCGCTAAGAATCAGCGAAGGGATTGATGAGTTTCGAAGGTGTCCATCTGCTCGCCCGCCGTTCGTCTTAGAGGCGACCATCCCCTAAAGGAGGAAGCCATGAAGTACATGCTGTTGATCCATCAAGGCGACACGCCGGTGCCCGGGTCCGAGGCGTGGGAGCGCCTCTCGAAGGACGAGCAGAAGGCGGTCTACGCCGACTACCAGGCGATCAACCAGACGCCTGGGGTCACCCCGGCCGCCGTGCAGATGCAGCCGCCCGAGACGGCGACCACCGTGCGGGTGGAGGACGGCAAGACGCTGACCACCGACGGGCCGTTCGTCGCCGTCAAGGAAGCGCTCGGCGGGTACCTCTTCTTCGAGGCCGACGACCTCGACGCCGCGATCGAGCTGGCGTCGCGCATCCCGGCGGCCCGCATGGGCGGGGCGATCGAGGTGCGCCCAATCGTGGAGCGGTAGCGATCCTCGAGCAGGTCTTCCGTGACGAGTGGGGCCGCGTCCTCGCGGCGCTGATCGGCTTCCTCGGCGACTTCGACCTCGCCGAGGAAGCCACCCAGGAAGCGTTCGCGGTCGCAGCCGAGCGCTGGCCCCGCGACGGGACGCCCGCCAATCCCCGCGCCTGGCTCGTGACCACGGCGCGCAACCGCGCGATCGACCGCATCCGCCGCGACCGCACGCTGGCGGCGAAGACGCGGTTGCTCGACGTACCCGTAACGACGGAGGACGAAGTGGAAGAGACGACGATCCCTGACGAGCGGCTCGAGCTCGTCTTCACGTGCTGCCATCCCGCGCTCGCCCTCGATGCACAGGTCGCGCTGACGCTGCGGACTCTGGGCGGGATGAGGACGGAGGAGATCGCCCGCGCCTTCCTCGTCCCCGAGGCGACCATGGCCAAGCGGCTCGTGCGCGCGAAGCGCAAGATCGGTGCGGCCGGTATCCCGTTTCGCGTGCCACCGGCTCATCTGCTTCCCGACCGCCTCGCCGCGGTGCTCGCGGTCGTCTACCTGATCTTCAACGAGGGCTATGGCGGGCGCGGCGAACTGGCGGCCGAGGCGATTCGGCTCGGGCGCGCGCTCGCCGAGCTGATGCCCGACGAGCCCGAGGTGCACGGACTGCTGGCGCTGATGCTGGTCAACGACGCCCGGCGGGAGGCGCGCTTCGCCGACGGCACCGTAGTCCTTCTGCGCGACCAGGACCGATCGCTCTGGGACTTCGACCAGATCGCGGAGGGGCGCGCCGCACTCGACCGCGCCCTCGCGCTCGGCGGCCGCGATCCCTACGTGTTGCAGGCGGCGCTCGCGGTCCTGCACGTGGACGAGCCCCAGGACTGGCCGCAGATCGCGGCGCTCTACGGCGAGCTGGCGCGCCTCACCGGCTCCCCGGTCGTGGAGCTGAACCGCGCTGTCGCCATCGCCGAAGCCGGCGATGTCGAGGCCGCGCTTGCCCTGGTGGAGCGCCTCGAGCTCGACAGCTACCACTATCTGCACGCGACGCGCGCCGAGCTGCTGCGCCGGCTCGATCGCCTCGAAGACGCCCGCCGGGCTTACGACCGCGCGCTGCGGCTCGTTCACTCCGACGTCGAGCGGCGCTTCCTCGAACGGCGGCTGGAGGAGCTCCAAGGCTGACCGAGGCGAGTCGGTAGCCTCGATGGATGGAACGCAGCGCATTCCGGTCCGAGCTCGCGCAGCAGCTTCGGGTCGACTCCGTTCGCGCCAGCGCCGCCGCCGGCTCGGGTCATCCGACCTCCTCGATGTCGGCTGCCGAGCTCATGGCGGTCCTGCTCGACGGGCACCTGCGCCTCGACTTCGAGCATCCTGAGAACCCGCAGAACGACCACCTCGTGTTCTCGAAGGGCCACGCCTCGCCGCTGCTGTACTCGTGCTTCAAGGCGGCCGGGGCGATCGACGACGACGAGCTGCTGACCTTCCGCAAGCTCGGCAGCCGCCTGGAAGGGCATCCCACGCCCGTGCTGCCGTGGGTCGACGTCGCCACCGGCTCGCTGGGCCAGGGGCTGCCGGTTGGGGTCGGGTTGGGGCTGGCGGCCCGCCGGCTGGATCGCTCCGCCTCTCGCGTGTGGGTGCTGTGCGGCGACAGCGAGATGGCCGAGGGCTCGATCTGGGAGGCATTCGAGCACGGCGCCCACGAGCGGCTCGGCAACCTCATCGCGATCGTCGACGTGAACCGGTTGGGGCAGACGGGCGAGACCATGCACGGCTGGGACATCGAGTCCTACGCCGAGCGAGCCCGCGCGAACGGCTGGGAGGCGATCACGATCGACGGCCATGACGTGGACGCGATCGACGACGCCTACCGGCGCGCAGTCCAGGATCCGGAGCGGCCGACCGCCGTGATCGCGCGCACCAAGAAGGGCAAGGGCGTACGCGAGGTCGAGGACCTGCCGGACAAGCACGGCAAGCCGCTGGAAGACCCGGAGGAGGCGATCGCCGAGCTCGGTGGCGTGCGCGACCTCCAGGTCGAGGTGGCGGCGCCGCCCTCCGAGCCCGTGCGGGGGCTTCCCACTCCGCCGGGTGGCTCCCCGCCTCGCTACGAGGTCGGGAAGGAGGTGGCCACCCGCAAGGCCTACGGCGAGGCGCTCAAGGCGCTCGGCGACGTCCGTGCCGACGTGGTTGCGCTCGACGGAGAGGTGTCGAACTCCACCTACAGCGAGATCTTCCGCGAGGCCCACCCCGACCGCTACTTCGAGATGTACATCGCCGAGCAGCAGATGGTCGCGGCGGCGGTCGGGATCCAGCGGCGGAGCTGGAGGCCCTTCGCCTCGACCTTCGCGGCCTTCACGACGCGCGCCTACGACTTCATTCGTATGGCCGCGGTCAGCCGCGCCAGCGTCCGCCTGTGCGGATCCCACTCCGGCGTGTCGATCGGCCAGGACGGGCCGTCGCAGATGGGCCTCGAGGACCTCGCGGCCTTCCGGGCCGTGCACTCGAGCACGGTCCTGTACCCGTGTGACGCGAACCAGACCGCCCGCCTCGTGGAGGCCATGGCCGACCTGGACGGCATCTCCTACCTGCGCACGACGCGCGGGGCGACGCCCGTGATCTATGCGCCGGACGAGGAGTTCCCCGTGGGCGGTGCCAAGGTACTGCGGTCCTCGGAGGAGGATGAGGTGACGCTGGTCGGTGCCGGCGTGACCCTGCACGAGGCGCTGGCCGCCGCCGACGCGCTCGCCGAGGAGGGCGTGACCGCTCGTGTGATCGACGCGTACTCGGTGAAGCCGCTCGACGCGGACACGATCGCCGCCGCCGCGGCTGACACGGGCGCGCTGGTCTGCGTCGAGGACCACTGGCCCGAGGGAGGCCTGGGCGACGCGGTCTGCGCCGCCCTCGCCGAGGCCGGCGCGACCGCTCGCGTGCGCAAGCTCGCCGTGCGCAAGATGGTCGGCTCGGGCACGCCGGACGAGCTGCTGCGAGAGGCGGGGATCGACGCCGGCGCGATCACGACCGCCGCGCTGGAGCTGGTGCGCGCTCCGGCAACCGCGCGCTAGGCCGGGGCGCCCGTCAGACGGGCGCCGCGGCGCCGACGGCTGCGGGCTCTCGGTCGGCGATGAAATCGAGCAGCGAGCGGTTGACCTCTTCGGGGTGGGTCCAGCCGCAGTTGTGCGGGGCCGCGTCGATCTCGATGAAGCGGGC
>JBKPHS010000153.1:0-13684 GCA_046729975.1 Actinomycetota bacterium
GACGGCGGCCGGCGGCCGTGCGTTCAGGAGCGATCCCTCCGGCGCCAGCACGCTCACCGGCCTGTACGCGCCGGCGGACGGCGGCACGTCGGGGTCGGTGAGCACGCGCACGGCGAACCAGCACGCGGACAGGGTCACGGCAAGTGGGCAGTTGAGGTTGCCGCCGTGCTGCGCCGCGCTGCCCGAGAAGTCGAGCTCGAGCTCGTCGCCTCGCACCGTCGCCGAGAGCTGGAGCTCGAGGTCGCCTGACGCCGCCTCGAGGACGTCGCGCGCGGTACGGACACCGTCATCGAGCGCATCGATGCGCGCACGCGTGCGGCGCTCGGCGTAATCGAGCGTCTCCCGCATCGCCTCCCGCAGCGCGGCCAGCCCGTAGCGCTCGACCAGCTCGACGAGGCGGGTGGCTCCCGTCCGGTTCGCGGCAAGCTGGGCGCGCAGGTCGGCCTCGCGCTGGCGCCGGCCGCGCATGCCCGAGATGAGGTCGGCAAGGAGCTCGCGGTCGACGCGGCCATCGCGCGCCAGGCGCGTCGGCGGGATCACCACCCCCTCGTCCTCGAGCGATGTCGAGTCGGCCGGCATGCTGCCGGGTAGCGCGCCCCCGACGTCGGCATGGTGCGCGCGGCTCGCCGCGAAGCCGGCCAACTCGCCAGCTTCGCCGCCCGCGAACACGGGCGAGACCAGGGTGATGTCCGGTAGATGGGTGCCCCCGCGGTAGGGGTCGTTGAGGATCCAGGCGTCGCCCGGACCGTGCTCCTCATCGAGCACCGCCGCGACCGCGAAGGGCATTGCCCCGAGGTGGACCGGGATGTGCTCCGCCTGCATCACCATCTGGCCGTCGGGGTCGAACAGGGCGGTGGAGGCGTCGCGGCGCTCCTTTATGTTGGCCGAGTGCGCCGAGCGCACGAGCACGACGCCCATCTCGTCGCAGGCCGCGCGCAGCGCGCCGAGCATCACCTGGAGCGTGACGGGGTCCATCAGGCGCTCCTGCCGATCGCGATCGTGCCGTCCGCGGCGGCGCCGCCGGTCCACCCCCGCGGCACCACGAGGGTCGCCTCCGGCAGCTCGCACACCGCCGGTCCCTCGACCCGCACCGGGACGCCGCGGTGCACGGCGGCCTGGACCTGCTGCCCGTCGAACCAGGCGGTGCGCCGCCCGAGCTCTCGCGCCCCGGTGTCCTGGCGGAGCTCCGGCTCCGCGCCGGGCAGCGCGACGCTCACGCGCACCGTCACGAGCTCGAGCCGCGCGTCGGTGTCGGCGTAGCCGTAGCGCTCCTCGTGCGCCTCGTCGAAGGCGGCCCGAAGGTCGTCCGGATCGGGCTCCGGCGGGCCGGGCAGCGTCAACTCGAACGCCTGGCCGCCATAGCGCAGGTCGTACGCGGCCCGCACCTCGGCGGCCGGGTCGGCCAGCTCGCTGCGACCGCGTTCGGCCAGCCGCGCCACCGCGGCGGCGATCGCTTCGCGGGTCAGCTCCGGTCCCTGGAGCAGCACGCTCTCGACGAGGTCGCGCCGCCTCTCGGAGACCATCAGGCCGAGCGCGGACAGCACGCCGGACGCCCGCGGGACGAGCACGCGACGCATCGTGAGTTCGTCGGCGATCGCCGTCGCGTGCAGCGGGCCGGCGCCGCCGAACGCGAGCAGCGCGAGCTCGCGCGGGTCGATTCCCCGCTCGACGGTCACGACCCGCACGGCGCGGGCCATCTCGGCGCTCGCCACGCGCGCGATGCCCGCAGCAGCCTCCGGAAGCGAGAGCCCGAGCTCGGCCGCCAGCCGGCCAACCGCCCTCTCGGCCGCCTCGGGATCGAGCTCGATGCCACCGGCGAGGGGCGCCGAGCGGTCGAGGTAGCCGAGCAGCAGGTTGGCGTCGGTGACCGTCGGCTCGGTGCCGCCTCGGCCGTAACAGGCAGGCCCGGGGTCCGCGCCGGCCGAGCTCGGGCCCACGCGCAGCGCACCGCCCGCGTCGGTCCAGGCGATGCTGCCGCCCCCCGCCCCGATCGTGTGGACGTCCACCATCGGCAGCGCCAGCGCCCGGCCACCCACCTCGCGCCCTCCTGTGGTCGCAACGTTTCCGCCAAGGGCCAGGGAGACGTCGCAGGAGGTTCCGCCCATATCGAGCAGCACGGCGTGCGCCGCCCCGGCGCGCTCCGCCATCCGGGCGGCTCCGACCGCGCCGCCCGCGGGGCCCGACAGCACCGTCCACGAGCCGTGCCGCGCTGCGGCGTCGGCCCCCGCGACTCCTCCGCCCGAGAGCATCACCTCGGGTGGCGGCAGCCCAAGCCCGACCGCCCGCTCGGCCAGCCGCTCCAGGTAGCGCCGCAGCAGGGGAGACAACGCAGCGTCTACGACGGTGGTCGCGCAGCGCTCGTACTCGCGGAACACCCCCGCGGTCTCGTGCGAGGTGGAGACGTGCAGGCCGGGCGAGGACAGCTCGGCCAGCTCCGCCGCGCGCCGCTCGTGCCCCGGGTGGCGGAAGCCCCAGAGCAGGCACACGGCCGCCGCCTCCACGTCCTCGAGCCCGGCCAGGGCCGCCGTGAGCGCCTTCTCGTCCAGCTCGCGCAGCACTCCGTCCGGCCCGGTGCGCTCCGGCACCGCGACGCGCAGCTCGACCGGCACCAGCGGCGGAGGGTGCCCTGCGCACAGGCGGTAGAGCTCAGCCCGCGCCTGGCGGCCGAGCTCCTCGAGGTCCGTGAACCCCTCGGTCGCGAGCAGCGCCGTGCGAGCCACCTTGCCCTCGAGGAGCGCATTCGTGCCGACTGTCATGCCGTGCACGAAGCGCTCGACATCGCCGGGCACGGCGCGCGCGCCGGCGAGCGCCGCCTCGACTGCGTGGACGACCCCCTCTGACTGGTCCGCCGGCGTGCTCGGCGCCTTCGCGGTCACGAGCCCGTCCGCGGTGAGCAGCGCAGCGTCGGTGAAGGTCCCGCCTACGTCGACGCCGAGCAGCATGCGCGCAAGCTATTCGGTCATCGGTCTTCGGTCCTCGGTCCTCGGGCTCAGTCCTGATGACCGATGACCGATGACCGAAGACTGCGCCGGGCTCGCGGCGGTGTGAGCGCTCAGGCTCAGCGTCAGGCTGCGGTGATGAAGTCCTCTTCGAGGTGCTTGTGAGACGGGCAGTACTTGCTGCCGGGCAGAGGCTCGCGCTGGCAGGGAGTCCCCTTGCGCGTGCTCGCGTGGCAGGAGAGCGGCTTGCCGTCCAGGCTGATGCCCTCCCGCTCCCGCTGTTCCACGTACTCCGTCGCGAGTCTCATGTAGTGCTCGACGATCCGGTAGACACGCAGCTGAGCCGAGATCGGAAAGTGGGCGCGCACGTCCCGGAAAAGCGTGCGGGCCGGCCGCGCGAAGTAGTGCCGGTCCGTCGCGAGGCGCTCGACGGCCGACTCGCAGGCCTGGAGGACCTTCAGGCGGTTGCTCACGATCCCGTACCCCGCATCCTCGATCACGTCAGGAGCCAACTCCCGGTAGATCGAGCGACTGAAGTGATACATGCGCGGGCTTCCTCCCCTGATCGGTAGCTGCCGTGCCGGGTACCGCGTTACCGCAAAGCGAGTATCCCCAGCTGCTGTGAAGGGCTAACGTCGGCGATTGTTAAGACAGTGTTAAGGGGTCAGACCCCTGTCTGGAAGTGCCGGCAGAACTGTCCGAGCGCTGACCTGGCGCGTCGCCGCTCTATTGCCAGCGCTCGAAGGCGGGCGGCTGCGCGCCGCGGACGACGGCATGCATGAGGTCGAGCGCCGGGTCGGTCTCAGGACGGTCTCTGCGCTGATGCGCCCCGCGGCTCTCTCGGCGGGCGAGCGCGGACGCCGCGACCATACGCGCGAGCGGAAAGGGGTCACGCGCGAGCTCGGCAAGCTCGCCGGGCTCGCGCTCGAGGCCCGCGAGACGCCAGAGCGCGTCCCGCGTGGCGGCGGGGGGCATCAGTGAGCCCCCGCGGTCGGGAACGAGAGCGCCGCGCGGTTCGGGCGCATCGTCCGCCGTGGCCGCCAGTCCTGCGCGCCTGCCGAAGACGAAGCACTCCGCGAGCGAGTTCGAGGCGAGCCGGTTGGCCCCGTGCAGGCCGGTGCACGCGCACTCACCGACGGCGTACAGGCCGGGCAGGCTCGAGCGGCCCTCGAGGTCGGTAGCGATCCCGCCCATCGTGTAGTGGGCGGCCGGCGCCACTGGGATCGGCTCGCTCTCCGGGTCGAGCCCGGCCCTGCCAAGCCCGGCGGCCACGTTCGGGAAGCGCGTCATGTCGATGCCGCGCATGTCGAGTCGTACGCTGCCGGGGCCGTCGCGGCGAAGCTGCTCCTGGATCGCGAGCGCCACCTCGTCGCGCGGGGCGAGCTCGTCCACGAATCTCTCCCCGGCGGCGTTCAGCAAGAGGGCGCCCTCGCCGCGGATCGCCTCGGTGATCAGGAAGCCGTCGTGCTCGCCGGGAGCAACGAGGGCGGTCGGGTGGAACTGCACCATCTCCATGTCGGCCAGGGCGGCCCCGGCGGCGTGAGCGAGCGTCATGCCGGTGCCCACCGCGCCCAGGGGATTCGTCGTCCGCCGCCAGAGCGCGGCGGCGCCGCCGGTGGCGAGCACCGTCGCGCGCGCGGCCACAGCGATCCCCGGGCCGCCCGCCGTGGGCCTCGCGAGCAGGCCGACACAGCGGTCTTCGTGCACCCAGAGCGCCGATGCCGCGGTGGCTTCGAGCACCTCGATCTTCGGGTCGAGGGCTACGCGGCCCGAGAGCTCTCGCGTGATGCGCCGCCCCGTGGCGCTGCCGCCTGCGTGAACGACCCGGCGCGACGAGTGGCCCCCCTCCAGGCCCAGCGCAAGGGCTCCGCGGCGGTCGGCGTCGAAGCGCACGCCGAGCGACTCGAGGTCGCGCACTCGCGCCGGAGATTCCTCGGAGAGCACCCGCGCCGCGCTCTCGCGCGATGCGCCTCGGCCGGCAGCGAGCGTGTCACGCAGGTGGCTCTCTGGCGAGTCGTCCGCCGCCACGGCCGCCGCGATGCCGCCCTGCGCCCAGTAGCTCGCCGACTGGGCAAGCGGCGAGCGAGAGACGAGCACCACGTGGGCGCCCTCCCTCGCCGCGACCAGCGCGGCGTAGAGACCGGCGGCTCCGGCGCCCACCACGGCCACGAGCGCGGGGATGGACGGTGGGGTGGGCTGTCGCGCCACGGGCGGGCGACTACGGTACCGAGATCGCGCGGCCGCTCTATTTCCGGCACGAGTCCTCGCTCGAGCACGAGACGGGGCCGCATCCGGAGGGTCCCGGCCGCATCCCCGCCATCGAGGGCGAGCTCGAGCGACGCGGCTGGCTCGGCTACGAGCTACGCGAGGCGCCGGAGGTCGATCCCCGGGTCCTGACCGCCGTTCATTCCCCCGACTACGTTCGCTACGTGCGCGAGACGAGCGAGGCCGGCGGGGGTGTCTTCGATCCCGACACGGTCGCTGGCCCGGGCTCCTATGGGGCCGCGCTGCACGCCGCCGGCGGCGCGTGCGCGCTCGCCGAGTCGCTGCTCGGGGGGCAGGCCGAGACCGGCTTCTGCGGGCTACGGCCGCCGGGCCACCACGCCCTGCCGGAGAGGGCGATGGGATTCTGCCTCTTCAACAATGTGTCGGTGGCGGCGCGTCACGCCCTGGACTCGCTCGGCGCGGAGCGGGTGTTCGTCCTCGACTGGGACGTGCACCACGGCAATGGCACCAACGACATCTTCCATTCGAGCCCGGAGCTCCTGTTCGCGAGCATCCACCAGTCGCCGCTGTACCCCGGCACGGGGCCGTTGAGCGACTCCGGCTCTGGTCCTGGCGAGGGCTTCACTATCAACCTGCCCGTGCCGCCCGGGTCGGGAGACGCGGTTTGGCTGTCGCTGGTAGAGCACGTGGCGCTGCCCGCGGCGCGCGCCTTCGAGCCACGGCTCGTGCTCATCTCCGCCGGCTTCGACGCTCACCGTGCGGATCCGCTAGCGCAGTGCCTCCTCGAGGCCGAGTCCTTCGCGCAGATGGCGCGGCATGTCCGCGCGCTCGCCCACGAGCTGGACGCACCGGTGGGTGCGGTGCTCGAGGGCGGCTACGACCTTGGCGCGCTGGCCGCCTCGACGGTCTCGACGCTCGCGGCGCTGGCGGAGGGAGGCGAGCCGCGCTCGGGGCCGCCCGACGAGATCACGGAGCGCGCCAGGGCGCAGGTCGGGCGCTACTGGAGCCTCTAGCCCGCGGGCGGCGGCGCGGGGGGCTCGGGCTCTGCGTCCGAGGACTCGACCTTCGACTCGAGCAGCCGCGCCTCTCCGTCGAAGCCCTTGCGGCGGTAGCGGGCAGCCGCCTGCTCCGCCTGCTTCAGCGTGTCGAACCTTCCGGCGAAGACGATCCAGCGGCCCGGCTCGAGCGTCGTGAACCTGTCCGACTGCGCGTAGCCCGCCCCGATGTCGGCATGGACGGCGTCGCGGGCGGCCTGCACGGCCTCCTCGCGGTCGGTCGTCGAGAGCAGGATCACGCTGTACCCGACCTGGCCGGGCGGCCACGTGGCGAGCTTCCGGCGCTCGGTCCTGTCCCGGTTCCGAGCGCTGTCTCGCTGCGGCGAGCCGGACCCGCCGCTCCGGTCCCGCTCCGGGGAGCTCGTGCCGCCGCTCGATCCCTCACGAGCGCCGCCGGACGGCGCGGCGGCGCCGCCCGCCTTGGGAGCCGAGCCGGAGCCCTTCTGCGCCGCGCCGGGTTCCCCGCGCTTGCGGTCATCCGGCTTCGCGCCCGGCTGTTCGGGCGGGGCGCTCGGCTGCGGTTGCGCGGGCGGAGCGGGCGGCGGGCCACTCGCGACCGTCGCGGGCAAGTCTCCGTCCGGGCCGTCGGCGACCTTGCCGATTCCGAATCCGAAGGCAAGGCCCGCGAGGAGCAGAAATCCCGCCGCGATGCCGGCCGGCAGGCGCCAGCTCGGGGGCCGCCGCCAGCGGACCCGAAGAGAGGAGCCGCACTCGACGCAGGCGAGCTGATCCGGGTCGATGGGCGCGCCGCAGCGAGGGCAGGCGTTCGCGGGAGCGGCCGGCTTGTCGGCCGGCGGCTCCGGTGGCGCCGTCGGAGGCGTCTCTGTCGCTGTCCCTTGCACCGCTAGCTCCCCTGCGCGGGCTCCGCGCTGCCCGCGGGGGCCGATGCTACGGGGGTATCCGGCGGTACGTCGCGCTCCTGCCGCGGCGCCAGCTCGAGCCCGCACTCCGAGCAGTACGACGCGCGGGTCGAGAGCAGCGATCCGCAGCGGTCGCACCTGCCGGCGAGTCCGGTGGCCACGAGCTCCATGGCGGTCGTGCCCTCGCCGAGCGCGCGGGCAAGCGCATCCGCCTCGCCGTCGAGCTCCTCGAGCTCCGCCGCCTTGCGGTCGACCAGCTCGGAGTTGTCGCGACCGCGCCGGTGGAGCTCGAACACCAGCGCGCCGAGCTCGAGCAGCAGCGCCTCGCGCGCGCGGCGGAGCTCGCGCAGCCGGCGGCGCATCGAGCCGCGCTCGCGCGTGCTCGCGCCTTCGCGATCGGCGGCGGCCGCGTCCTGACCGGCGGGCACGTCGGTGCCGGCAGCCAATGCGTCGATTCTGTTGGCTGCCCGCGAGCGTAGGCGTTTCAAGAAGGCGCTCATCGGAACTTGACGGCGAGGCGCATCACACGGGGCGGCCGCCGCTGACTATATCCCCGTAGGCCTCGAACACTCGGCGCGCCATGCGGTCGCGGTCGAACAGCGCGGCGCGCGCGCGGCCGTCGATCCGGGGATCGCTCGTCTCGAGGTGCGGCGCGAGCGCGCGCAGCCACGCGTCGCGGTCGAAGGGGGCGCACAGCGTGCCGTCGACGCCGGCGAGCGCGATCGGCGCGATTCCCTCCGGCGTGGCCAGCACGGGCACGTCGCAGGCGAGCGCCTCGAGCGCGGCGAGCCCGAAGCCCTCGCGCTCCGAGGTGACGAGCACGGCGTTGGCCGCGTTCACGTGGGCCGGGACCTGGGCGGGGTCGGTGCTCTCATAGGTGAGCAGCTCCACGCCCGCCGCCCGGGCCAGCTCAAGGGCCCGGTCGTGTCGCTTCTCGGAACGTGCTGGGTCGGCGGGAAAGAGCAGGTAGCGGGAGTCGCGGTCGAGCCCAAGCCGGCCGCGCGCCTCGCCGCGGTCGATGCGGCCGAAGCGCTCGAGGTCGACGCCCATCGGCAGGACGGCGACGCGGCGGCGCACGCCTGCGCCGGGGATTCCGGCGCCCGGCTCCCGCGCAAGACGTGCGGAGACTGTGGCCGGGAGGTCGAGCAGGCGCACGAGCGCGCGCGAGAGCGGGCCGGCCAGAGAGTGGTGGAGGTCGGTGCCGTGGAAGGTGACCATTCGCGGCGCCCCGCGAAGAGCGAGCGCGGACCATCCGGTCAGGCCGTAGTGGGCGTGCACGACGTCGAAGCGCTCGCCGTGGAAGCGGCGGCGGAGCTCGCGCGCCGCATCGACGTAGGGGCGAAGCCCACCGGTCGGGTGGAAGGCGAACAGCTCCAGCTCCAGGCCCTCGATGCGGCGCAACGCCTCGACCTGATCTCGCACGAAACCGCCGTGCTCGGGCCGCGCCGGGGACGGGTACATGTTCGTGACGATCAGGACGCGCACGCGCCGCAGCCTACGGAGGCCGTCAGCTCGTTTCGCTCGACGCCCCGGATCTGACCGCCGCGGGTGCCGCGCCCGCTTGCGGCCCGTACCGGGGCAGCTCGATCCAGACGTCCGCGCCACGGCCTTCGCGGTTGCCCGCGCCCGCGCGGCCGCCGTGGGCCCGCGCCACGGCCTCGACGATGGCCAGCCCGAGCCCGGTCCCGCCCCGTCCCCGGGCGGGGTCGCCCCGGCTGAAGCGCTCGAACGCACGCGCCAGCAGCTCCGGGGCGAAGCCGGAGCCCTCGTCCCGGACGTGGAGCTCCACTCCGCCGCCTGAGGCAGCCGCCGTCAGGGCGACGGCTCCTTCGCCATGGCGCAGCGCGTTGTCGAGCAGATTGCCGAGCGCCTGCTCGACCCGCAGCCGGTCCGCCTCCACGGTCAGGCCGGGCGGGGCCTCCACCCGCAGCTCGCGGCCCGCCTCGGAGGCGCGGCGGCCGAAGCGCGTGGCCATCCCCTCCAGCAGTTCGTCGACGGCCAGCGGCTCGGCGCGGACGGGCAGCCGCCCCTGGTCCGAGCGGGCGAGGACGAGCAGGTCCTCTGCCAGCTGAGCGAGCCGGTCGCTCTCCTCGGCGGCGGACGCGATCGCCCCGCGGAGCTCGACCGGCGAGCTGCCGTCGCGCAGCGCGAGCTCCAGCTCTCCCTTCAGCAGCGCGAGCGGCGTGCGCAGCTCGTGGCTAGCACTTGCGACGAAGCCACGCTCGCGCTCCATCGAGCGCTCCAGCCGCCCGAGCATCTCGTTGAGCGTGCCACCGAGCTGCGCGAGCTCGTCGTGCCCGGCCGGAACGGGGAGCCTCCTGCCGGAGTCGAGCCGGGAGATCGCCGCCGCGCGGCGGCGCATGGATTCAACGGGCCGGAACGCCGCGGAGGCAAGGGCGTATCCGGCGAGCGACGCGAGCAGGAGCGTGGCCGGGATGCCGGGCAGGAGCAGCGCTCGCAGGGACCCGAGGGCCTCGTCGCGGTCGTCCCTCGAGCTCGCGACGACCACGACCAGCGCCCGGCCTCCTCGGTCGACCGGCCCGGCGAGCATCCGCACGGGATCCTCGTGGCCTGGAAGCGGCCCGCGGTCGACGAGCAGCGGCCCGCGCCTGGCCTCAGCCAACTGCGCCCCCGTGAGCGCGCGCACTCCCGCTCCCGGCGTGGCGTCGATCACCTCGCCGCCGGGACCGATCACCTGGGCAAAGCTCTCGTCCTCCTCCGCGAGGCGCACGCCGCCGGAGTCGCCAAGCCGCGATCCTCCGCTGGCGGCGAGCGAGGTGACCTCGTCGGCACGCGCGCGCAGCCCCCGCTCCAGGCTCGAGTCGAGCTCGGTCTCGAAGCGCAGGTAGAGGAAGAGGCCGCTTGCGGCGAGCACCACGCCCATCACGAGCGTGAACGCCAGCGTCAGGCGCAGCTTGATCGGCAGGCGGCTCAGCTCGACCCCCCGTCCTCGCGCAGCCGGTAGCCGGCGCCACGCACGGTCTCGATGCTCTCTACCCCGAAGGGCCGGTCGACCTTCTCCCGCAGGTAGCGGATGAACACGTCGACCACGTTCGAGCGGTTCTCGTAGCCGATGTCCCATCCCAGCTCGAGCAGCTCGAGGCGGCTCAGCACCTCTCCCGGGCGGCGCATGAACGCCTCGAGCAGCGCGAACTCCTTCGGCGAGAGCGACAGCTCCTGCTCGCCGCGCCAGGCTCGCCTCATTGCTGGGTCGAGCCGCAGCTCCCCCACCGAGAGGACCGCCGGGCGCTCAGGGCGGCCGCGCCGCACCAGCGCCCGCAGGCGCGCGGAGAGCTCGGCGAAAGAGAAGGGTTTGACGAGATAGTCGTCGGCGCCGCCGTCGAGCCCAGCCACCCGGTCCTCGACCGCGTCTCGCGCCGTCAGCAGGAGCACCGGCGCCCAGACGCCCTTCTGGCGCAGGCGCCGGCAGGCCTCGAAGCCGTCGATTCCCGGCAGCATCACGTCGAGGATCACGGCGTCGTACGCCGCGGCGGCGGCCATCCAGAGGGCGTCTTCCCCGCTCTGGGCCACGTCGACCGCGGACCCTTCGCCGGTCAGTCCGCGGCGCAGGAGCGCCGCCATCTTCAGGTCGTCCTCTACCACCAGCAGGCGCATCTGCACACGACGATGACAGCCCGGCGTGAGGATTTGATGAAGGTGCGGTGAGAGTTCCGCTTAGGGTCAGCCCGGCGGGTGGAGCGCCGCCATGATCGGGGCGGTGTCGTAATAGGCGCGACAGGCCGACGGCATCCCGTCGGTCAGGGTCCACACGTGCGCGAACGGCACCTCGAACTCGTCACCGCTGCCGTTCGCGCGTCCACGGAGCCGACCCAGCACGACGATCGAATCGCCCGCGTCGATGAAGTCGTCGGGATCGGCCCACGGCCCGTCGATGTGGTCGCGGAAGATGCCCGCGAACGCCCGCACGCCGTCGTGGCCGTGGAGCGTCCCGCCCCACGGGACGGTGGCGGGCGAGGCGAGCTCGAAGTCATGCGTGACGTCCTGGACGAAGTCGTCGACGTCCCAGCGCGAGAGCGCGTCGTAGATCCGGCGCAGCGACTTGACCTCGTCCTCGGGCACGGTGACCACCACGACCTTACGGCCGCCTCTGTTCGTGTCAAGCCGCGTCAGTCAGGATGTACATACCCCCCGAACGAAGGAGCCCCAATGGCCTTCATCTCACGCGGTTTCCGCGGCCGCCGCCGCCCCGACGTGGATCCGTCCCGACTGCCGCCGGGTCAGTACGCGACCACCGACTTTCCCGTGCTCTCAGCCGGTCCGACGCCGCACACGCCGCTCGACGAGTGGAGCTTCACGATCGGTGGAGCCGTCGGGCAGCCGCGCTCGTGGACCTGGGACGAGTTCACCGCCCTACCAACCGAGGACGTCACGGCCGACATCCACTGCGTCACCAAGTGGTCGAAGTTCGACACCAACTGGACGGGGGTGTCGATCGACACGCTGCTCGAGGGAACCGAGCCAGGTGGAGAGTTCATAGTCGCTTGGTCCGACGGCGGCTACACGACGAACCTGCCGATCGCCGACGTGATGGGCGGCCGGGCGTGGATCGCGTACCGCTACGGCGGCGAGCCGCTCGAGCCGGAGCACGGCGGGCCCGCGCGGATGCTCGTGCCGCACCTCTACTTCTGGAAGAGCGCCAAGTGGGTCCGGGGCGTGGACATCAAGGAGCGTGACGAGCCCGGCTTCTGGGAGGTGAACGGGTACCACAACTACGGCGACCCCTGGAAGGAGCAGCGGTACTGGAGCGACTAGCCCCGCCACGGGCGCCCCTGGTCTGGCGCATCGCGACCGTGCTGGAGGTGAGGGCCGAGACCCCGTCGGCCAAGACACTCACGCTCGACGTCCCGGAGTGGCCTGGGCACCTTGCGGGCCAGCACGTCGACGTGCGGCTCACGGCCGAGGACGGCTACCAGGCCGAGCGGTCCTACTCGATCGCCTCAGCACCGGAGGACGACAGCGTCGAGCTGACCGTAGAGCGGTTGGACGACGGCGAGGTGTCGCCCTACCTGACGGATGACCTCCAGCCAGGAGACCAGCTCGAGCTGCGCGGACCAATCGGTGGCTACTTCACCTGGCACGCCGCGATCGAAGCTCCGATCGTGCTGATCGGCGGCGGCTCGGGCGTGGTCCCGCTGAGGGCGATACTGCGGCATCGGGCCGCCGCCTCCAGTCGAGCCGACTTCGGACTGCTCGTCTCGGCCCGTGACATCCAGCACGTGTACTACCGCGACGAGCTCGAGGGGTCGAACGGGGACGGAGTGGCGGTTCACTTCACTCTGACTCGGAGCTCGCCGCCCGGTTGGAGCGGCTGGTCGCGGCGGGTGGACGCCGAGATGCTGGCCGCCGTCGGCGCGGCCCCCGAGCGGCGGCCGCGGAGCTACGTCTGCGGGCCGACTCCGTTCGTCGAGCACGTGGCCGAGCTGCTCGTGGCGCTTGGCCACGAGCCGCACAACGTCTACACCGAGCGCTTCGGACCCACGGGAGGCTGAGGAAATGGACATGGCTGAGCTGCACACAGACGGGAACGCCGCAGCGGGGGTGCTGCAGCAGATCTTCCTGGCGGAGGTCACTTCCGCTCAGCGCGTCTGCCAGTCGTGCCGGCAGGAGAACGCGATCGGCGCCCATCTCCTCTACAAGGGGGCCGGCATGGTCCTGCGCTGCCCGGTCTGCGGAGACGTGGCCGCGTGCATCGCCAAACTGCCGGACGACTTCGTGGTGAGCTTCCGGGGGGCCTGGACGCTGGCAGGCGGCACAGCGATGTAACAGTCCCTTAGCGCCTTCGTCGCCAGCGCGCGTGGAACCGTGGCCCGGGCCCGCGCAAGATGGCCTCCTTGTAAGCGGACAGGAGGTCATCTCATGCACAGGTCGATGGGTCGCGCCCACGCGGCCCTCCACAACGCCGGCCGCTGGGCCCGCGCGGAGCTCGGTCAGGGAACCGTCGAGTACGTCGCCCTCATCCTGCTCGTCGCGCTCGTGATGGCGGGCGTCGTCGCGGCGATGCAGGGCTTCAAGACCGACGAGGGCAAGGATCTCGGCGACGCGATCCTCGCGAAGATCAAGGCGGCCGTGGAAAAGGTCGAGTTCTAAGCGGAGCCGCCTCGCGGCTCCCGCCCTGGCCCGTGCGAACATGCGGGCCATGCCGGGACCCGCGAATTCCCTGCCGGTCGCCGTATTCGACTCGGGCGTTGGCGGCCTGACGGTCCTGCACGAGTGCCTCGTGTCGCTGCCCCACGAGGACTTCGCCTACTTCGGGGACACCGCGCGCTTCCCGTACGGCGATCGCAGCGAGGAGGAGCTGCGTTCCTTTGCACTGGAGCTGGCCGAGCGGCTGCTCGAGGACGGCGCGAAGCTGCTCGTCGTCGCCTGCAACTCGGCGACCTCCGCCGCGCTGCCCGAGCTCGAGCGGGCGGTGGGCGGCCAAGCGCCGGTGATCGGCGTGGTTAGGCCGGAGTCGCGTCTGGCGGCCGCGGCGACGAAGACGGGCCGGGTCGGGCTGCTCGCGACCCGTGCGACGGTGGACAGCGGCGCGTACGAGCGGGCGCTCGCCGACGCCGCTCCGGGCTCCAGGCTGCTCGCCGTCGCC
>JBKPHS010000154.1:0-5943 GCA_046729975.1 Actinomycetota bacterium
CCTCGTGCAGACGGCGGCGATCGTCGGGACCTTCTACGCGCTCGCCCGTCGCCTGCTGCCCGTCCTCACCGCCGCTCTCGCGGCGGCCGTGCTGCTGGCGATCGGCTTCTCGGGCACGGCGTTCAACTTCATCCTGCCGCATACCAACTCGGCGACGTTCGGGATCCTCTTCCTGCTGCTCATGCTGTTGGCGCTGAGCCACGAGCGGCTCGTGCTCGCCAGCCTCGCCGGCGGCGTCGTGTGCCTGACGCGCCCCGAGTTCGCTGCCTTCGCCGTGCTCACCGGCGGCGCCTACGTGGTCGGCTTCGCGCGCGACCAGGGCGTGCGCGCCGCGGCCGTCGCCGCGCTGCGCCTCGCCGCGCCGGGGCTCGTCGTGGCCGGCGGGGTGCTCGCGGCGTTCTGCGCCAGCTCGAGCGCGTCGGTGGTGCTCACCGAGAACATCTGGCCGGTCGACTTCCTGCGGATGACGCACTTCGGCTCGCAGGGCAACTGGGCTCCGCGGGACTTCGAGAGCGTCGTGTCGACCTTGGTGCGCGCGACGGTCTACTTCTCGCTGCTCGGCGCTCTCATCGCGTCCGCCATGCTCCTCGTGCGCCGCCGCGGTGTCGTGTCGCGGGCGCTCGCGCTGTGGCCGTTCGCTGTCGTCGGCGCGGTCCTGCTCGCCGGCTACGGCGCGTGGAGCGTCCTCGACGTCTTCCCGCGCGCCCGCGGCGACCTGCGCTACGAGTCGACCCATCTCATCCTCGGCATGAGCTGGCTGCCGGCGCTCGGCTTCGGCGTCGCCGCCGTCGTCGCCATCCGCCTGATCCGCGGCCGTCAGCCGCTGCTCACCCGCTCCTGGGCCTTCGACCTCGCCCTCGTCGCTGCGGCCGCCGCCCTCGGCGCGCGCGCCTACGACGCGTTCACCGCCGAGGGCTCCTACGCGCCCTACTACGCCGCGCCGCTCGTCTTGCTCCTCGGCGTCCTGCACCAGCGCGTCGCCGACCGCTGGCCCTCCGCCCGCCGCGCGTCGATCCTGTCGCTCGGCGCGGTGGCCGCCGGCCTCGCCCTCTACGCGCTCGTCGCGCTCTACCCCGACCAGGACACGCCCGTCCACACGGCCCGCGGCACGGTCATGATGCCCGCCCAGGCCGCCCAGGCCTTCCAGCCCACGGTCGATTACGTCCAGCGCACCACCCGCCCCGGCGAGCCCATCGTCTCGGCCCCGTCCGACGGCGGCATCTACTTCATGACCGGCCGTAGCCCGGCGCTGTACAACGTCGTCTTCCTTCCCGGCCTCCTCGACACGGTCGCCGACGAACGCGACGCCATCGCCCGCATCCGCGCCGAGCACGTCCGCCTCGCCGTCATCGGAGACCACAAGCTCGTCGGCTTCGGCTTCACCTCATTCGGCCACGACTACAACCGCCTCTTCGCCGCCGAGCTCGAGCACAACGGCCCAGCCGCCACCTACGGCGACCTGAAGGCCGAGCTCCCGGGCGGCACCAACCCGGCACGGGTGTACCGCATCTACCGAATGCGCTGAGCAGTTGACATTGCTTCACTAACAGGAATAGCGTCGACAGAGCGCTGGGTCGAACCTGGGTCAGCGCAGGGCAGCTATGCACCTGGGGGCTCTCACCATCTCGTGGTCCCGACGCTCACGAACCGGGGTGTCGGCCGTCGAGCGCTGGGCAGTGATCCTCGGACTCGGCTGGTTGCTGTCGTTCGCCTACCGTCATGGTCGGCGTCCGCCCTTAACGCCCGTCGACGCCGGCGAGCCCGAAGCGAACGTCGTGGAAACAGCCCGCAACATCGACTCCGGGCTCTACCTCAAGCTTCCGGCCACAGATCAGTACAGGCGAGACCGCGAGCGCCTGCCGGCCCGATTGAAGCGCAGGTTCTTCGGCCGCGAACGCACTCCTATTCCCTCGTACATCGGGCTGCTCGAGGACCCGCCAAGCGATGGGGACCGCCCGAAGGTCGGCATCTGCTGCTCGGGTGGGGGAATCCGATCGGCCGCCTTCAATCTCGGAGCACTGCAGGTGTTACAGGACAAGGGTCGGTTGCATGACGCCGACTACCTCGCCGCGGTGTCGGGCGGTGCGTACATAGCCGCGGGCCTCTCGATGGTGGCCAAGACGCCGGACCGCGACAACGAAGACGACGACGCAGAGAAAGAGAACGACGACTCCGATCTGGCGTTGTTCAGCGAGGGCCGGATGCCCTTCTATCACGGGTCGCCCGAGGAGCAGTACCTACGGAACCGCAGCTCGTACTTGGCTCCCGGCGGGGTCGGTTTGACGCGGTTCGTGTTTCGGGTGGGTCTCGGACTGCTGGCGAACCTCGTCGTCCTCACTCTCGCACTCGTCCTGATCGCGTGGGTCCTCGCGACCTATTACCGGCACGTCCACGGGCCGCTCCAGGAGCACGGCGACGAGCTCGCCGCCGGCACGCGCAAGAGCGAGGTCCTCACGGCCGCGGGAGTCGCGGGCATCGCCTTGCTGTTGGGCGGGATCTCCGTCTTCCTGCGATCGGCAGCCGATCGCGTGCGCCGAGCGCTCGAGACGCTCGGCCTCTACCTGCTCGGCCTCGCGCTCGTCATCGTCGTCGCCACGGTCGCGATACCGGAGCTCCTCGCCTTCCTGCGCGATCAGGGCATCGGCCGGACCCAGAAGCAGCTCTTGGGCAGCGACGCCGTCGGCGGGGCGGGCGCTGCCGCCGCCGGCAGCTTCGGCGGGCTGCTGGCTGCGGTGCTCCTCGAGCTGCGCGCGAAGGTCACGATCGAGGACGCGAGCAAGGCGGCAGGTTGGTACAGCAAGCTCGGCGCGCCGCTGAGACGGGTGATATCCCGGCTGGCTGCATGGCTCGTCGGGCCGCTGCTGCTGCTGTCGATCGTGATCGTGGCCTTGCTCGCGATGGTCAGTGCGCAGCACATCACGACCTGGGGCATCATCGCGGTGGCCGTGACGTTCACGTTGGCCTGGGCCTTCGCCGACGTCACGGCGTGGTCACTGCACCCGTTCTACCGGCGCAGGCTTTGCACCGCGTTCGCGCTCAAGCGTGTGACCCGTTGGGAGAACGACAGATACGGTGAGGCGCGGGAGCGCGAGTACCACCGCCTTGTGCCGCTCTCGAGGTCCGGGGTCAGGCCGGGTCCTGGGCCTTCGAAGAAGTGGCCGACGCTTCTCGTCTGTGCGGCGGCGAACGTGTCGGATCCCGGCGCGACGCCACCGGGCCGGTCCGTCACGAGCTTCACGTTCAGCCCCTTCGCGATGGGCGGGCCGCTCGTCGGAGGCGTGCCGACACCCGTGTTCGAGAAGCACATTCCCGAGCACCGCCGCAGGGACTTCACGCTGGCCGCAGCGGTCGCGATGTCGGGTGCAGCGATCTCGCCCTCGATGGGCAAGGAGACTCGTCGCTCGTTCCGTTTCCTGCTGGCCTTGGCCAACGTACGTCTCGGCGTGTGGGTCCCGAACCCACGCCGTGCCGAGCAATGGCTGGAGAAGACGCGCGCCGGTTGTCGAACCATCTTCAACCGCGTCCACCAACACGAGATGGGGAAGGTGGACCAGCCGCTCGCGCTGCAGCCAAAGGCGAAGTCCCCGCAGAGATTCCGGCGGCGCTTCTGGGTCCCGCGCCCACGACCGTGGTACCTCGTCAAGGAGATGTTCGGCTGGAACTCGGTGAACGACCGCTATCTCTACGTCACCGACGGCGGTCATTACGAGAACCTCGGGCTCGTCGAGTTGCTGCGGCGCGGGTGCACCGAGATCTTCTGCTTCGACGCCAGCGGGGGCACGCAGCTCGACGCGCTGGGCGATGCGATCGCGCTCGCCCGCAGTGAGCTCGACGTGGAGATCGAGGACCTCGATCCGACATCGCTGACCGAGGACGACGAGCGGTTGGCCGAGCGTTGCTGCATCACCGGCAGGATCAGATATCCGGGTGGCCAGCCGGGGACCCTCGTGTACGCGCGAAGCGTCGTGACCCGTGATGCTCCCTACGACGTCCAGGCCTTCCGGATTCGCGACGACCGCTTCCCTCACCACTCGACCGTGGATCAGCTCTACACGGACGAGAAGTTCGAGGCTTATCGCGAGCTCGGCGCCCAAGCGGGGCGCTCTGCACTCTCGGACGCGAACCGGGCACGTGCGGAGCTCTACGGGACGGTCGCCGTCGTCTAGCAGAGGTTCGCCCGCAGCACTGTCATAAATCTGCTCAGGACCTGCGGCGAGCAGCCGGCGTGAGCGAGATTCGCTTCACAGCTACCGGCGGCGAGTACGCAAGGGCGGTCGCGACCTGGCGGCGAGATGGCGGTCCCGCCGCGCACGAACCTCGGCCGCTGCGACCGGCGCGAGATCGGCAACGTCGTCTGGCTGGAGCTGGGGCTCAGCGGCTACCGACGCCGGCCACTGACCACCCAGTGGTCGGAGTTCGATCGAACTCCCGAAAACACCAAGACCCTGATTCCGGGCACGTCGAGGACCGCTCCGCTGCGCACAGGCGACACCGATCTTCAAACGTTCTTCCTGCCGGTCTGGGTCGGCTACCCCAACGCGCGAAGTTTGAAGTCCGCTTCCGCCTGCTCAACGGCCGACAAGTCCGCGAGCTGGCGAGGACCGACGCGATGAACGCCCGGGAGTATCGCTCCGCGTGCGCGCAGTACGACTGACCGCTACGCGCTCAGCTTCGCCAGGATCGACTCGCCCGCCCGCACGCGCTGGCCGGGCTCGACGGCGATCTGCAGGCCCGGGCGGACCGGGAGGACGACGTCGACCTGGGAGCCGAGGCGGATGACGCCGATGCGGTCGCCGGCGGCGACGGTCTCGCCGACGTCGACGTAGGCGGCGATCTGGCGGACGAGGCGGGAGGCGATCTGGACGACGGCGATCTCGATGTCGGGGCGCTCGATGACGGTGGTGGCGCGCTCGTTCTCGAAGACCATGCCGGGCTTGCCGAGGGAGCCGAAGCGGCCGGGGAAGTGGCGGCGCAGGCGGACGCGGCCGGCGATCGGGGCGCGGTTGACGTGGACGTCGAGGAAGCTCATCGCGATGCCGACGACGACGCACTCCTGATCGCGCAGCGGCGTCTTGGTCAGCTCGATGAGCTCGTAGTCGCGGCCGTGCTTGGTCGCGACCGGGAGCACGCCGTCCTGCGACGTGCGCACGTAGATGACCTCGCCGTCGGCGGGGCTCACCACGAGCTCGTCACCCGCAGGCGCGTGGCGCTCGGGATCCCGGAAGAACCGGTAGGCGAGGATGGCGAAGGCGATCGCGACGCTCAGCGCCGCGACGAAGAACGCGCGCGGCACGAACGGGAAGCCGTCGGCAGCGGAGTCGATCAGAGCCACGACGACGCCCGAAACGACCGCGATCAGCGTCACGGCGATCCCGACCCGGCGCACGCCGAGCTCCCACTTCCACGCCAGCGGCAGGCAGAAGGCAAGGGCCAGCGCAGCGCCCACAACCGCAGAGACAATCATCAGAACCCTCGCTTCACGGACAGGTACGGGAGCAACGCCAGCTCGGCCAGGCCGGGCAGCGGATCGCGCGCGCTGAAGACCGCCTCGCAGTCCGCGCGCCGCAGCGAACGCAGGTACGAACGCGCCGACATCCGCCCACCGGCGATCTCCACCGCCGCGGTCGGGAGGTCGGTCAGCAGCCGCACCCACCGCACGCCGGGCCGGGTGCGCTGGCGCCCGACCGGCTGGCGCAGCTGGCGCCGGTAGAGCAGGTACGGGAAGTCGACGCCGGCCTCGTGCGCGATCGTGTGGTAGCCCCACGTGCGCGCGTTGAAGTCGAGCAGCTTGAACTCGCCGTTGCGCGGATCGCGCTTGAACTCGAGCTCCGCCAGGCCGTCGTAGCCGATCGACCGCAGCACGCGATCGGCCAGCGCCTCGACCTCCGGCGCGTCGACCGTCTCGACGTAGGTGCTCGCGCGGCCGAACTCCGGCGGGTGCTG
>JBKPHS010000155.1:0-5567 GCA_046729975.1 Actinomycetota bacterium
GAGCGCCGGTGCGAAGAGGAGAGCACGAGGGACCAGGCGGCCAGATTAGCGTCACCCAGATCGTTTAGATCGCCCTAGCAGGGGTAATTCCAGGGTGTCCGAACCCGAGATGGAGGAGAACGGCATGGGAATCCTCGACAAGATCACCGGGAGGGCCAAGAAGGCCGCGGGTGACGTGGCCGACGATCCGTCACTGCGACAGGAAGGCCGCAAGGAAGAGCGCAAGGGCGAGGCCAAGGATCAACTCGCGAACGCACAGGAGCGCGCCGACGCAAAGGCCGACGAGGTCGCGGACCTCGAGCGCCGCACCTGACGCCGGCGGGAGAGCCAGCGTAAGCGCCGGTCGCCGTCGCGCGGGAGCGGCGGCCCGGCGGCTCCCGTTCACTGACTCCCGCCAACCTCGCGGGTAACCTCGTCGGAGGAGAGGCCGGCCCGTGGCCGACGAGCAACGCCAGGCACACGTCATCTACCGCGCTGTCCTGCTTGCAGGCGCGCTGATCGTCCTTGGCCTGCTCTTCCGCCAGCTCCTGACGCTGCTGCTGGCGGTGCTCATAACGATCGTCATCGCCATCCCGCTGTCGGCCTTCGCGACCTGGCTCGAGCGGCAAGGACTGCCGCGGCAGCTCGGCGCCCTGCTTGGCGTGCTCGCCGGCCTTGGCGCGATCGCGGGTGTGCTCATGCTCGTGATCCCGCCGTTCGTCGAAGAGATGAACGACTTCGTGGACAGTGTCCCCGGGATCGTCGACGATCTCGAGCGCCAAGCTGCCGACATCACCGGCGCCGAGCCGCGCGAGGTCGGCGACACGGTGCAGGAGTTCTTCCAGCGCTACACCGACAAGCCGGAGCGGCTCGTAGGGCCCATCACCTCCATCGGCCTGAACGTCGCCGGCATCCTCGGCGCCCTGATCGTGATGATCATCACCGCGTACTTCATGGCCGTGCGGCCCCAGCCGCTTGTGGACGGGGCGCTGCGGCTGTTCCCACCTGCGCGCCGACCCTGGGCGCTCGCTGTGATGCGCCGGCTGCGCGCCGCCTGGATCGGGTGGTTGAAGGGCGTGCTGATCGATATGACCCTCACGGGCACGCTCCTGTACGTCGGCTTGACGATCATCGACGTGGACTTCGCAATCGTCTTCGCGGTCCTCGCGGCGCTGCTCGTCGTCATTCCCTACTACGGGGCCTTCATCGGCGCGTTGCCGCCACTCCTGTTCGCCCTTGCCGACTCCCCTGGCAAGGCGCTGCTCGTCCTGATCGTCTACGTGGCCGTACAGCAGTTCGAAAGCAACGTGACGATCCCGGTGATCATGGCGCGGGCCGTCAGGCTGCACCCTGCGGTGATCGCCATCGGCGTGGTGGTGGTCGGACAGCTCTTCGGCGTGATCGGCCTGTTTGTGGCCGTGCCGATCCTGTCGCTGGTGGTGATCCTCACGGACGAGCTCTGGGTCAAGCCGATGGAGGAGGCGCATGAACGGCGTGCGCTCGAAGGAGAAGAGCCACCGCCCTCACCGCTCGAGCCGGTCCTCCCGAGTGGAGGCGAGGAGCCGGTGGGTGCCGAGGCGCCTAGGTGAGCTTCGCGATCGCGATCGTGGCGGAGATCAGCACGCAGACCACGATCACGACCTGCATCCACAGCCAGAAGCGGGGCTGCTCCACGCGGAGGATCGGCTAGTCGATCAGCGCCTGCCGCAGCGCGATAGCCACGGCGTGCGTGCGCGTGTCGGCCTGGAGCTTGCCGATCACGCGCTTGGTGTCCGACTTCACGGTCTCGACGCTCAGGCCGATACGGCGTGCGATCTCCTCGGTGTGGTAACCCTCGGCCAGGAGTTGCAGGATCTCCCGCTCACGCTCGGAGAGAGGGTTGTTTCCGTCGCTGCTGCTGCGCTCGGTCATCAGGAGGGCGGGCGACAGCGACGGATCGACGAAGGGCTTGCCCCCGGCAACCGTGCGTATCGCCCGCAGGAGGTCCTCCGGCGGCGAGCCCTTCATGACGTACCCGCGAGCGCCGGCGGCGATCGCGTCGGAGAGCAGGCGGCGGTCGCCGTAGGCGGAGAAGACGACGAACTGCACGCTCGGCGCAGCCTCGTGTATCCGCTTGACCGTGGAGATGCCGTCGATGCCCGGCAGGCGCACGTCCATCAGCACCACCTGCGGCTTGTGCTTGGCGACGGCCTCGATGGCCTCCTCGCCGGTCGTCACGACGCCGACCAGCTCGAGGTCGTCGATGTTCCCGAACAGAAGATCGAGACCCTGCCGTACGACTGGGTGATCGTCGATTGCCAGGCAGGAAGTGCGAGTCCCCATGGGCTTGGAGCCGATCTTAGCTCGTTTGGCCGGTGCCGCTCCTTTCAGCATATGATCCGCGCGGTTCTCGTCAGGCGGCGGAAGGAGACGGATGTTCGGCTCGATCGTGGTTGGCACCGACGGCTCGGACACCGCCAAGGAGGCGGTGCGTCAGGCGACGGAGCTCGCCAAGGCGGTGGACGCGAGCGTCTATCTCGTGAGCGCGTACGAACCGGTGTCGGAGGGCCGGCTGCGGCAGGAGCGCCAGAACGTGCCGGACGACATGCAGTGGATGGTGAATCCGCGCGAGGACGTCGAAGCCACCCTGAGCGAGGCCGCCGAGCAGATGGGGGAGGCGGGCGTCAAGGTCGACAAGTTCCCCCGCGAGGGCGATCCCGCCGACGCGATCCTCGACGTCGCCGAGGAGCAGGGCGCGGACCTGATCGTGGTGGGCAACAAGGGAATGACCGGCGCCAAGCGCTTCCTGCTCGGGAGCGTGCCGAACAAGGTCTCTCACCACGCTCCTTGCAGCGTGTTGATCATCCGTACTACGTAGCCCCCAGCCCCCGGGACTCCGCTCGGCGAGTCGGCTAGCGCGCCGGATCGATTGCCGCCGCGGCGTCGATCAGTCCGGCGCCGTAGCGGTTGTCGGGCCCGGGCGGGCCGAGGTCGCGCGCGGTTTGCTCGAGCCGCTGCTCCACGGCCTGCGGCGACGGGCGCGGACCGAGCCGCTTTGTCGCGATGATCAGGGCTGCCGTGGCGGCCACGTGCGGACTCGCCATCGACGTCCCCTGGAATCCCGACGGCAGGCCGAAAGTGCGGACGCTGCGCGTGAACGTCTGCTGGAAGATGTCCCGGCCGCCGGTGCCGGGATGGCAGTTCTGCGCGTCGATTGGGTTGTCGAGGTTGGGCGCGTCGGAGCCGCCTCCGGGCGCCGAGACGTCGAGCCCCATGCCGCTGTTGGAGTAGTCGGCCTGACAGAGGTGCTCGGTCGTGGCGGCCACGGAGATCACGCCCGAGGTGCGGGCGGGATAGGCCACCGCAGTGTCGGCCTCGTTGCCCGCCGCCGCGGTGATCACCGCGCCCTTGCGGATCGCGAATCGCACCGCCGAGCGGATCTCGGGGATCTGCGACAGGGTCACCGACGAGTCGAACTCGAGGCTCATGTTGATCACGTTCGCCTTGTGCGATGCCGCGTACCGGATCGCGCGCGAGATCGCGATCGCGTCGCCCGCGCCCTGGGCGTCGAGCACCCGCAGCGGCATGATCTTCGCGCCGTACGCGAGGCCAGTCACGCCCTGGCCGTTGTTCGTCGCCTCGGCGATCGTGCCGGCCACATGCGTGCCGTGGCCGTTCTCGTCGTTCGGATAGGGATCGCCGGCGACGAAGTCAAAGCCTCGTATGAAGGTCGCCTTCGCCAGGTCGGGCGCGCGGCGGAAGCGTCCTCGCGTGGCGTAGGCGACGCCGGTGTCGAGTACCGCGACGGTCGCTCCGCGGCCGCCCGGCGCACCGGCCCGCGCGGCCAGATCCCAGGCGTCGGGCGCGTTGATGCTCGCCACCCCGGCGAAGTTCCACTGAACGTTCGGCCACTCGCCAGGAGCGCCGAAGCCTGGGTCGTTCGGGACGAACGCGCTCGCGTGCGCGATGTAGTTCGGCACGGCGTAGGCGACGTCACTGCGCTCGCGCAGCTCCCGCACCGTCTCGGGTACCGAGTCGCCGTCGCGGATCGCAACCTTCTGGGCGCCGCCGGGCAGTCGCTCGCCCGCGCCCCCGGCCGCGGTCGCGCGGCCCTCGTACCTGACGATCACCTCACCCGGGACATACTCAGACGCGACCGCGCCGGCTGGTGCCGCGGCCACGAACGCCGCGGTCGCGGCAGCCGAGAGGAGAAGGCGGGGGCGCATTGGTTACGGTGGTCCCAGTGTATGTCGGCATGAACCCCCGGCGGGTAAAGAAGTTGCCGCTGCCGCGGCGCCGCCTGTGAAGGTCTGCATCAGCGGGGCGACCGGCTTCGTGGGAGCGCACGTGGCGCGCACTCTTGTCGAGCGCGGCGACGAGCTGCGAGTCGTATACCGGGACCCCGATCGCCTCGATCGCGTGTCGGGAGTCGAGGCGGAGCCCGTCAAGGCCGACGTGCTCGACCGGGGGGCGCTGCGCCGCGCCGTCCGTGGCTGCGAGCTCCTCTTCCACGCGGCCGGGTACGTCGGCGCCCGGCCCGTCGAGCGGGTATGGGAGGTCAACGCGCTGGCGCCGCGGATCGCGGTCGAGGCGGCGGCCGCCGAGGGGGTCGGCCGCGTCGTAGTCACGTCTAGCTCCGGCGCGCTCGGCCCGGCGCCCCCGGGGGAGGTCGGGGACGAGGACCAGGTCTACACGGGCGGGGGACTCGGCCTCACATATATAGACGCGAAGCACGAGGGCGAGTCCGAGGCGTTCGCGGCGGGAGCCCGCCTGGGCGTGGAGGTCGTCGTCGTGAACCCCACGTACGTGCTCGGCGTGCCGGTCGACACCAGCCAGCTCGGTGAGACCTCGACCCGGACTGTGGGCAACTACCTGGCGGGCCGCCTGCCCGCGGTCGTCGACGGCCACACGAACATCGTCGACGTTGCTGACGTCGCCGCCGGGCACCTGTTGGCCGGGGACCGCGGCCGGCCGGGGGAGCGCTACGTGCTCGGCGCGCACAACCTGAGCTGGGTCGAGCTGATCGACCGGATCGCAGACGTCTCCGGAGTCCACCAGCCGCTCGTCGTGATCCCGCCGGAGATCGGGCCGATCGCGCGGGCGCGCGAGGCGCTTCACCTACCGGGGCCGCTCAACTCCGAGGCGTACGCGCTGATGGCCCAGAACTGGCGCTACACCTCGCGCAAGGCCCGGCGCGAGCTCGGGTACCGGGCGCGGCCGCTGTCGGAGACGCTCCGCGCCACCGTCGAGTGGTACCTCCGGCTGATCGAGCGCGGCGCGTTCGAGGACCGGCCGGCGTCGACTCTCTCGCTCGCCTCGCTCGCGATGCGCCTCGGACGGCGCGCCGGCCTCATGGCCGGGCTGCGGACGGCCGAGCGCTATACGGGCCGGCGGCTCGTCGCGGGCGCGGGGGGTTCTTACCCCCCGACGAGTACTAAAAGCGCCACGCGCGGCGCGAGGCCCAGCCCGCGCGCCGCCTCGAGGACGGCGCGGGTCGCGGCGCTCGGGCGAGCGAGGGTGCGCGAGCGGGTGGCGCGCTTGTAATCGTCGAAACGCAGCCGCAGCACGACCGTGCGGCCGGCGCGGTCGGCGCCGCGCATCCTGCGGGT
>JBKPHS010000156.1:0-8090 GCA_046729975.1 Actinomycetota bacterium
GGGCGCTCGGGATCCTTGGCCAGGACGCGTGTCTCGCAGCCGAGCTCGCGCAACAGCCCCTCGATCCAGGCGATGCACTCGCGCTCGTTGCCGGGCGGGTTGGTCGTTTCGAAGCGGATCAGCCGCTGGAGCAGCTCGGCCGGCGGTTGCATCAGCCCGCCCCCAGGTCCTCGATGACCGCTCGCGCCGCGAGGTAGCCCGGGGCACCCGTCACAGCGCCACCGGGGTGCGCTCCCGAGCCGGCCAGGTAGAGGCCATCGACGTCTCCGAAGCAGCGGCTGGCGAAGCGCTCCTCGAAGAGCTGACCGGGGAGCATCTCGCCGTGGAAGATATGGCCGCCGGTGATCCCGAAGCGCCGCTCGAGCTCGCGGGGACCGAGCGCCAGGCGGTCGACGATCCGGTCGGGCAGCTCCGGGCAGACCTCTGCGAAGTGGGAAATCGCGACGTCTGCGGCCGCGTCGGCGTCGGCGTCGGGTGGGAAGCACTGGCAAAACAGGGACAGGACGTGGCGGCCGGGGGGCGCCAGCGAGTCGTCGGCGGCCGTCTGGCATACGGCTTCTATCCACGGCGCGCGGGCGGGCCGGCCGGCGCGCGCGTCTTCGGCCGCGGCGGCAAGGTCCGCGAGCGTGTAGCCGATGTCGATGACCCCGTGCCAGGGCTCCTCGCCCTGCCAGGCGGGGAAGTCGGGCAGGCCGTCGAGTAGCAGCATGACCTTCACGACCGGCCCGGCCTGGCGCCAGCCCGCGGGCGGCTCGAGACCAGCCAGCGCGGCGGTCCGCAGCGGGTCCGCGTTCGAGACCACCGCGCGCGCCCGGACCTCACGGCCGCCGGCGTCGAGCACGACACCGGCGGCGCTCCCCTCCTCCACCAGCACCCGCTCCACCGGCGCATCGAGGTGGACCTTCGCCCCCGCGGCCTCGGCGGCCGATAGGAGCGCCGCGGTCACGCTGCCGATCCCCCCGCGGGCGTAACCCCAGGTACCGGGACTGCCGGCCGCCTCGCCGAGGTCGTGGTAGAAGCCGACGAACGCGGTGCCCGGATCCTCGGGGCCGGCGAGCGTGCCGATCAGGCCCTGGATCGCGAATGGCACGCGCACCTGCTCGGAGGGGATCCCGTCCAGCTCGCCCGCGATCGAGCCATCGAGGATCCCCGGACCGACGGCCTCGAGCCAGCGCTCGCGGGAGGGCGGCTCGAGCATCAGCGGCCGCGCCCGGCGCGCCGCCCGATCCCAGCGCTCCGAGAAGGCGCGGTAGCCGTCGGCGTCGGCGCGCGACCAGTTGCGCTCGATCTCGGCGCACGTGCGTGCGCCGTCTGACCACGTCACTACTCGGCGGCCGTCGGGGAAGGGCGCGAACAGGTAGGGCTCGTGCACGTCCACGTGCAGCCCGTGCCGCGCAAGCTCGAGATCCCGCATGATCTCGGCCCGCAGCAGCGACAGCGTGTACGCGCCGGGCGAGGCGCGCACGCCTGGCCACAGCTCCTCGGTCACGCAGGCGCCGCCGGCGACGTCGCGCCGCTCGAAGACCTCGACCGAGAGGCCGGCGCGGGCGAGATAGGCCGCCGCGACGAGCCCGTTGTGGCCGGCGCCGACGATGCAGGCGTCGACGCTCACCCCTTGACCACGCCGATCGGCCGCAGCTGAGCGACGCGCGCAGCAAGCCCGGCGCGCTCGACGACCGAGACCACCGCCTCGACGTCCTTGTAGGCGAACGGCGCCTCCTCCGCGAGCCCCCTGTTCGACGCTGAGCGCACGGCGATCCCCTGCTCCTCGAGCTGGCGGCGCAGCTCCGCGCCCTGGATCTGCTTGCGCGCGCCGGTGCGGCTGAGCCGCCGCCCGGCCCCGTGGCATGTCGTGCCGAAGGAGCGCTCCATCGAGCCCTGCCGTCCCGCGAGCACGAAGCTGCTCGTGCCCATGCTGCCCGGGATGAACACCGGCTGGCCGGCGTCGCGGTAGTCCCGTGGGATGTCGGGCGACCCGGGCGGGAAGGCGCGGGTGGCGCCCTTGCGATGCACGCACAGCTCGCGGCCACGGTGCGTCTCGAGCTTGGCGACGTTGTGCGCCACGTCGTAGACCTGGCGCGTGGCGGCGGCCGCCTCGCGGCCGAGCACCCGCTCGATTGCCCGTCGCACGCCGGCCGCCAGCGCCTGGCGGTTGGCCCAGGCGAAGTTCGCCGCCGCCGCCATGGCGGCCAGATAGCCTCGGCCCTCCGCGGACGAGATCGGAGCGCACGAGAGCTGCCTGTCGGGCAGCTCGATGCCGTAGCGCTCCAGCTCGGCGTCCATCCTCTTGACGTAGTCGGTGCAGACCTGGTGCCCGAGGCCGCGCGAGCCGGAATGGATGAGAACGGTCACCTGGCCCTCGCGCAGGCCGAAGGCGCGTGCCGCCTCCGGCTCGAAGACCCGCTCGACCCGCTGAAGCTCCACGAAGTGGTTGCCCGAGCCGACGGTGCCGAGCTGGTCGGCTCCGCGCCGGCGCGCGCGCTCGGAGACGGCGGCCGGGTCGGCGCCCTCGAGGCGGCCGTTCGACTCGGTTCGGTCGAGGTCGTCATCGCTGCCGAGGCCGCGCTCGGCGACCAGGGCGCGCGGACCGTCCACCAGCACCCGATCGAGGTCCCGGCCCTTGAGCGACAGGGCGCCTCCCTTCCCCGTCCCGGCCGGCACCTGGCGCGAGATCTCGTGCACCAGCGGCTCGCGCCGAGCCCCGAGCTCCCCCGCCGACAGCGGCGCGGCCAGCAGCCGCACGCCGCAGTTGATGTCGTAGCCCACGCCGCCCGGAGAGACGACGCCCTCCGGCGGCGCGGTCGCCGCGAGCCCGCCGACGGGGAAGCCGTAGCCCTGATGGATGTCCGGCATCGCGAAGGCCGCCTCGACGATGCCCGGAAGCGTGGCCACGTTCTGCAGCTGCTCGAGCGAGCGGTCGCCCGCGATCGCCTGGAGCAGGTCCTCGTCGGCGAACACGCGCGCCGGCACGCGCATGTCGGGCCGCGCCCCTGCCGGGATCTCCCAAAGCGTCTCGTCGACTCGGCGCAGCTCGGGCTCAGACATCGAGCACCGCTCGGGCACGCCAGCGCTCGCCGTTGCACTCGAAGGACAGCCGGTGGTAGGTCACGGCCTTCACGAGGTGCGCAGGCGAGCCGATAACGCCGCTGACCACCGCGGTCAGGGCATCGCCCTCGAGCGCGAGCTCAGAGGCGTCCTGCGGCACGAGTCCCTCGGTCTCCGCCAGGAATGCCAGCTCGCCGATCCACTCGGCGAGGAGCCGCGCGCGGTCCGGCGCGCTCACCCGAATCGTGGTCCGCGCGGGCTCGCCCTCGGCGTCGCCCGCGAGCTCGGCGAACGCCCTCAGGGCCTCCCGGTAGACCTCCTCCTCCGTGTCTCCCTCGATCTCCAGCTCGAGCTCCCCGGTGTGCTCCACCCAGCGGTACACGCGGGGCGCAGCGTAGTCCCCTTATCCTCGTCTGGTGATGATGAGCTTCCGCGACACCGGCTTCACCACCACCGACGCGGAGCAGGACTTCAACCGCGCCCGCCGCCGGCGCGTGCTGTCCCGGCTCGCCCACCGCCTGCGGCGCGAGCCGAGCGACGTCGACGTCATCCTCCCACTCGAGGAGGTCGTCGCGGCCCTCGGGCGAACCGGCGAGCACTCGCTCGGCCTGCGAACGATCCCGCTCGACTCGATCGTCGGGACGGTCGACCGCTCCAAGGACTTCGACCGCAGCTTCAGGCCCACATCGAGGCGGCTGCGGAGCCGCTGGGAGCAGATGGCGGCGGAGGCCCGCCGCGGAAAGGACTTCCCACCGATCTCGGTGTTCAGGATCGGCGAGATGCACTTCGTTCGTGACGGCCACCATCGCGTGTCGGTCTACCGGGCGCTCGGCCGCACGCACATCGACGCGTACGTGACCGAGGTCACGACGCGGCTCGGCGCCGACACCCAGATCACGCTGGCCGACCTGCCGATGAAGGGACACGAGCGCCTCTTCGACGAGCGCGTGCCGCTGCCACCGGAGATGCGCCGGCAGATCGAGGTCTCAGACCCGATGGACTACGGGTGTCTCTCCGAGGGCGTGGAGGCCTGGGGCTTCCGGCTGATGCAGGCCTGCGGCACGATCATGACGCGCGAGGAGGTCGCGGAGGCATGGTTCCGCGACGACTACCTGCCGGTCGTCACGATGCTGCGCGAGTGCGGCCTGATCGGTGAGAAGGAGACGGACGCGGAGGCCTACGCCCGCGTCGTCACCGAGCGCTACCGCTTGCTGCGCACGCACGTCTGGAACGAGGAGATCCTCGAGCGCCTAGCGGCGAAGCTGCGGGATTAGTGATCCGGTCAGCGATAGCCTGAGTTGGGCATGGAGCTGAGGGGCCGTGAGCATGAGCTGTATGAGGGGCGGCCGTCGTGGCGCGCGCTCATGTCCTTCTACGTAGGCGGCATCGGCCTGGCCGCCCTTGTGGTGCTGATTGTCGGGCTGCTGGCAGGCTCATGGCTCCCGGCGTTGGTGGTCGCCGCGGTAATTGCCGGGCTGACGCTGGTGATCGGGTACCTGCGAAGGGTGTCTACCAAGTACCTGATCACGAACCAGCGTCTGCGTATCACCCGCGGCATTGTCAGGCGCCACGTACAGGAGACACGGCTCGAGCGGGTTCAGAACGTGAACTATCAGCAGGGCGCGCTCGACCGCATGCTGGGCGTGGGGACGGTCGACTTCGACACCGCCGGGACGGATGACTCGGAGTTTCGCTTCGAGTGGGTGGACAAACCGGAGGATGTCGTCCGCGCCGTCGACCGTGCGGTCGAGGAGGAGCGCGCCTCGGCATCGGACCCCGGTACCGCTCCAGGACCGTCCTAGGCGCTCTACGCGAAGCCTTGACCCTGGCTACGCCGGCGCTGCGGCGGCCTCGCGCGGGGTGAGCGACCTGCCGCTCTCGAGGTCGAAGAAGTGCAGCTGGCTCGCGTCGAGCCAGAGCTCCTTCTCCTGTCCCTGGCGGGCGTCGCTCGAGGCGTCGAGCCGGGCCACGACCTGGCCGTCGCCGCCCCCGCCGGGAACCTCCGTCGTGCCCGCGTCCTCCGCCAGCTCGCGCAGCTCCTCCGAGTCGAGGGCCTCGGACTCGACGGAGAAGTAGGCGTAGAGCTCGGAGCCCATCGACTCGAGCACGTCGATCTTCGCCCGGAAGGTGGCTCCGTGCTCGCGTTGCTCGCCGACGAGGTGTGCGTCCTCGAAGTGCTCTGGGCGGACGCCCGCGATCAGCTGTCCGCCCCGGGCGCCGCCGCCCAAGCGCTCACGCGCCTCCGCCGGCAGGCGCACCTCGACCATCGGCAGCTTGACCGTGTCGCCCTCAACGCGAGCCGGCATGAAGTTCATGGCCGGCGAGCCGATGAACCCCGCCACGAACAGGTTTTCCGGATCGTTGTAGAGGTCCTGCGGCGTGCCGACCTGCTGGAGCACGCCCGCGCGCATGACCGCCACGCGATCGCCCAGCGTCATCGCCTCGGTCTGGTCATGCGTGACGTAGACGGTGGTGGTCCCGAGCCGTTGCTGGAGCCGCGAGACCTCGGTGCGCATCTGCACGCGTAGCTTGGCGTCGAGGTTCGAGAGCGGCTCGTCCATCAGGAACGCCTGCGGGTCTCGCACGATCGCGCGGCCCATCGCCACGCGCTGGCGCTGGCCGCCCGACAGGTTCGCGGGCTTGCGGTCCAGGTGCTCGGTGAGGTCGAGGATCCTCGCCGCCTCCTCGACACGCCGGTTGATCTCCGACTGATCTTCCTTCGCCAGCTTGAGCGCGAAACCCATGTTGTCGCGCACGGTCATGTGGGGGTAGAGCGCGTAGTTCTGGAAGACCATCGCGACATCGCGATCCTTCGGCGTGAGCTGGTTCACGACCTCGTTGCCGATGCGCAGCTCGCCGTCGCTGATGTCCTCGAGCCCGGCGATCATCCGCAGCGCCGTCGACTTGCCGCAGCCGGACGGGCCCACGAGGATCATGAACTCGCCGTCCGTGATATCGAGGTTCATGTCCTTGACGGCCTCGGTGCCGTCCGGATAGCGCTTGGTCACCCCGTCGAGCGTGATCTCTGCCATGAAATCTCTCCTCAGTGTACGTCGCGGGCCGTGTGCAGTAATTACCCGACGGAGGCAGATTCATTCCCGGCACGGCGCCAGATCGCGCCGCTGTGGGCGGCCAGGGCGCTGCCGCCGCTGGTGGCGCTCGGCCCGGTCGCGAGCAGCAGGTCCCCGCTCTGCGGCGGGGTTCGCGGCTCTCCGCTCAGGTTGAGCGTCACGACGTGCTCGCCCCGCTCGTAGGCGATCACGCCCGGCTCGGCGTCGAGCATCCGGAAGCCGTCGCCTAGGCGCCGCCGCAGGCCGATTAGCGAGCGCCAGAGCTCGAGGGTCGAGCCGCCCTCCCCGCGCTGGTCGGCGACGTTGCGCTTGGCGGGGTCGACGGCCGGCAGCCAGGGCTGGGCGGTCGTGAAGCCGCCGCTCGGCGAGGCGTCCCACTGCATCGGATGGCGGAAGCCGTCGCGGCCGGCGCGGTCGAAGGTTCGATCGCCTCCGTCGCCGTCCCCCATGCCGATCTCGTCGCCCTGGTAGACGAAGGCGGTGCCGGGCAGCGTGAGCAGCAGCATCGCGGCCACGCGCGCGTTCTCGCGTCCGAAGCGGGTGACGAGCCGGCCGAAGTCGTGGTTCGAGAGCACCCAGCCGGCCGCGGCGTGCTCCCCGTGCCGCAGCTCCACGGCGGCCTCGATCGCAGGACGCAGCCGCCCGCTGTCCCAGGTTGCACGCAGCACCTCGAAGATGAACACGAGATCGAACGCCTCGAGATAGGGGGCGACCCTCGCAGTCGGCAGATAGACCTCGCCGATCAGGAGCGCGTCGCCCGCGGCCTCCCGCAGTGCCGCCAGCGCGTCGCGCGTCTCGGGGCGGTTGCGCGAGTAGCGGAAGTCGAGCCGCGTTTCCGCCTCGCTCACGGGCAACCCGAACGGGCGGGTGGCCGGCGGATCGTCGCGCAGCTCGGGATCCTTCATGATCCGGTCGATCGCGTCGACGCGGTAGCCGTCCACGCCCCGGTCGAGCCAGAACCGGACCACTCCCTGCATGGCCGCCACGACCTCCGGGTTGTGCCAGTCGAGGTCGGGCTGCTCCGGATAGAAGGAGTGCATGTACCAGCGGCCGCTGCGCTCGTCGCGCGTCCACGCGGGGCCGCCGAACACCGCTAGCCAGTTGTTCGGCGGACGGTCGCCGGAGTCCGCCCAGATGTACCAGTCGGGGTGCTCACGGAACCAGGGATGCTCGATCGAGGTGTGGCAGGGGACGAGGTCCATCAGGACCCGCAATCCACGCTCGTGGGCAGCGGCCACGAGCGCATCGAAGTTGTCCAGGGTGCCGAAGGCCGGATCGACCGCCGTGTAGTCGGAGACGTCGTAGCCCAAGTCCGCGAGCGGCGACGGGTAGATCGGGGACAGCCAGAGCGCGTCGACGCCGAGCTCTTCAAGGTGGTCGAGGCGGGAGGCGATCCCGCGCAGGTCGCCGACGCCGTCTCCGTCCGAGTCCTGGAACGAGCGCGGGTAGATCTGATAGATGACGGCGTCCCGCCACCAGGGGTTCACGCGCGCGAACGCTAGATGGTTGATTCCATGGCCGCGTGTGCGCGGGGGCGCACGGGGCCGAGTCGGGCGGGGGAAGCAGGGCGACGCCGATACACGCGGGTCTCGGCGAGCCCGATGACCCCGATCCGGCGAAGGCATCCGTGCGTCATCCGCGTGCGCGGGGTCGTGGGATCAGCCATCTACCGTCGGGTGATCCGCAGCGGGGTACTACCCGAGCGAAGGCCGGGCTTCGTCGCCAGCGCGCGGACGCGGCCGGGCTTTCGTGGCCTCGCCGCCAGAGACGCCCTGCCGGTCGGGTCAGTAACGCCGCGCCGCCCGGCGAAACGCACGATCGCCCCGTCCACCGGCACGCGCTTCCCCACGATCAGCGCGGTGGCCGTGAAGCGGATCCGGGTGCGCTTCGCGCGCGGGATCCGGCGCGGGTTTGCGCGCAGGCGGATGCGGCTCGGCTGCGCGGGCGGTCCCGGCGCCGCCTCACCGCGCGGCA
>JBKPHS010000157.1:0-68518 GCA_046729975.1 Actinomycetota bacterium
GCCAGCGCGCGCGCGAGAGCCACGCGCTGGCGCTCGCCGCCGGACAGCGCCGCTGGGCGGGCCTCCCCGCGGTCGCGCAGGCCGAAGCGGTCGAGCAGCTCGAGGGCGCGGCCGCGCCGCTCGTCGCGGGGCAGCTCGCGGAGCGCGTAGGCCACGTTCCGCCAGGCGCTCAGGTGGGCGAAGAGCGCGTACTCCTGGAAGACGTACCCGCAGCGGCGCTCCTCCGGCGGCGTTGCCGCGCCCCTGGCCGTGTCGACCCAGACTTCCTCCCCGCACACGACCCGGCCGCGCTCGGGCCGCAGCAGGCCGGCGACTATCCGCAGCACGGTCGTCTTGCCCGCGCCCGAGGGGCCCGCGAGGGCGAGGCAGTCGCCGTCCGCAACCGCAAGGCCGATGTCGAGCTCGAACCCGTCGAGCCGCGCCTGTGCCTCAACGCGTAGCAACGCCGAGCCCCTCGGACCCTCCGGCGAGCTTGACCGACAGAAGCAGCGCGAGCGAGACCGCGATCAGGACGGCCGACAGCCCCAGGGCGCCCGTGAAGTCGGTCGCGAACTGCTCGTAGATCGCGAGCGGAGCCGTCTGCGTCACACCCCGGAACGAGCCAGCGAACATCAGCTTCGCCCAGAACTCGCCGAGCGCCCTGCCCCAGGCGAGTGCGAGTCCGGCGAGCAGCCCCTGGCGCGCGCTCGGCACCGCGACGGTCAGGAACGCCCGTGCCTCGGAGGCGCCGAGCGTGCGCGACGCCTCCAACCAGCTGCGGTCGATCGCAGCGAACGCCGCCTGTGCCTGGCGCAGGTAGAAGGGCGCGGCCACGAAGGTGAGCGCCACCACCACGCCGGCGGTCGCCAGCACAAGCTGGATCCCCGAGTCCTCCACCAGACTGCCGAGGATGCCGCGCGGGCCGAGCGCCGCCAGCAGCGCGAGGCCGGCGACCGCCGGAGGCAGCACGAGCGGAAGCTCGATCAACGTGACGATCAGCGAGCGGCCGCGGAAGGACCGCGTCGCGAGCAGGTAGGCGGCCGGCGTGCCGACCAGGACCACGATCGCCACGGCGATCGCAGTGGTCTCGAGGCTGAGCCGCAGCGCCTCGCGGGAGCTCTCGTCGCCGAGGCTCGAGAGCAGCTCGCCCGGCCCCGTGTCGACGAACACGGCGACGATCGGCAGCGTTAGGAAGGTCAGGGCGACCGCGAGCGCCGCGACGAGCAGGACGGGGAACCAGCGGGCGCGGCTCATCGCGGCGGCGGCCCGAAGCCGGCGTTTCGCAGCGCACGCCGGCCGGCGTCCGAGAGAAGGCCGTCGACGAACCGCTTGGCCCCGCCGGGGTTCGGCGCCCCGGTCACCACGGCGGCGCCGTAGGCGACGTCCGGCGCGAGCCGCGGCGGCAGGTCTACCGCGCGGACGCGACCGCCGCTCGCCTCGACGTCCGTGACGTAGACGAAGCCGGCGTCCACCGCGCCCTGACTGATCTTCCCCACGACGCCGGCGACGTCCGGCTCGTTGGACCGCACGTTGGCGAGGATCGCTTCGGACTCCCGCTCCCCGAGGCGGGACAGCACCTCCCGCGCGTATGCGCCGACGGGTACCGACTCGGCTCCCATCGCGATCGTCACGCCGGGCCTCGCCAGGTCGCCGATCGAGGCGACCTTCGACCCGCCTGCCGGCACGGCGACGACCAGCCGGTTGGACGCGAACACGACCGGTTCCCCGACCAGACCGTCGGCGTGGAGCCGGCCGGGCAGCCTCGTGTTCGCCGCCGCGTAGACATCGGGCCGCACGCCCTGGCGGATCTGGGCCGCGAGCTCGTCCGAGCCCGCGAACGAGAAACGGACGGCGAGGCCGGCGAGGTCCCGGCCGTAGGCCGTGAACGCCGTGTTCAGGGACGTCGCCGCTGACACGACGAGGGCGTCGCTCGAGCCGTTATCGGCGTCGTCGCCGCAGCCGCCGGCAAACAGGAGCACGACGGCGATCGCGATCGCCGCACGCGCGCCGGTCACCCGCCGCCGCGCTCCACCATCACGGACGTGGCCTTGACGGCCGCCGTGGCCGGAACGCCGGGAGCGAGCCCCAGCTCCTCGACCGCGTCGCGGGTGACCGCCGCGATCACGCGGTGCGGACCGGCTTCGATCTCGACGAGCGCCATCACTCCGTCGGTCTCCACCGAGCGCACGACTCCGGGGAAGCGATTGCGCGCCGACAGCAAGTCGCCCGCCTCAGCCCTCGCCGGCCGGCGAGAGAGCCGTTCGACCTCGGCGCGCGGGACGCGCCTGCGGTTCGCGGAGTCGCGCCCCGTCCGCAGCCTGCCCGCACGCTCCCAGCGCCGGAGCGTGTCGGCGCTCACGCCGATGGCGCGAGCGGCCTCACCGATGGAAAGGTCATCTGTGATTGCCTAAGCATTGCATATGCAAGTAGTCGGTCGTCGGTAGTCGGTAGTCGGTAATCGGGGAAGTGGTCCTGACTACCGATTACCGATTACCGATTACTGGCCCTGACCGCCTCAGCGAGCGCGCCCACACCCCGCGGGATCGTCGCCTCCGGCAGGTGCGAGTACCCCAGCAGGAGCATCGGAGGCGCGTCCTGCGAGCCGACGCGAAAGTCGCTCATGACGGGGAGCCCGACGCCGCGGCGCCTCGCATGCTCGCGAATCTCCTGCTCGTCGCGCCCGTCGGGCAGGCGGACCACCGCGTGCAGCCCCGCCGCGATCCCTTCGACCACGGACTCCGGCAGCTCCTCCGTGAGAGCCTCGACGAGAGCGTCGCGCCGGCGGCTGTAGACGCCCCGCATCCGGCGGAGATGGCGGTCGAGCTCGCCGCGGGCGAGGAAGTCGGCGAGGGCGTGCTGCTCGACGTGCGCGGTCGACAGGTCGGCGAGGCGTTTCTCCTCGGTGATCGCCTCCAGCATGTGGGCCGGCACCACCAGCCAGCCCATGCGGAGGCCCGGAGCGAGCGTCTTGCTCGCCGAGCCGGCATAGACGACCCGGTCCGGCTCGAGCCCCTGGAGCGCACCGACCGGTGCGCGGTCGTAGCGGTATTCCGCGTCGTAGTCGTCTTCGATGGCAATTCCGTCCGTGGTCCGGAGCCAAGCCAGCAGCGCCGTACGCCGCTCGGCTGCGAGGACGGCGCCGGTCGGGAACTGGTGGGCCGGCGTCACGATCACGGCTTCGACGCCGGTGCGGTCGAGATAGTCGACGCGGATGCCGAGCTCGTCGACCTCGATGGGCACCACCTCGAGGCCGGCGCGGGCGGCGATCCGTCGTTGCTCCGGATGCCCGGGATCCTCCACGCCGATCCTCTTCGCGCCCGCTGCGGCGAGAGCGCGGCAGACGATGACCTCCCCCTGCGAGTAACCCGTCGTCACGACGGTTCGCCCGGGCTCGGCGACGACTCCGCGCACCCGTCCGAGGTACTCCGCGAGCGCGGAGCGGAGCGGCTTCACTCCACGGGGGTCGCCGTAGTCGAGGTCCCTGTCGGGCATGGTGGCCAGCGCGTGGCGCATCGATCGGAGCCATGCCGCCCGCGGGAAGGCCGAGACATCCGGCCGGCCGAGCCGGAAGTCGATGCTCGGCCGGGCGACCGCGGCGGCCGGCGTCTCACTCGCGACGCTGAGCGCGGCCGCCTCCGAGACGCGCGGCCGCGACCCCTGCCGGGCCGCCAGGTAGCCCTCGGCGCCGAGCTGCGCGTACGCGCTCACGACGACCCCTCGGGAGACGCCCAGCTGGCGCGCCAGATCGCGCGTCGACGGGAGGCGCGCCCCGGCGTGAAGAGTCCCCGAGCGGATCGCCTCGCGGAGCTGATCCTCGATCTGGGCGGTCATCGAGCGAGGGCCGTTCCGGGAGAGGGCGAGGAGAAGCTCGACAGGCTGACTGGTCTCGTTCAGAGGGCGAAAACTGGATCTTCCAATAGGACCACTGGAAGCCTACAGTTCGTTCGAGGCTGAGAAAGGACGCGCGCATGTACCACCCGACCATCCACCTCGAACTCGCCCGGCAGCGGCAGGCGGACCTGCTGCGAGAGGCGCGCCGACGCTCTTCCGGGCCGCCGTCCCTGCCAAGCGACAAGGAGGCTGCCGTGAGCATGCTCAACGACCTGACGATCCGCATGTCGCAGCCCGGCGACGCCGCTGCGCTGCGAAGGCTCGCGGACCTCGACTCGCGGAGGCAGGTCGAGTCCGGCGCCCACGTTCTGGCCGAGTGCCAGGGTGAGCTGGTTGCCGCGCTGCCACTCGCCAGCGGTGCGGCGATAGCCGACCCCTTCCGCCCGACGGCCGACGTGGTACGCGTGCTCGAGCTCCGTGCGCGTCAGCTGCGCGCCGCTGCGCAGACACGCGGCATCCTCAGGACGAGTGTTCCGGTCTGCAGGCCGCGCGAGGCGTGACCAGCGACGCTAGCGGGATGCAGCGCCCGATTGCTGCCGGAGGAATTCGCCCCCGCACCCGACGCTCTGAGCGGGGAGCAGTGGAGCTGACGGGACTCGAACCCGTGGCCTTCGCGCTGCCAGCGCGACGCTCTTCCAGCTGAGCTACAGCCCCCGAGCGGCCCAGTTTATCGTCCGCCAGTCAGCCCACGGACTCCACCGGCGCCTCTCCCCAGAGCTGCTCGAGCCGGTAGAAGGAGCGGGCCTCGGGGGTGAAGACGTGGACGACGACGTCGAGGTAGTCCATGAGGATCCAGCGCGCTTCTCGCTCGCCCTCCACCCGGCGGGGCAGGGCACCCTGCGAGTCCTTCAGCTCCTTGTGGATCGCGTCGTGGATCGCCTTGGTCTGGCGCTCGGTGTTGCCGGAGCAGATCACGAAGTAGTCGGTGTAGCCGACGACCTCCCGCAGGTCGAGAACGCGAATCTCCGTCGCCTTCTTGTCCGACGCGATCGCGGCGATCCGCTCGGCGAGGGCCGCGCTGCCGGCCGTCACTCCGCGACCACCGGCGCGGACGCGCCGTAGAGATTCTGCGCGGCGATCAGGCTTGCCACCTCGTCGGGCACGAGGTAGCGAATCACGCCCTCGGCTGCTCGGCTCCTGACGAGGCTCGAGGAGATGTCGACGCGGGGCATGTCGAAGAAGGTCAGCCGGACGTCCGCGCCGGCGAGCGAGGTGACGCTCCGCCGGACCTCCTCGCGCCGATGACCGTCACGCTCGGCCACCGCCACCATCGCGAGCTGGAGCACCTGCTCCGGCGCGTGCCACCGGGGGAGCGCGGCCGCCTGGTCGGCGCCGAGGATCAGGAAGAGGTCCCGCTCGGGCGCCCGCTGTCTCAGCTCACGCAACGTGTCCACGGTATAGGACGGCCCGGGTCGATCTACCTCGAGACGTGACACGGCAAACCGCGGGTCCGAGGCGATCGCCAGCTCGCACATCCGGAGCCGGACCTCCGCCCCGGGATCCTGCTCGACGGGCCGGTGCGGAGCCTCGCCGACCGGCACCCAGAGGACGACGTCGAGCGCGAGTTGGGTGTGCGCCTCCTGCGCGCAGATGAGGTGACCGAGGTGCGGGGGGTTGAAGACCCCGCCGAAGATCCCGACCGGCAAGCTACTCCCGGATCTGGCCGCTGCCTTCGACCACGTACTTGTAGGTGCAGAGCTCGCGCAACGCAAGCGGGCCGCGCGCGTGCAGCTTCTGCGTGGAGTTGCCGATCTCGGCGCCCATGCCGTACTCGGCGCCGTCGGTGAAGCGAGTCGATGCGTTCACGTACACCGCCGCCGCGTCCACGTCCTCGGTAAATGCCTGGGCAGCCTCGTCCGACCCGGTGACGATCGCCTCCGAGTGGCCGCTGCCGTAGCGGTTGACGTGGTCGATCGCCTCATCGACCGAGTCCACCACCTTCACCGCCATCACGAGAGCGAGGAACTCGGTCGCCCAGTCCTCCTCGGTGGCCTCGTTGAGAGATGCCGCGAGGTCGCCCGCTAGCGCACCCGTGCGGCCGTCGACCCGCAGTTCGACGCCCGACTCGCGCAACTCGTGTAGCGCGCGCGGAAGGAACTCGGGCGCGGCGTCGCGATGCACGAGGAGGGTCTCAGCAGCGTTGCACATGCTCGGGCGCTGCACCTTCGCGTTCACCGCGATCCGCACGGCCATGTCCGTGTCGGCCCCGGCGTCGACGTAGACATGGCAGTTGCCGGAGGCGGCATAGATCACGGGCACCGTGGCATAGCTCTTCAGGGCCGCCTTCAGGCCCTCGCCTCCGCGCGGGATGATCAGATCGACTACGCCCTCCTGCGTCGCCAGCTCGCGCAGCTCGTCGCGGCTGCCGCCGGACACGAGCGAGACGGCGGCCTCGGGCAGCCCGGCCGACGCGACCGCCGCGCGGGCGACCGCCGCGAGGGCGGCGTTGGAGTGCGCCGCCACAGAGGATCCGCGAAGGACGATCGCGTTGCCCGACTTGATGCAGAGCGCCGAGCAGTCGATCGTCACGTTCGGGCGCGCCTCGTACACGACGGCCACCACGCCGAGCGGCACGAGAACGCGCCGGAGCCTCAGTCCGTTGTAGAGCGTGCGCTCCTCGATCTGCTCGCCCACCGGGTCGGGCAGGTCGACGATCTTGCGCACGTCCGCGGCGATCCCCGCCAGCCGCTCGGGCGTGAGCTTCAGCCTGTCGAGCAGCGCGGCGTCGAGCCCCGCTTCCTCGCCGGCCTCCATGTCACGCGCGTTCGCGTCGAGCACCTCGGCGGCGCGCTCCTCGAGCGCCGCCGCCATCGCCTCGAGTGCGGCGTCCTTGCGAGCGGTGTCGAGGCGAGCGAGCTCGCGGGACGCCTGCTTAGCCGCGGCGCAGACCTCCGCGACCGATGCGGTGCCAATTGCCATGGCACAAGGGTATCGGCCGCTTCGACCGTCTTCGACCGTCTCAGCCCAGCACGAAGTAGTCGCGGTGCACCGCCTCCTCGCTCGCCCGCGGAAGGCGGTCCTGCACTTCGGCCGTCTTCATTCCCTTGATCTGGCGCAGCTCCGCGGCGGAGTAGTTGACGATGCCCTTGCCGACCGGGCGGCCGTTGCCGGCCGCACAGACCTCGACGGCGTCGCCCGCCTGGAACTCGCCGTGCACGTCCACGACGCCGACCGGCAACAGGCTCGTGCCGCGCTCCCGCAGCGCGCGCTCGGCGCCCTCGTCGACGACGATGCGGCCCTGGGTCGGTTTCGCGTACTTGAGCCAGAGCTTGAAGCTCGAGACGCGCCCCGCCTGCGGGTGAAAGAGCGTGCCCTCGCGTTGGCCGGAGGCGGCGCGCGTCACGGTGCCGGGCCGGGTGCCGTTCGCGATCACCGCCGGGATGCCGGCCGCCGTGGCCATCTCCGCAGCGACCACCTTCGACCGCATGCCGCCGGACCCGAGGGGGGAAGCCGAGACGCCGATGTCCAGCGGCTCGAGCGTCTCGAAGTCGCGCACGTCGGACAGCAGCTCGGCGCCGGGATCGTCGCGCGGGTCGGCAGTGTGGAGGCCGTCGGTGTCGGTGAGGAGCACCAGCAACTCGGCGCCGAGCAGGATCGCCACCTGTGCGGCCAGGAAGTCGTTGTCGCCGAATGAGATCTCGTCGGTGGTGGTCGTGTCGTTCTCGTTGATCACCGGCACGACGCGCCAGTCGAGGAGCCTGCTCAGCGTCTGGCGCGCGTTCAGGTAATGCGTGCGCGCGGACATGTCGAAGAAGGTCAGCAGCACCTGGGCACTCGACACGCCGCGCGCGGCGAGCAGCTCGTCGTAGGTGCGAAAGAGCTTGCCCTGGCCCACGGCCGAAGCCGCCTGCAGCTCGTCCATCGAACGGGGGCGCATCGCGAGCTCCATCAGCCGCATGCCGCGCGCGATGGCACCTGAGGTGACGATTACCACCGAGTCGCCCCCGTCGTGGAGGTCGGCGGCCTGGTCGCAAACCGCGCCGATCACGTCGCGGCGAATCTCTCCCCGCTCGTCCGCGACGATGCTCGACCCGAGCTTGATGACGACCGTTCGCATGCGAGCGAAGGTTAGGCCCCGTCAGGCGCGACGGGGCTGGCGAAAAGGCGCGCCCGGGTCGAGCTCGAACACGATCCCGGCCATCTCCACGTCGTCCCCGGGCTCGAACCCGGCCGCCTCGAGCGCGCGCTGCACGCCGAGCACGCGCAGCTGTTCCTCGAGGTACCGGAGAGCGTCCTCGTTGTCGATGTCGTGGCGGGCGATCAGACGGTCCACCCGGCCGCCGGAGACACGGAAGGCCCGCGGCCCGGTTCGCTCGACGCGGAAGGACGCGTCCGCGCCGGGCCGGTAGACGCGATGCTCGGCAAGCGCCTCGCCGGGCTGCTCGGCAATCTCCTCCTCCGGGGGCACGTCGGCCATGACGGCCCGGCCGAGGTCCTCGATGCCTCGCCCCGTGGCCGACGAGGTGACCACTACGTCCAGCACGGCGTCTCCGAGCCGCTCGCGCCAGTCGCGCTCCGCCGCCGCGGCCCGCTCCTCCGGCACGAGATCGGCCTTGGCGAGCGCGAGGATCCGCGGCAGCTCGGCGAGGCCCGCGCCGTAGGCGGCGATCTCCCGCTCGACCGCGCGGTGGTTCTCGACCGGGTTCGAGCCGTCGAGCGGAGCGAGGTCGAGCACGTGCACGAGCAGTCGGGTGCGTTCCACGTGCGCGAGGAACTCGTGCCCGATCCCGGCGCCCTCCGCCGCTCCCTCGATCAAACCCGGGATGTCGGCAACCACGAGCTGGCGATCGTCGGCCTCGAGCGTGCCGAGGACGGGCTCGAGTGTCGTGAACGGGTAGCCGGCGACCTTCGGCCGCGCGCGCGTGAGCCGCGCGAGGAGCGACGACTTGCCGGCGTTCGGCAGGCCGACGAGGCCCACGTCCGCCAGCAGCCTGAGCCGGAGCTCGAGCCAGCCCTCCTCGCCCGGGAGCCCGCGCTCGGCGAAGCGCGGCGCCTGGCGCGTCGCTGTGGCGAAGTGCTTGTTCCCGCGGCCGCCCAGGCCGCCCCGCGCGACCACGGCCCGCTGTCCGGGAGCGCTCAGGTCGAGCCGGAGCCCGCGCTCGGGATCCTCCACCGAGGTGCCGGGCGGAACGCGGACCTCCAACGGGTCCGGACTGGCGCCGTGGCGGTTGGCCCCCTCGCCGCGGCCGCCCCTCGGAGCCTTGTAATGAGCCTTGCGCTTGAACGACTGGAGGTCTCGCAGCGACGGGTCCGAGACCAGCACGACATCGGCGCCCCGGCCGCCGTCGCCGCCGTCGGGCCCGCCGCGCGGCACGTGCGCCTCACGGCGGAAGGAGACGGCGCCGTCGCCGCCCCGTCCGGCCTGGACGAAGATCCTGGCGCGGTCGTAGAGCATGGTTCCGGCGCTCGGCCGGCCCGGCTACCGCTAGTCCGCCGGGTCGACGGTGATCACGCGTCCGCGACGGCCCGTCGCGAACTGCACGGTGCCCGGCCGCGTGGCGAAGATCGTGTCGTCCCTGCCGAGCCCTGTGCCCTCGCCCGGCCGGAAGCGCGTGCCGCGCTGGCGCACGATGATCTCGCCGCCCGTGACGCTCTGCCCCGCGAAGACCTTCACGCCAAGGCGCTTGGCCTGCGAGTCGCGGCCGTTGCGGCTCGAGCCGAGGCCCTTCTTATGAGCCATCCTGATCCTCCCTCTTGGCGGCGGGCCTGCGCGACAGCTTCTTGATCTCGCGGATCTCGAGGCGCGTCAGCTCCGAGCGGTGGCCGGTCGTGCGCTTGTAGCCGCGCTTGGGCTTGAACTTGAGCACGCGGATCTTGGGCCCGCGCTCGTGGCCCGCGACCACGGCCTCGACCTTCACCTTGCCGAGATCCGCGCCCTCGAAGACCGCGTCGCCGTCGCCGGCGAGCAGCAGCGGCTCGAGCTGAACCTTGGCGCCCTCGTCCTCGCGCAGGCGATCTACGAGCAGGGAATCGCCCTCCTCGACGCGGTACTGCTTGCCGCCAACTTTGACTATCGCGTAGCTCATCGCATGAATCGGCGCCCGAGACTGGGCGCCGGCAGCAGAGAATAGCGCCCATCCCGAGTCGCCAGTCGTCAGTCGTCAGTCGTCAGTTCTGAAGACTGAAGACCGAAGACTGACGACTTCTAGTCCGTTTCGGGTACCTCGGCAGCGGCCGTCTTCCCCCGGCGCCCCCGCCCCCGCCGTCCCCGGCGGCGGCCGCGCTCGCGGGCCTCCTCGGGAGGTTCGTGGCGGGCGCCGTTGGGCCCGCCGACGATTGAGGCGAGGGCGGCGGTGCGGCCAACCTGGTCGATGCGCACGAGCTTCTTCTCGCCGATGTGGCCGATGCCGCCGGCTACCGAGATCGCGTAGCCGTCGACCTTCGCGACCGCGTCCTCGTCGTTGTACATGTGCGGCTCCTCGAGTGTGACGAGCACCTCCTCGCCCTCACGGAAGGGGAGTGCGCGCTCGGCGACCTGCTCGCGCGTGCCCTCGAGCGTGACGGCGAAGTGGTCGATCGGCAGGCCCTCGGAGCCCTCGAAGTGGAAGTGCTTGTGCACGTCCGCCTCGAGGTCGTGGAGCGCCGATCCACCGGTGAGGATCGCCGCGACCCGGGGGTTCACCTGGATCAGGAACGCCTCCGGCTCGGGCCGCTCGACCGCCAGCTCGCGCAGCTTGCGCTCGACCTCAATGGCGACAGTGTCCTCCGAGAGCACGACTCCCTCGCCGTTGCAGGTGGGGCAGGTCTTCGTGAGGATCTCCCGGACGCCGTCCGTCACGTTCTGCCGCGTCATCTCGACCAGGCCGAGCGGCGAGATCTCGACTACGTAGGTCTTCGTGCGGTCCTCGTCGAGTGACTTGCGCAGGGTCTTCAGGACGGCGTCGCGGTTGCGGGCGCGCGACATGTCCACGAAGTCGATGACGATGATGCCGCCGATGTCGCGCAACCGCAGCTGGCGCACCACCTCCTCGGCCGCCTCGAGGTTGACCTTCGTGATCGTGTCCTCGAGCCGGGCGCCCTTGCCCCGCCCGATGAACGAGCCCGAGTTGACGTCGATGACCGTCATCGCCTCGGCGTAGTCGATCATCAGGTAGCCGCCCGACGGCAGGTCGACGCGCCGGTTCAGGGTCGAGAGGATCACGTCCTCCACGCCGCACCTCTCGAACAGCGGCTCGCTTTCCTTGTAGAGCTCGACGCGGTCGAGCAGTTCGGGCGCGGTGCGGGTGAAGAAGGACGTCAGCCGGTCGAACTGCTTCTGATCGTCGATCAGCGCACCCTCGAAGTGCTTCGAGAAGATGTCTCGCACGACCCTCACGGGCAGGTCGGCCTCCTGGAACACCATCGCCGGGGCGACGGTCTCCTTGACTCGCTTCTGGAGGATCTCGTAGAGCTTGTGGAGGTACTTGATCTCGCGCTCGAAGTCCTCGCGCGTGGCGCCGTCGGCGGCGGTGCGGATTATCGCCCCGCCCTCGCCGAGATCGAGCTTCGCGGCCTGCTTGCGCAGGCGCTCGCGCTCCTTGTCCTCGAGCCGGCGCGACACGCCGATGCCCTCGCCCTGGGGCACGTACACGAGGTAGCGGCCCGCGATCGAGAGCTGCATCGAGAGCCGCGCGCCCTTGGTCTTCAGGGGGTCCTTGACGACCTGCACGACGACCTCGTCGCCGGGATGAAGGATCTCCGAGATCCTCTGCCCCTTGGAGCCGGAGCGGCCGCGCCGTGCCACCTCCACCCCCGGCATGACGACGTCGTCCGCGTGCAGGAAGCCGTTCTTGTCGAGGCCGATGTCCACGAACGCGGCCTCGAGTCCGGGCAGGACGTTGTCGACCTTGCCCTTGTAGATGTTGCCGACGATCGAGCGGCTGCCGCGGCGCTCTATGTAGAGCTCGGCCACACGCCAGTCCGCAGGCTTCTCCGCCTGCGGCCGGCGGCCTCGTCCGCGCCGCCCTCCCTTCGGCCTCTGGTCAGCGCCTTCCTTAGGCTGGGGATCTCCCTCCGCCTCGAGGATGGCGACTCTGGTTTCGCCACGGTCCACCGTGACGAGCACTTGCTTTCTCAAAGAAATTGCCTCTCATCGAATTAGTTCTCGGCCCTTGGCCGCAGCCGTCTCGCGCGCTTGCACGTGGATCGACTGCAGGAGGCCAACGGCCATGAAGGTGACAAGCACCGACGCTCCGCCGTAGCTCATGAGCGGCAGAGGGACGCCGGTGATGGGCATGATCCCGATGGTCATGCCCACGTTGACGAAGATCTGGAACATCAGCATCGCGGCTATTCCGCCGGCGATCAGCGCTCCATACAGGTTCTTCGACATGGTGAGTATTCGCAGTGCCCTCCAGATTAGAAGGGCGTACAGCGAAAGCACGAGCGCCGCGCCCATGAAGCCGAATGTCTCCCCCACCACGCTGAACACGAAGTCCGTGTGGTGCTCGGGGAGGAAGTCGAGCTTCGTCTGGGTGGCCTCGTCAGAGCCGCGGCCGGTCTTCTGGCCAGAGCCGATCGCGGCGATCGACTGCTTGAGCTGGTAGCCCTGCTCACGCGGGTCGTCGCTCGGGTTGACGAATGCCGTCAGCCGGTCCACCTGGTACGGCTTCAGCACCTGCATGCCGGCCATCGGCATGACGACGAGCACGAGCGTCACGGCGGTCGTGCCAATCACGCCCAGCGCGGCGAAGTGAGTCCACTTGGTGCCCGCGACGAACAACACCGCGAGCGCAATGGCGAGGTAGACGAGCCCGCTTCCGAGGTCCGGCTGGGCGACCACGAGGATCGCCGGCAGGAGCGCCAGCAGCATGATCCGGCTCGTCGTCTCGCGGTCGTTGACGCGTCTCATCCGATCCACCAGGAAGGCCGACAGAGCCAGGATCAGCAGCACCTTCCCGAGCTCGGACGGCTGGAAGCGGAAGAACGGGAGGTCGATCCAGCGCTTCGAGCCGCGGGTAGCGCCCGCGAGCGCGAAGACGAGCAGGATCATGCCGATCATCAGCGCGTAGAGCCCTATCTTCAGCTCGCGCAGCCGCGAGTAGTCGAAGCGTGCGAACAGCAGCATCACCACGATGCCGACGACGCCGTAGGCCGACTGGCGGATCACGTAGAAGTAGGGGCTGCCCTCGATGTCGCCCTCGGTGGCGGTCCCGATCGTAAGGACGCTGAACGCGATCAGGCCAACGGCGGAGAGCAGCAGCAGCCAGTCGAGGTGGAGCAGCGCGCCAACTCCGCTGGCCGCGCGGGGCTGTGACTCCGAGAAGCCCTTGACGGAAGCGCCGTAGGGGGTGCTGTGGCTAGTCAGGGCTCGTCCCCTTCACTTCCTTCTTCTCCTCGCCCTTGACCCCGAACAGCGCGGCGAGGATACGGCGCGCGTCCGGCGCCGCGGTCTCGGCGCCGAACCCTCCCGCCTCGTCCGTCACCGCCACAACGTACCGAGGCTTGGGATAGGGAGCCAGCGCGACGTACCAGGACTGGTCCGCGCGACCGAGCCCCTTCTCCGCCGTGCCGGTCTTCCCGGCCACCGGGATCGGGAAGTCCTTGAACACCGGCTGCGATGTGCCGCCCGGCGCGCTCGCCGCCGAGTGCAGGCCGTCGAGGATCGCCTGCCGGTACTCCGGGTTGATCCGAAGGCGGCGCCGGGCCGGGGTCTCGAATTCCTGGACGACCCGGCCGTCTGAGTCCTCGATCCGCTGGCCGAGGTGCGGACGGACGACCTTGCCGCCGTTGGCGATCGTCGCGTACGCAACCGCCATCTGGAGCGGGTCCGCCTGAAGGTCACCCTGTCCCACAGCGAGGTTGATGTTGTCTCCCGCCGACCACGGCCGCTCGGTCTGCCCCTTCTTGAACAGCCGGTTGCGCCATTCGGGGCTCGGGATCAGGCCGCTGGACTCTCCCGGCAGGTCGATGCCGGTGGTGTGCCCGATCCCGAGGCGGCTCGCCCAGTGCTGGAGCACGCGGCCGTCGCCTGCGCCGTTCGCCTCGAGGCCGAGCCGGTAGAAGAAGACGTCGCTCGAGACCGACAGCGCCTGCCGCAGCGCGAGCGCGCCGTGCGCGGCGCCGCCCGCGTTCTTGAAGGTGACGCCGCCGACCTTCAGGGAGCCGCCGTCGAACAGCACGGTGCCCGGCGTGATCAGGCCTCCCTCGAGGGCTGCGGTCGCGGTGATCAGCTTGAAGGTCGAGCCCGTCGGATAGAGGCCCTGGATCGCACGGTTGGCCAGCGGCTCGCCCAGCTCCTTGGAGGAGAGGCGGTCGAAGTCCCTCTGCCTGATGACCTTGGCGAAGATGTTCGGATCGAACGACGGCGCCGACCCGAGCGCGCGGATCTCGCCGGTGTTTACGTCCATCACCACGAACGCGCCGCGCCGGCCGGCGAGCGCCTCCTGGCCGACACGCTGCACATCGAGATCGACGGACAGGCGCAGCCGCTGCCCCTGACGTGGCTCCTTCTCCCCCAGCCGCCCCTTGAGCGTCCCGAGAGCGTCCACCTGGACGCGCGTCGCGCCGTTCTGGCCGCGCAGGAAGCGGTCGTAGGAGTACTCGATGCCGGACTGGCCCACGCGATCGCCCTGCGTCACGCCGCGATAGCGCTCGTCCTTCAGCTGCTCCCTGGTGACCTCGCCGACGGTGCCGAACAGGTGGGCCCCGATCTGCTTGTGCGGATACTCCCGCAGGAAGACGCGCTCGACGGTCACGCCCGGGAAGCGCTCCTGCTTCTCGAGGATGTAGGAGAAGACCGGCCGGCTCACGTCGGGCTTCACCGTGGCCGTGGCGAACGGCTGCGCGCGGAGCTGGTCGCGCACGGTGGTCCGGATCTCACGCGGCGACATCCCGACCACGCGACCGAGCCGCTTGTAGAGGGCGGTCTTGTGTGCCTGCTGCCGCGGCAGCTTGTCGGGGGTGATCTTCACTGCGAGCGAGGGGCGGTTGTCCACGAGCGTGTGGCCGTCGCGATCGACGATCTCGCCGCGCGGGGCCTGAACCTTGATCTCGCGCACCCGGTTGTCGTTGGCCTCGGCGAGGTAGCGGTCGCCAGAGAGCACCTGGAGGTACCAGAGGCGGAAGAAGATCACCGCGAACAGCACGAGCGCGATGCCGCCGAGGATCGCGACGCGAATCGCGAGCTGCGGGGTGATCGTCGGGCGCCGGGGGTCGGAGTCGAGGTACATCCGGATCTCCTAGACCTCGAGCCCGCGAAGGCCGATCGGGCCTGCCTCGCGCGCGCGGGAACGGCGCCTGCGCGCGTAGGGGTCGGCGATCAGGACCGGGCGCAGCAGGCGCCGGACCAGTGCGAAGAACGGCAGCGCCAGCAGCGCGTTGAGGATCACGGTCACGATCATGTCGCGGAAGACGACGGCACTGACCGACGCCTCGATCTCGAGCATGAAGCTGACCGCCGCGAAGCCGATCACCCACTCGGCCGTCGCGCCGGCGGCGACGGCGACGGGCAGCAGCCCGTGCGAGGGATCCCGCAGCTCGCGGTAGCGGCCGACCGAATAGCCGACCGCCGTCAGGACGAGGGAGGACGCGCCCAGGTTCTGGCCCAGCGCCAGGTCGAACAGGAGGCCGGCTGCGAACCCCGTGACCGAGCCGCTGATAGCGCCGCTGAAGAAGGCGACCGCCGCGACCGCGAGCACCACGAGGTCGGCGCTCCCGCCGAGGATGCGAATGTCCCCCACGGCCGAGATCTGGAGAACGACGGCGGCGAAAACCATCGCCGAGACGCGCAGGATGGATCCGGGCGTGGGGATCAAGGCGCCCCCACCTGGGCCCGGGCGGTCGCGGGCTTGTGGGTCAGGACCTGGACGTAGTCCATGCGTCGCAGGTCCGCGTATGGCCTGATGTGCACCCGCTGGTAGAGCTCGACCTCGTCGGAGTCGACCCGCGTGACCCTCCCGATCGGGACGCCTCGCGGGAACAGGGACTCGAGCCGGGACGAGCGGAAGCCCGAGGTCACAACGGTCGCGCCCCTCGCGACCTTGCGGCCCTTCTGGATGAACTCGAGCAGCAGGTCGTCGGGACGTCCCACCTCGGGCTTGACGATCCCCGTCGTCCCGTCGGGCATCACCTGGCCGGACACCGCGCTCGACGCGTCGGTGATAAGCGTGACGCGCGCGGTGCCCGACGCGACCGAGGTGACCTTGCCGGCAAGGCCGTCGCCCGTGATGACGGGCTGGTCGACCTCGAGCCCGTCGCTCGAGCCCTTGTTGACCTGCACCGTCGAGTACCAGACCGTCGGCGAGCGGGCGATCACTCGCGCGGTGACCGGCTCGACGCCGCGCGGGAAGGTCTCCTGCTCATGGATCGAGCGCAGTGATCCGAGCTGCTGGACGTCGCGCTGCTGGGTCTGCGCCCGGGCAAGCTCACGCCGCAGCCGCGAGACCTCGTCCTTCAGCTCCTCGTTATCCCCCTTGGCGTCGAGCACGTCGCCCGTCCAGCCGGCGAGGTCGCGGAACGGCTTGGCGGCCTTGCTCACACCGGTCTCGATCGGCGCGAGCGCCTCCTGCGCGCCCCGCTGGACGGCGTGCAGGCCGCCCCCGGTGGACTCGCCGAAGTACGCCGTCAGCAGCACCAGCGAGAGGCCGATCAAGACGGCCAGCACCGCCCGCCGCCTGCGGACAACCTTCCTGTCATACACGGGAGTCCGCCTCCGTGCGGGCTAGTAGCGCCGGCGCTGTCGGGAGTTCCGGTTGCTGCGGTGAATGGCCTCGAACTCCTCGAGCGAGCGCCCCGAGCCGACAGCCACGCAGGTGAGCGGCGACTCCGCGAGGTGCGCCGGCATCTGGGTCTCGTCACGAAGCCGCTCGTCGAGGCCCTGGAGCAGCGAGCCGCCTCCCGCCAGCATGATCCCGCGGTCCATGATGTCGGCAGCGAGCTCCGGCGGCGTGCGGTCGAGCGTCTCCTTGACGGCGTCGATGATCGCCTGCAGCGGCTCCTCGAGCGCGAGGCGAACCTCCTCGCTCGTCAGCACCACGGTCTTGGGCAGCCCAGAGACGAGGTCACGGCCGCGGATCTCGGCCTGCACCTCCTCGTCGAGCGGGAACGCGGAGCCGATCTCGAGCTTGACCTCCTCGGCCGTCTGCTGGCCGATCATCAGCTTGTACTCGCGCTTGACGTAGTTGATGATCGCCTCGTCGAGCTCGTCGCCGCCGATCCGAATCGACTGCGACACGACGATGCCGCCGAGCGAGATCACCGCAACCTCGCTCGTGCCTCCTCCGACGTCCACCACCATGTTCCCCGTTGGCTCGCCCACCGGCAGCCCGGCTCCGATCGCGGCCGCCATGGGCTCTTCGATCAGGTAGGCCTGGCGGGCGCCGGCAGAGAGGCAGGCCTCCTCCACCGCGCGCTTCTCGACGCCCGTCACGCCCGAGGGCACGCACACGACAACCCGCGGATGGGCCCAGCGGTTCTGGTGCACCTTCTGGATGAAGTGCCGAAGCATCTGCTCGGTCACGTCGAAGTCCGCGATCACGCCGTCCTTGAGCGGCCGGATCGCCGAGATCGTCCCGGGCGTTCGCCCGAGCATGCGCTTGGCCTCGATGCCCACCGCGTGAACCTCGGCGCTACGGGAGTCGATCGCAACCACCGAGGGCTCGGACAGCACGATGCCGCGGCCCCGGACATACACGAGCGTGTTCGCGGTCCCCAGGTCGACCGCCATGTCACGGCCGCCGAAGCCCGTCAGGTAGGAGAAGAAGCCCACGTTTGGATACGGAGATTAAGCTGCCTTGCGGCAGCAAGCGACAACAGGCGGCCCTGAAGAAAATCCTGCAGCCGCGACCTGCCTGCGAGCGCCAAGGATAACGCAGGAGCGCATCGCGGCAGGTTCGGCTAGCGTTGCCGCCAAGCTGGCTCTAGAATTCCCGTAGGGAACGGAGTCCAAGCCACGTTGCAGGCGGCAGGGGGTGTCGCAATGACGGGCCGGTGGCCGGACGCCATCTCGATAGCTGAAGAGGAGCCGACGCGCGTCCTGCTCGTGGACGACCACGGGCTGTTCCGCCGAGGCCTGCGGGAGCTCCTCGAGGAGCACGGACTCGCGATCGTCGGAGAGGCCGCGAGCGGCGAGGAAGCCGTCGAGCTCGCCGGCAAGCTGGCGCCCGACGTCGTGGTGATGGATCTGAACATGCCGGGCATCTCCGGCGTCGACGCCACGCGGCGTGTGGCCGAAAGGTCACCCGCCACCCGCGTCGTGGTCCTCACGATCTCCGCGGACGACTCCGACCTGGTCGAGGCGATCGTCGCCGGGGCATGCGGCTACGTGCTGAAGGACGCCGCCATCGAGCAGATCCTCCTGGGCATCCGCGCGGCGGCGTCCGGCGAGTCCTTGATCTCGCCGCGGATCGCGGGGCGCCTGCTGGAACGGGTGCGGCTCGACGACGAGCGGGCTCGCGATGCCGAGCGCCTGCAGACCGAGCTGTCGGAGCGCGAGCTCGAGGTCCTGGCGTTGCTCGCCCGCGGCAAGGACAACCGCGAGATCGCGACGGAGCTCTACGTCAGCCCGCCAACCGTCAAGAACCACATCTCGAGCATCCTCGCGAAGCTCCACATGGAGAACCGCATACAGGCGGCGGTCTACGCGGCGAAGACCGGCCTGGTCTAGCTCGACTCGTCGAGCATGCGGACGGCGGCGTCCCGGTCGGGTGCGTCGAGCTTGCCGAGCAGTGACGAGACGTGCCGCCGGACCGTTACCGGGGAGAGCGACAGCCGCTCCGCGATCTGCGCGGTGCTCAGTCCATCCCGCAGCAGCTCGATCACCTGCCATTCGCGGCTGGTCAGCTCGACCCCGCGCCGGCCGCGAAGCGGCAGCCGGCGGCGCCGGCCGGGGCCGCGGTACTCGTCGATCAGGCGCGTGACCAGGCTCCGGGGCAGCGCGGCCTCGCCCGCGAGCACGCCGTGCAACGCGTGCGGCAGCCTCGCCGGGTCGGTGTCCTTCAGCAGGTAGCCGGCGGCGCCGGCGCGCAGCGCCTCGAAGAGGTCTTCGTCGTTGCGGGAGACCGTGAGCATCACGACCGCGGCCTCCGGCAGCTGCTGGGCGATCTCCCGGGCCGCCTTGATGCCGCTGCCAGGCATGTGCACGTCGAGCACGCACGCATCCGGTCGCTCCCGCTCGGCGGCTCGAACCGCCGCCGCGGCGTCGGAGACCTCCGCCACGACCTCGAACCCGCCGTCCTCGAGCGACTGGCGCACACCGAGCCGCGTCGGCGCGTGATCGTCCGCGATGAGCACGCGCAGCCGCTCGCTCACGGGACCACCACCTCCACCGCGGTGCCATCCCCGGGCTCCGAGGACACAGACAGTTCGCCCCCGATCGCCTGGGCCCGCTCCCGCATGCTCGTGAGGCCGAAGCCGTGGCCGCGCTCGCGGGGGTCGAAGCCCCTGCCGTTGTCGGACACGCGCAGGCGCACCGCCGGTCCGTCCACGAGCTCGACCCTGATCGCGGACGCGCCGGCATGGCGGGTCGCGTTCGTGAGCGCCTCGCGGAGGATGCGCAGGAGGGCCTGCTGCGTCTGCGGAGCGACCTCGATGCCGCGAGAGAGCTCGAGCTCCACGTTTGCGCCGGCGCGCCCCGCAAGCGCCTCGGCCATCTGCGCTACCGACACGTCGAGCGGCTCGTCGGCCGGTCGAGTGAGGGCCGAGATCGCCGCGCGCGACTCATCGAGGGCGCGCTCAGCCGCCGTCGCGATGTGCCGGGCGGCAGGCTCGGCACGGAGGCGCCTGGACTGAGAGGAGATGTAGGCGAGCTCCTGCGCCAGGCCGTCGTGAAGCTCGCGCGCGATCCGGCGACGTTCGTCGAGCACCGCGCCCTCCGCGATCCGCCGCTGGTAGCGGGCGACCTGGCGAAGGGCTCCTACCAGCAGGACGGCATAGAGCGTGAGGCGGAACACGTCGCCGGTATAGACCCACTCCGAGTAGATCGAGGGGAAGAGGAAGTAGTTCAGCCGGGCAGCAGCGCCAAGCGTGGCCGCGACGGCGATAAACGCGATCAGCTCGTCCCGATGGCGCTCTGCCTGTCTCACGAAGCCCACTGCCGCAAGCGCGTAGAGGCACATCAGCACCACCTGGAGCGCCAGCACGCTTGCGTCGCCCACCACGCGGGGGCGGCCAGACGACTCCGGCGAGAGCGCGGGGTCTATGGCGGCCGGCAGCTTCGGCCCCGCGAGCGCCGCGAACAGCGCCACGAGCGCGACGGCGGCCGCTATGCCGCCGAGCGCTACGAGCGCGGCGCGACCCGGTCGCCGCAGATGGATCTCGGGCGCGACTGCCGCGGCGGCGAACAGCGCAGCGGCGAGCAGCTGGCCAGTGAGCGTCCCCCAGGTCGAGAACTGGCCATCCGCGGCCCGTGCCGCGGCCGGCACGACCGCGAAAACGAGATTCGCGGCGGCGAACATGGCGAGCGAGGTGACGAGCAGCAGGTCGGATAGGCGGCCGCTCATCCTGAGGCGGCCGACGAGCAGGTAGCACGCCACGAGCGCGATGAGCGTGGCGGCCGTCTCGATCGCGATGTGCGTGGTCGGGCTGCGGTAAGCGAACGAGGTGAACGGCAGGACCGCGATGAGAACCGTCAGGCTTACCGCCACGGCCGCCGTCCACGCGCCGACCGCGCGTATCCGCCTCGCCAGGAGTGAACCCTGCCCGCTCACCAGTTTCTTTCTACCCGGTCGGAGCGCCGCCATTCAGCGGCGCCGCCCAGGGCCGAGCCGGGTTCGGCGCTAGAAGGCGGGGCTGGCTCGCCTGCCGAGGGACCGCAGCTCGGCCAGCGCGGACCGCAGCGAGCGCAACTCGACGTCCACGAGCGTCCGCCGGCGCGTCAGCTCGGCGATCCGCGTGGCCGCAGACCTCGGAAACGGACCGGTCGCGAGGCGGTCGATCTCGCGCTCGAGGCGATGGCGCTCGGCCTCGAGCAGCAGCACGTCCGCCAGGCCGTCGGTGATGAGCGACGTCAGCTCCCGCCAGTGCGGTGGAGCCGACCCGTCCCCCCGCCGGCGAAGGAGCTCCTCGATGCGCGCCTGCAGCACAGGAGCGCCAAGGGCGCGGGCGAGACCGTCCATCAGGGTGAGTTCCCCGGCGCCATCCTCTGCGTCCAGAGATAGCCGACGCTCATCGAGGAGCCCTGATAGCTGTTTCCGCTGGCCGACGGGAACGAGACGGTGAAGCGGTAGGTCCTCTGCTCGTCCTTGGCGAGCTGCCCGAGGTTCCGCTGCGTCATCGCCCCGATCTTCCCCGCGTAGACGAGCACGGGAGAGCTCGGGTTCGTGATGTTCTGGATCGTGAGGTCCAGCTGGCTGGACAGGGCGCCCCCGCCCGACCCGGGGTTGTTCACGACGTTCTGCTTCTCGAGCGTGAAGGTGCTCTTCACCGCGCCGGTGTTCGTGATCGTGACGGTGTCGGAGCTCGAGTCGCCGGGCTTCATGTTCGAGATCGACAGGATTGCGCCGGGGCTCTTCGAGTTCGAGTGCGAGATCGGGCCTTGGCCGTTGCCGTTGCCGTTCGACGAGGCGACGTTCACGAACGGACCGTCGGAACCGCGTTCCGCGACGCCGCCGAGCATGAGCGCGGCCGCCCAGAGCAGCATGAGGATCCCGGCCCAGAGCCCTATGCGACCGATCCGCCTCATTGGAATGTCACCGTCAGCTTCGGCCGATTCGCCTGCTCCGTCGGTGTGCTGCCGTACTCGCGGCTCCGGAACTCCGACGACCTCTGCGGCGTGGCGTCCTCGACCGAGTCCTTGATCAGGAAGCCGTTGTTCGCGTCGGCCCCGTACATCGCGGTGACCTGCGTCGTCACAGTCCAGTCGCGCGCGCCGACCGCGGAGGTCTGGGTCGCGGGCGCCTCGGTGGCGTTGGTGACCGTGGCCGGCTGGAGCAGCCATGTCACGCCTGCCCCACCACCGGGAAGCTCGAGCCACGTGCCCGCTGCCCCCGGGACGATCCGCCGAGCCTCGAGTGTCCGGCCGGGGCTCGCGTTCGCGGCAACGAGGCGCAGCGTGGCCGTCTGGACCGTGCACCCGGCGGGCTTCGAGGGAAGCGCGAAGTGCACGAGCGTCCGGCGGTTCTTACCGCTGTCGGAGCGCACGAACAGGCTCACGTCGCTCCCGAAGTTGTCGTCGCCGCCAGTGTCCTCCTTGACGTAGGCGTCACGGTCGGCCACGACCGTGTGCGGCGATGTGTCTGTGCATCCGGTGCCGAAGTTCGTGGAGGCGGTGTAGGTGTTGCCCGGGTTCGTGCTCTGCGCGCTGAACGTCGCGCCGGAGACAGACAGCGTGGCCGCGGCCACCGCGAGCCCGGCAAGAGCAGTGAGCCCCGCGAGATGGCGCCTCATGACGCGGACGCCTCCGGGGTGGCCGTCTCGCGCCGGCTGCCTTCGCCGGCCTCGCGCCACAGCGCGGCGGCGATGCCGAAGGCGATCAGCAGGGCCGGCAGGCCGATCGCGAGCATGCGGACTGAACGGATCGCGAGGGCGCCGAACACATAGCCCGCGAACGGGACGTGGAAGGAGACGCGCGCCTGCGTGGGCTGGCGGAGCGAGAACCGCCATGGGTCGCGCGCGTCGTTGGCGTCGCCCTTGGTGCGGTAGACGGGAACCCCCTCGCGGTCGCGGCGGATCGAGACGATCCGGTGCGTCACGTACGAGTCGGAGGAGCGGCCGGGCGGGGTGAACGTGATGACGTCCCCGGGCCGCAGCTCGGAGACCGGGACCTCGTCCGCGTAGGCGATCGAGCCCTTCGCGATCGCTCCGCTCATGGAGTCGCCCGTGACGACGTAGCGCTGGTAGCCGAGCAGCGCCGGCACGAGCATGAGGGCGGCGAGGGCGAAGCAGCAGCCGAGGAAGATCGTCGAGGCGGCCTTCACCGCGCGCCGGTGGCGTGCCGGGGCGGCGGGGCTCTGGTTCGTCTGCGCTTCGGTCATCTTGGTGTCAGGTCAGGGGGGTCGTTTCGAAGGCCAGGGCGGGCGCGCGGGGACTTGGCTGCCCTCCCCCGCGCGACCACTCCAGGGCCAGTGCGATGCGACTACTGGGCGGCGTCCCAGGTGTAGGTCGCCGTGACGGAGTCGCCCTGATACACGTTGCCCGCCGAGCTGTCGAGGCCGAGCGAGAACTGGTAGCGGTGCTTCTCGCTGGCGGCGAACGTCCCCAGGGCAGCCGCCGACGTGAAGTTCGACACCGTGTCGTCGTACTTCACGGAGTCGGTCACCTCACAGGCCGGCGTGCCGGCCGAGAAGTCGCCGCAGTCGACGACCTTCAGGTTCAGCTTCGCCGGGATGTCCGGGGTCGCGTCGTTGCCGACGTCCGTCGGGGTGTTGAGCGACTGCGACAGCGTGAACGTGCCGGGCAGCGAGCCCGTGTTCTGGATGTCCACCACGCCCGTCTCCGGAGTCGCCCCGGGCTTCAGGTTGGTGGTGGTCGTCAGAATCGCCGACGCCGGATTGCTGTTGCCGATCGTCAGCGTCCCAGCGGTGTAGACGTTGCTGGGGTTCGCCGACGTGGCGCTGAAGTTGGCACCCGAGCCCACGGCAACACCGACTGCCGCAAGCACGGCCGCCAGCGCGCCGAGCGTGCGCTTCGGCCGCTTCGTGAGATACGACAGTCGAGACATTGGTGGTAGCTCCTTGTTCGGTTTGAACTCGTCTCGCCGTCCACCCTGCGGTCGACCGCGCGGGGATGCCATAGGCCGCCCGGCCCATACTGCGTTCAAAGGAGTGAACGCCTACCTCATGCGCGGTACGCGCTTGGCGCGTACCCGCTATCCGGCGCTGAAGAGCTCCGGCGCCAAGCGCACGAGCTCCGGCACGGGCAGCCCGACCACGTTCCAGAAGTCGCCGTCGATGCCCTCGACGAAGGCGGCGCCGCGGCCCTGGATCGCGTAGCCGCCGGCCCGCTCACGCCACTCGCCCGACTCGAGGTACCAGTCGATCGCGCGCTGCTCGAGCATCCGGAAGCGCACGCGCGTGACGCACTCGGAGCTCCGCTCGCCGGTACCTCGCCTGAGCGCGATCCCGCCCCAGACCTCGTGCGTGCGGCCCGCAAGACGGCGCAGGAAGGTCTCCGCCTCGCCGCGGTCCGCGGGCTTTCCGTAGACACGGCCGTCGAGTACGACCGTGGTGTCCACGCCGAGCACCAGGTCGCCGTCGACGGCCCGCGCCTTGCGCAGCGCGTTCTCGACGACGACCGCGCGGGGGTCGCCCTGTGCGAGCTCCTCGACGTCCGGCACAACGACCGTGAAGTCGATCCCGAGCTGCTCGAGGATCGCCCGCCGCTGCGGAGATTGCGAGGCGAGGATCAGGCGCGGCTCAGCCAAGCTCCGGGAAGAACAGCCCGACCTCGCGCTCAGCGGACTCCGTCGAGTCCGACCCGTGAACCATATTCTGGCCCACCTCGAGCGCGAGGTCGCCGCGGATCGAGCCGGGTGACGCCTCGAGCGGGTCGGTGGCGCCGATCACCTGGCGCGCGGCGGTCACGGCCTCGTGGCCCTCGAGCACGAACGCGACCAGCCGGCCGCTGGTGATGAAGTCCACCAGCTCACCGAAGAACGGCTTGCCGGCGTGCTCGGCGTAGTGACGCTCGGCGAGGTCTCTGTTCATTGTCATCAGCTTCATCGCCGCGAGCTTGAGTCCCTTGCGTTCGAAACGGGCGATCACCTCGCCGGTGAGTCCGCGCGAGAAGGCATCGGGCTTTACGAGGATCAGCGTCCGCTGCAACAGGCCTCCTTGGTCGTGGACCTACGAATCCGTCAACGCGCGGGCGGGCGCGTGCGCGTCACGGGTTGCTCCGCCGCGCCTACGTCCGCGGCAGAGCGCGCCGGCCGGGCCGCGCGCGCCGGCCGGGAAGGCGCGCGCTGCGGCGCGGCCTGACCGATCTCGGCCTCGCAGTACGGGCAGATCTTCCAGCGCGGGTCGAGCGGCTTGCCGCAGGTGAGGCACGGCTCCTTGAGGCGGCGCAGGCAGCTTGGGCAGCGCAGGAAGGCCTTCTCGACCGCAAACCCGCAGTACGGGCACTCGTGGTCGCCGATCTGCGCGAGCCTCGCCTCGGCCGCCGCGATCTCGAGCTCCCGCTCGCGCGCGTCCTCGAGGTAATCGGGCGGCCGCACGATCATGTAGACGACAGTCCCGACGAACGGGAAGAGCGAGGCGGCCGTGGCGCAGCCGACCAGCATCGGGTCGGCGATCCGGCGCTTTGCGTCGGCGTAGGTCCAGTAGACGAGCGCCAGCCAGATGACGACGAGGAACAGCAGCAGCAGATTGACCGCCAGGTTCAGGCCGTCGCTGTCGATGCCGAACGTGGCCACGGGGCTCATGGCGAGCGGAGTCTACCCGCGACCCGCGTTGTAAACGCCCGCTCGACGCTCTAGGACGCGTGTACTAGGGTCGCGCCCTGCGATGACCTGGGCGCTGGCGGGAAAGAGCGTGCTCGTGACCGGCGCCGCCCGTGGAATCGGCGCGGAGTCGGCGCGCCGCCTCGCCGCCCGCGGCGCACACCTATCGCTTGTGGGGCTCGAGGCCGACCGGCTCCAGGAGGTGGCGGCGAGCTGCGGGCCCGGGGCCGTCTGGTTCGAGGCCGACGTGACCGACCGGGCGGAGCTCCAGCGCGCGGTGGACGGCACCGTCGAGGCATACGGTGGGATCGACGTCGCGATCGCCAACGCCGGCATCGCCTCGATTGGAATGGTCCGAAGCATCGACGAGGCGGCGTTCGAGCGCACGATCGAGGTCAACCTGGTCGGCGCCTGGCGCACGATCCGCGCCTGCCTCCCCCACGTGATCGAGCGGCGCGGCTATGTCCTCGCGGTCGCCTCGATGGCGGCCGCAGTGCACGGTCCGGGCATGGCGGCCTACTCGGCGAGCAAGGCGGGCATCGAGGCCTTCAGCGACAGCCTCCGGGGAGAGGTCGGTCACCTCGGAGTGGACGTCGGCGTCGCCTACTTCTCCTGGATCGGGACAGACATGGTCGCCGGGGCCGACGCCGATCCTGTCGGCGGTCTCATGCGCAGCCGGCTGAAGGGCCCGTTGGGGAAGACGCACCCGCTGTCTGCGGTCGGTGACGCGGTGGTCGAAGGGATTGAGAAGCGGGCGCAGCGGGTGGTGGTGCCGCGCTGGGCCAAGCTGTTGCTTGCGGCCCGCGGCGTGATCGGGCCGCTGGCGGCTCGCCGGATGCGCGACGCGGTCGCGGAGGCCGACAAGGCGATGCAGATCGAGGTCGAGCGCCGCGGGAAGCAGGCATCGGAGCCGGTCGGCGCCGGCGGCGCTGCCGATGCGCGCGCGGCCTCCGAGCGCGCTGCCGCTCCGTAGCTCATGCCACGGCTGGCGAGAGCTTCGTTGCGTCGCGAGGCCGGTCTCGAGCAGCGAACGACCACCCTCGAGCTCTTCTACGACCTCGTCTTCGTCTTCGCGGTCACGCAGGTGGCCGATCTGCTGCTCGAAAACCTGACCTGGGAAGGAGTGGGTCAGGCCGCGCTAGTGCTGCTCGTGGTCTGGTGGTCGTGGAACTACACGACCTGGGTCACGAACGAGCTCGATCCGGGATCGATCGTCGTCCGCCTGCTGCTGATCGCCCTGATGCTCGCCAGCCTCCTGATGGCGCTCGCGATCCCGGAGGCGTTCGGCGACAAGTCCTTGCTCTTCGCCGCCTCCTATGTCGCGATCCAGGTCGGGCGGCACTCCTTCCTCACCTTCGTCGCCGCCGATCGCGGCACGATCGAGCGGCAGCGGGCCGGGCGCATCCTGACCTGGTTCGTGGCCGCCGGCGCGCTCTGGATCGCCGGCGCTCTGGCGGAGGGCTCCACCCGGACCATGCTCTGGCTCGCCGCGCTCGCGCTCGACTACGGCGCGCCCCTCGTCACGTACTGGGTGCCAGGCCGGCAGCGTCTCCGCCCCGAAGCGTGGGAGATAACAAGCGAGTACTTCGCCGAGCGCTTTCAGCTGTTCATCATCATCGCGCTCGGCGAGTCGATCGTGGTCACTGGCGCGACCACGGCCGACCTCGACCTGACCACGGCGAGGGTGGCCGCCTTCGGGCTCGCTTTTCTCTCCACGGCGGCGCTCTGGTGGCTCTACTTCGACCTGGTCGCGACGATGGCAGAGCGCCGGCTGGCGCAGTCCGAGACCCGCATCCTTCTCGCGCGCGACGCCTACACGTATCTGCACGTGGTGATCGTCGCCGGGATCCTCCTCATGGCGGTCGGCGACGAGCTCGTGATCGCGCACCCCACGGAGCACCTGCCGGACGCGGAGCTCGCCGCCGTCGTCTGCGGTCCCGCGCTCTACCTGCTCGCGCACGTCGCGCTCCGGCTACGGATGTCAGGGACGATCGGCGGCAGACGACTTGTCGGCGCGGTCGCGTGCCTCGCGATCGGCGCGATCGGCACCTTCGCGCCGGCGCTCGTCGTTGCCGCGTTGCTGTTCGGCGTGCTGGTCGCGGTGATCGTCGGCGACCAAGTCGCCGCGGCTCGCCGCAGGCAACGCGGCCAGCCATCCCCGCTCGAGCGAGTCGGAGCCGCATCCTCCGCGCGCGGCGCTTGACTTCAAGCGCACTTGAAGGTGGACCATGCCTTGACCGCGACTCGAGGAGGCAGTCATGACCGAGGCACGAACCGCAAGCGAGCAGATCACCGAGGAGGTCACGTCCTGGCCCGGAGTCGAGGCCGGCCCCGGCCGGCGCGGTGAGTTCGCCTTCAAGGTCGGCCGCCGGGAGATCGGGCACCTCCACGGCGACCACGCCGCCCACTTCTCGTTCCCGAAGGAGGTATGGACGGACCTGTTCGAGCAGGGTCGCGTGGTGCATCACCCGGTGTTCCCCGGGAGGCAGGGACCGGCATCGCGCAGGATCGAGGACGAAGCCGACGTCCGCGACGTGATCGAGCTGATGCGACTGAACTACGACCGCGCGGTCGCCGCCCAGCATCGCCTAGAGGAACAGCCGACCTAGCGCGTAGCCGATTCCGAAGAAGACGAGGATCACCGTCGCCACCAGCAGGGCGACGAAGCCGATCATCGTCAGGAAGCCGGGACCTTCGTTCATAGCCTCGAGGCCCGCGCGTCGGACTGGGCGCCGCGCACGAGGTCGGCTACGAGGTATATCGACCCGGTGGCGAGCACGGCGCCGGCCGGGCCCGCCAGCTCCTGCGCGCGCCGGATGGCGGCGAGCGGAGCGCCGAACCTCTCGGAGGGCGGTCCGCCCAGCTTTATCGCGAGCGACTCGAGCGTGGCCGGCGAGAGGGACCGGGGGTTGGAAGAGCGGGTGAAGACCGCACGCTCGCACAGCGGCAGCAGCACGGACAGCATTCCTGCCGCGTCCTTGTCGTCCAGGATCGCGAAGACGGCCGTCAGCGGCCGGCCGCCGATCACCTCCGGCAACGCCTCGGCGAGCGCCCTGGCGCCGGCGGGGTTGTGGGCACCGTCGTAGAGGGTGAGCGGGTCGCGGGCAACCTCCTGGAGGCGGCCGGGGACCTCCACCTCCGCGCCCGCTTGCCGCACCGCGCTCATGTCGAGCGAACCGAGGAATGCCTGGGCCGCTGCAGCCGCGAGCGCGAAGTTCCGGCGCTGGAACGCGCCGCGAGCGCGTAGCGTCACCCCGAGGTCGACGACGGCGCGCATGATCCGCGCGTGACGCTCGCGCGCGACCCTCAGGGCGACGGCCTCGGCTTCGGAGTCGAGCTCGCCGACCACGAGACAGCCGTGAGTCGGCACGACCGCGAGCTTCTCCTCGGCGATGTGCGTGATCGTCGGCCCGAGCCACCGGGTGTGCTCGAGTCCGACGCCGGTCAGGACCTGGACCGTCGACGGGATCACGTTGGTCGCGTCGTAGCGACCGCCGAGCCCAGCCTCGATCACCGCCACCTCCACCCCCCGGCGCGCCAACTCGTGGTAGGCGGCGGCGGTTAGCGCCTCGAACTGGGTGACCTGGTCGTCCGGCTCGACCGTGCGGTTGACGAGCTCCGCAGCGCGCGCGGCGCGCGTGACCGCCGCGGCGAAGTCGGCATCGGAGACCGGCCGCTCCCCCACCTCGATGCGCTCGGCGAACGAGCGCAGATGCGGCGAGGTGTAGCTCCCGGTGCGCAGCCCGTGGCGCTCGAGGATCGCCGCGATCATCCGCACGGTCGAGGACTTGCCGTTCGTGCCGACGACATGGATCGATTCGAAGCGCTGCTGCGGCACGCCAAGCGCGGTCATCAGCTTGTGCATGCGGTCGAGCCCGAAGCGCATGCCGAACAGCTCCAGGTCGAGCAGGTACTCCTCGGCCTGGCGCGCGTTCAGGACAACCTCTCGAGCTCTGCGCGGTAGCGCTCCAGCTTCTCGCGCTCCGCCTCGACGACCTCGCGGGGGGCCTTCTCGACGAAGCGCTCGTTCGCGAGCTTCCCCTCGGCGCGGCCGATCTCCTCCTCCAGCTTGCGGCGTTCGGTGGTCAGGCTGCGCCGCGCCTCCTCCCGGTCGATGTCGCCGGAGGCCAGCACCTGCACCGCCCCGCCCGGGATCGCCACCGAGCTGATCACGTCGCCGTCTCCCCGCCCGTCGCGCGCCAGCTCGAAGCGCGCCAGCCGCGCCACGTGGTCCGCGGTCTGCTCGTAGCCCTCGGCCAGGAGCAGACCCGGGAGGCGTGCCGCGGCCGGCACGCGCGCGTCGTCCCGGTAGCGCCTGAGCGCGGTGACGGCCTCCATCACCTGACCGACGGCGCGCTCGGCCTCCTCGTCGATGAGCGAGTCGTCCCGCTCCGGCCAGCGCTCGACGGCGAGCAGTCCGCGGGCGCCCGGCACGTGCGCCCACACCTCCTCGGTGACGAACGGCATCATCGGGTGGCGCAGCACGAGCACGCGCTCGAGCACGTGCAGCAGCGTCGCCGAGAGCGCCGAGCGGTCGGCCTGCTCATCGTAGAGGCGCGGCTTGACGAGCTCCAGATACCAGTCGCAGACCTCGCCCCAGAACGCGCCGTAGAGCTCGAGCGCGGCGCGCGAGTGGTTGTAACCCTCGAGCAGTCGCGTGACGTCCTCCGTAACCCGCTCCAGCACCGACAGGATCCAGCGGTCCTCCACGGTCTCCGGTCGAGGCGCCGCGTCCACGTTCTCGACCTTGAGGAGGATGAGGCGCGACGCGTTCCAGAGCTTGTTCGCCAGATCCTGCCCCTGCTGGACCTTCTCCGCTGAATAGCGGACGTCCTGCGACGACGACATCGCGAGCAGGCCAAAGCGCAGCGCGTCCGCCCCGTGCTGGTCGATCACGTCGAGCGGGTCGATCCCGGTGCCGAGCGACTTGGACATGCGGCGGCCGTCCGGCGCCTGGATGATCGAGTTGATCGGGACGTCGGCGAATGGGAGCTCGCCGGTGAACTCCAGGCCCATCATCACCATGCGGGCGACCCAGAGGAAGATGATGTCGCGTCCGGTGACGAGGACGTCGGTCGGGTAGAAGGCGCGCAGCTCGGGAGTCTCGTCCGGCCACCCGAGGGTCGCGAACGGCCACAAGGCCGACGAGAACCACGTGTCTAGCACGTCGGGATCGCGGCGCAGCGGGCCGCCGCAGGCCGGGCAGCGCTCGGGCTCCTGCTCGGCGACGACGGTCTCACCGCACTCCTCGCAGTACCAGACGGGAAGCTGATGACCCCACCAGAGCTGGCGCGAGATGGCCCAGGGCCGGATATTGGCGAGCCAGTTGAGGTAGACGTCGGTGTGCGGGCGCGCCGGGTGGAAGCGAACGCCCCCCGCCTCGACCGCGGCGATGGCGGGCTTCGCGAGCTCGGTCATGTCGCAGAACCACTGGAGCGAGATCAGGGGCTCGATCCTGCGGCCGGACCGGTGCGAGTGCGGGACGTCGTGCGCATACGGCTGCGTCCCCGCGATCAGGCCCTGCTCGCGCAGCGCGGCGGCCACGGCCTCCGAGGCCTCGGCCACCTCCATCCCCGCGAAGCGCTCGCCGGCGGCCTCCGTCATGCGGCCGTCCTCGCCGATCACGCTGACCTCCTCGAGCTCGTGCCTGCGTCCGATCTCGAAGTCTGTCGGGTCGTGGCCTGGCGTGATCTTGAGCGCGCCGGTCCCGAACTCGGGATCGACGTGCTCGTCGGCGATTATCGGGAGCCGCCGGCCGATCAGCGGCAGGATCGCGTGCTCCCCGATCAGGCGCGTGTAGCGCTCGTCGCCCGGGTTCACCGCGATTGCGGTGTCGCCGAGCATCGTCTCGGGCCGCACAGTCGCGATCGTGATCGAGCCCGAACCCGACTCGAGCGGGTAGTCGATCATGTAGAGGGTGTCCTCGACTGTGCGCTGCTCCACCTCGAGGTCCGAGATCGCCGTGCGCAGGCCCGGGTCCCAGTTGACCATGTAGTTGTCGCGGTAGATCAGGCCCTTCTCGTAGAGCCGCACGAACACGTGGACCACGGCACGCACGTACTGGGGGTCCATCGTGAAGCGCTCGTCCGCGTAGTCGGCCGAGGCACCGAGTCGCTTGTCCTGCTCGACGATGGCGCCCCCGTACTTACGGCGCCAGTCCCAGACTCGCTCGACGAACGCCTCGCGGCCGATCTCCTCGCGGCTCGTGCCCTCCGCCTCGAGCTGCTTCTCGACCTGCCGCTGGGTCGCGATGCCCGCGTGGTCGGTGCCGAAGATCCACTTGGTGCGCCGTCCCTGCATGCGCCGCAGCCGGATCAGCACATCCTGGATCGAGTGGTTGAGTGCGTGCCCCATGTGCAGCTCGCCGGTGACGTTGGGCGGAGGGATCGCGATCGAGAAGTTCTTGGACGCGCTCCCCTCGGGCTCGGGGTGGAAGATGCCGGCCTCCTCCCAGAGGGCGAAGACGCGCGACTCGACCTCACCGGGGTCATAGCGGGTGCGCTGCTCGAGCTCTTGCAGGCGGTCGGTGGCCACGGGCGAAGTGTATGGAGCGGCGTCCGGTCTCAAGCGGCGCGGCGCCCATGTCGATCGATCCTCGGCCGATGCCGCTTCGCCACACCCCACCCCGTGTCTTCCGCCGCGCATTCTGGCCCGCGGCGGTGCTGCTGGCGGCCGCCGCCGCGCCCGTCCCGGCCGCCGAGCCCATTCCGGCGAGCATCGGGCGGCAGGGGTCGGGCACCTTCCTCGTGAGCTCGGCCGGTCGCCCGGCAAACGTCAGCCTGGGTCGCTTCGACGAGGTGGCGAGCTCGTCCGGGGCGCGCTGGGGCCTGCGCGCGCGGGCGCTCACCGGACGCATCGCCGGCATCCGCGACGGCCAGGACGTGGTCGGCTTCGGGCGGAACGTGCCGGCGGAGGCGCTGGCCATCGAGCGTGACTACGTCGTGCGGAAATACCGCCTGGTGAAGCGCTGCCGCGTGCAGGGCCGCCGGCGCTTGGCCTGCAGGACCATCGGCAGGCGCTACGTCGGCCGGCGGGTCGACGAGCGGGACGTGACAGTGCGCCCGGACCTCGAGTGGCAGCCGGGCCCCGGCTATCCCGGTCCCGCGCAGTACGACCTCGAGACGGTGCTCATCCACGAGCTCGGGCACTTCGCCGGCAACCCCTACCACGCGCCGCGTTGCGTCAACTCGCCGCTGATGGAGTCGCTGGCGGCCGGCGACTGGTGGCGCTCGCAGAGCGATTGGCACGTCGGCGGATGCCCGCAGGCGCAGGACGTGGCGGCCAGCGCCCGGGCGCGACCCGCGCCCGCGCGGCTCGCCCACGAGCGGATCGTGGTCGGCGAGCGGCGCGTGCGCTAGTAGGCAGAGCGCGGGCTCCGCCGGCTGCAGTGGGGCAGAGCGCTGCCCACTGCCCCACTGCCCCACTGCCCCACTGCCCTAGAACAGCGAAACGCTCCCCACCAGCGCCGGGGCAAAGACGAGCGCCGGCAGGAAGTTCCCCACCTTCACGTCGGCGACGTTCAGGAGCTTCAGCGAGATCCCGACTATCAGGATCCCGCCGGCGCTCGTGAGGGCATCGAGAGCCTCGCCGGTGAGCACGTCCTCGAACAGGGTGGCGCCGAGCGAGATCGAGCCCTGGATTACCAGTACCGTGCCCGCGGCGAGGGCGACGCCCCAGCCGAGCGTGGCGGCCAGGGCGATCGACGCGAAGCCGTCGAGCGTCGCCTTGGTCGCGAGCGCCTGGTAGTCCCCGGTGAGCCCGTCCTGGATCGAGCCGACGACAGTCAGCGGCCCGACGCAGAACAGCAGGCTCGCGGTCACGAAGGCCTCGCTCACCCGGGAGTGACCGTCGCCCGAGACAGCGGCCTGGATGCGGTCGCCGAGCCGCTCCAGCCATGCCTCGATCCCGATCGCCTCTCCCGCCAGGCCGCCCAGCAGCACGCCGCCGAGCACGTAGAGCGGGTTCGTGTCGCGCCACGCGAGGCCGAGGTCGACGCCGATAAGGAGCGTCACGAGTCCGAGCCCCGCCAGCACACGCTTTTGGAGTCCCTCGGGCAGGCGGGGGCCGAGGACGACGCCGACGAGCGTGCCCGCCAGCACGGCGGCAACGTTGATGAAGGTGCCGGTCACGGGCTCGCTACTGCAGGGCGCGCGTGAACTCGACGAGCTTGCGCGTGTCCCGCAGTGGCGCGCCGTGGCCGAAGAGCACGAGCGACGGCTCGAGCTCGCCCAGCCGCTTGGCCGACTCGCGGTTGCGCTCCGGGTCCGGCGTGAGGAAGTCCTTCGGCAGCTGAAGGCCGGGTATGCCGGTCAGCGTGTCGACGTTGGCGAGCACGTCGCCGAGGATGAGCACGCGGTCGCGGTCGCGCCAGTAGGAGACGTGGCCCGCCGAGTGGCCGGGCGTGTCGAGCACCGTGAAGCCGGCGACGTGGTCGCCCTCCCGCAGGCGGCGATCGACCCCATGCGGCGGACCGGTCATGGTCCTCGCGAAGAACTGCGCGATCGCGTTCTGCGGCTGGCGCCTGCCGATCAGCGACGGGTCCTCCGCGGCGTCGGCGTCCCGCTCGGGGACCCAGTACGGAACACCGAGCTCCTCGCAGACCCGGTGGCTCGACCCTTGGTGGTCGGGATGCGCGTGGGTCAGCGCGTGCGCCGCGAGGCGGCGGCCGCGCAGCTCGCGCATGATGCGGCGACCCGCGTAGCGCGTGCCGGCGTCGATCAGGACGTCCTCGACGAGGTAGACGTTGATGAGGTTCGGCGGAAACCCGCCGAGCTGCCATACGCCGTCGGCGAGCTGCTTCACGAAGGCGAGAAGCGCTAAGCCGACTCGGCCGCGGCTGGAGCCTCGTCCTTCGCAGCCTCGGTCACGAGCGTCGGCTTGAGGCTCTTCTCGATCGTCTCCTTGGTCACGACGCACTTCTTGACGTCGCGCCTGGAGGGCAGTTCGAACTGCACGTCGAGGAGCGTCTCCTCGAGGATCGAGCGAAGGCCGCGCGCGCCGGTCTCGCGAGAGAGCGCCTTGTCGGCGATCGACGCGAGCGAGTCGTCGGCGAACACCAGCTCGATCCCGTCGAACTGGAAGAAGCGCTGGAACTGCTTCACGAGCGCGTTGCGGGGCTCGGTGAGGATGCAGACCAGATCCTCGCGCGAGAGCTGGTGGATCACCGAGATCACCGGCAGGCGGCCGATGAACTCAGGGATCAGCCCGTATTCGACGAGGTCCTCGGGAAGCACCTGCTCGAACAGCTCGCCGGTGTCCTTGTTCGTCTTCGACTGCACGGCCGCGCCGAAGCCGACGCCCTTGTGCCCGATCCGCCGCTCGATCACCTTGTCGAGGTCGGCGAACGCACCGCCGCAGATGAACAGGATGTTCGTCGTGTCGATCGTCAGGAACTCCTGGTGGGGGTGCTTGCGCCCGCCCTGAGGGGGCACCGATGCGACCGTGCCCTCGAGGATCTTGAGCAGCGCCTGCTGGACGCCCTCGCCCGACACGTCGCGCGTGATGGACGGGTTGTCCGCCTTGCGCGCGATCTTGTCGACCTCGTCGATGTAGATGATCCCGGTCTCGGCCTTCTTGACGTCGAAGTCGGCGGCCTGGATCAGCTTGAGCAGGATGTTCTCGACGTCCTCGCCGACGTAGCCCGCCTCGGTCAGCGCCGTGGCGTCGGCGATGGCGAACGGGACGTTGAGGATCTTCGCGAGCGTCTGGGCCAGCAGCGTCTTGCCGCAGCCGGTCGGACCGAGCAGGAGGAGGTTGGACTTCTGAAGCTCGAGGTCCTGCTCCTCGGACTGCATCATCTGCACGCGCTTGTAGTGGTTGTAGACGGCCACCGAGAGCGTGCGCTTGGCGGGCTCCTGGCCGACGACGTATTCCTGGAGCACCGACCAGATCTCCTTCGGCTTCGGCAGGTTCTCGATATCGAACGCGGCCGGGCCGGTCAGCTCCTCGTCGATGATCTCGTTGCAGAGATCGATGCACTCGTCGCAGATGTAGACCCCAGGGCCCGCGATCAGCTTCTTGACCTGCCGCTGTGACTTCCCGCAGAAGCTGCAGAGAAGCTGTTCGTTGGAGTCGGTTGGGCGTGCCATGCCTCTCTCTCCCGGAGGAGGCGGCGATCCGCAGCTAGTGCTGCGCGATCACGCGGTCGATCAGGTTGTAGTCCTTCGCTTCTTCGGCACTCATAAAGTAATCCCGCTCGGTGTCCCTGGCGACCTTCTCGAGATCTTGCCCAGTGTGCTTGGCCAGAATTTCGTCAAGACGTCGCCGCACGTCGATGATCTCCTTGGCGTGGATCTCGATGTCCGTCGCCTGACCCTGGAAGCTCGAGGACACCTGGTGGATCAGGATCTTGGCGTTCGGCAGCGCCATGCGCTTCCCGGCCGCGCCTCCGGCCAGGAGCAGCGCGCCCATCGACATCGCGATGCCGACGCAGATGGTCTGGACGTCCGGCTTGATGAACTGGATCGTGTCGTAGATCGCGAGCCCCGCGTACACCGAGCCGCCTGGCGAGTTGATGTAGAGGGAGATGTCCTTGTCGGGGTCCTCGGACTCGAGGTGCAGGAGCTGAGCCACGATGAGGTTGGCGATCTCGTCCGTGACCGGCGTACCGAGAAACACGATGCGCTCGTTCAGCAGCCGGCTGTAGATGTCGAACGCGCGCTCTCCGCGAGAGGTCTGCTCGACGACCATTGGGACTAGGGGGCTCATGGCTCTCGGTTCTTTTCGCTTCCTCGCGTCGAATCCTTCAGGCGCTGGGCGGCGAAGGTTAGCAACGGCGTCCCGGCGCTCCGGACGCTTGTTTGGGGCTGCTAATCGGTAGTCGGTAATCGGTAATCGGGCTTGGGTTCGGGGCCGTTCCGGACTACCGACTACCGACTACCGACTACTCCTAGGATCCCGGCGTCCAGAGCTGACCCGACTTCTCTTTCGCCTCTTTCTCCGGGGTCCAGAGCTGCTCTTTCGCCTTCGCTTGCTCCGCCGGGATCGGCTTGGCCGACTCGGCGAGCAGGTCGAGCGCCTTGCGCATCGCGATGTCCTCGCGCAGGAGCTCGTCGCGCCCCTGCTCCCTGGCGCGATCCAGGGTCTTGCGGATCGCCTTCTCGCTCGGCTCTTGGCCGCCGGCTCCCGTGGCGACCTGCCGCAGCGCGTCCATGACCTCGTCGTCTGTGACCTGGATGCCCTCGGCCTCGACGACGGCGGCGAGGACGCTCTCGCGCCGGAGCGCCCGCTCCGCCTCTGGCTCGGCCTCGTCGATCAGCTCGTGCTGGTCCTTGCCCATCAGCTGCGCGTAGCGCGCGGGCGAGATGCCCTGAGCCTCGAGACGGCGGGCCGTGTGCGCCCACATCTCGTGGGCCTTCGCGTGCACGAGCTCGTGGGGAATGTCGATCCTGGCGCGCTCGACCGCCGCGTCGACGGCCGCCTCGCGGAACTCGGCGTCGATCGCGCGCTCGTCGGCCTCATTCAGCTTCGACTCGATGTCCGCCCGCAGCTCGTCGAGTGAGTCGAACCCGCCCGCCTCGCTCGCGAAGTCGTCGTCGAGCTCGGGCAGCCTCTTCTCCTTGACCTCCTTCACCGCGGTCGCGAAGACGGCCTCCTTGCCGGTCAAATGCTCCGCCGGGTAGTCGTCGGGGAACGTGACCCGGACCTCGAGCTCGTCGCCCGCTCGGGCGCCCACGAGCTGCTGCTCGAAGCCCTCGATCAGCCGGCCTGATCCAAGCTCGAGCAGGTACCCGCGAGCCTCGCCGCCCTCGAAGGGCTCGCCGTCAACCGTGCCGGCGAAGTCGATCACGACGTAGTCGCCATCGGTCGCCTCGCGATCCACGGTCTCGAGCGAGGCCAGCGACTCGCGCAGCCGGGTCAGCGCGGCGTCGACCTCGTCGGGGCGCACCTCCGGCTCGCGCCTGCCGACCTCGAGGCCCTTGTACTCGCCCAGCTCGGCCGGCGGCCGTACGCCGACCTCGATCGAGAATGCGAGCGGCGCTCCCTTCTCGGGCAGCTCGGTGAGGTCGAGCCTCGGATCGCCCACCGTCGCCAGGCGCGCCTCGCCGATGGCCTCCTCGTACCAGGCCGGCAGGGCGCGCCGCACCGCCTCCTCGAGAACGGCCTCGCGCCCGACGCGCTGGATCACGACCTGGGGCGGCACCTTGCCCTTGCGGAAGCCGGCGATCTTCAGGTCGCTGCCGAGCGCCTTCGCGGCCCCCTGAAGCTCGCGCTCGACGGCATCGGCGGGCACCTCGACCTCCACGCGCACGCGCGAGTCGCCGAGCTCCTTCGTGCTGGTTGTGAGCGCCGTCGCCATCGGTCCGGCCACGATAGCGTGGGCGCCGTGCGGCCACTCGACTCCCCGGCACGCCGGCTCGCAGCCTGGCTCGTGACCGGTCCGGTCGGGCATCTGTGGTCAACGACGGCGGACGTCGTGCTGCTCTGGCTCCGGTACGGACGCCGGCTCGCGCGCGCGAGACTAGGGCGGGGTTAGCAGCCGGGCGTTAGGGCTGCGGCGCGGTGTCCCCCGGAGGGGCGGGCGCAGGCTGGGTCTGCTGCGGCTGGGTCTCTGTCGGAGCCGGCTGGGTCTGCTGCGGCTGGGTCTCCGTGGGCGACTCGCCGGGTACCTTCTGCTCGGGGTCGGTCTCTGTCTCTTTGTCGTCGGGCGAAGTCTCGACGGGCGCCGGCTTCTCCTCGGTCTTGCGCTTCGAAGAGTTGCCGCCCGAGAAGAAGGTCGTGTCGCGCCCGCCGCCCGACACGGAGGAGCCGGTGATCAGCTCGGGGACCGTCAGCGCGAACACCGCGACGGCGAAGGCGATCGCACCGGTGACGAGCGCGACCTTCAGGTTCAGGCGCCGGCGCGGGCGATAGACGCGCACGTCGTCGGGTGTCCGGCCCGGCGGGGTCTCGCGCAGCCGGCGCGGATCGAAGCGCTCGGCCGAAGGCCGCGCCGTCGCGGCCTGCTGCCTTCGCGTGGTCGCCACCGTGCGGATGCGCTCGGTCGGTCGATGCAGAAGCTCGCTGACGATGGTCACGATCACGGGCGTGATCGCGGCCGTGACAACCTTGCCGCCCTCCCAGAACTGCGAGGTCGCCACAGCGGCGACGGCCGACGCGATGCTCGCGATGACGAGCGTCTGGAGCGAGAGCGTTCCGACGCTCTCCCGCTGATCGGGGACCGGCCCCGATTCCTGCGCCTGGACCGTCGGTGGGGGAGCTTCGAAGCTTGTCCGATGCCTCACCGAAGGCAAGGACCAGAGGCTAGCGATTGAGCCTCCATCGCCTCGTCCTCACCCTTCGGGTCACGCAGAAATGCCCTCAGGGATGCCTCATCGGCGGCCTCGCCGAGCGGAAGCCAGGACGCCTCGTTGGTCGCGAGCCAGGAGCCGACGATGCGCACCTCGTCCACCTCGCCGGCCGGGACGGCTGTCAGGCTGGGGCGGCGCGCGCTCCTCCCGAGCGCGGCGCGGCTGCGCTCCGCAAGCTCGCCCGGAGGTCGCAGCGGGCCCCAGTCGACGACACGGCCGGCGACGAGCCAGAAGGCGTCGAAACGCTCCTTCACCGGGTGTGGCGCCAGGACGAGCCGCGAGCATGTGTGTGTCGCCTGCAGCACCCCGCCGAGCCGCGACAGGACGGCCGACAGCCTGCCGTGACGCCGAAGCAGCACGGCCGCCCGCTCGAACCGCTCGGCCGCCGCCGCCTCCCGCATCTCGTGCTCGATGTGGCGCAGCAGCAGCGCGCCCGCCTCGCCGTCCTCGTCGAAGAGCGCGAACGCCTGGTCGAGCCGGCGGCGGTAGAGGTTCGGATCGAGGTCGTTGAGGCAGGGCGAGAGGCAGCGGCCCATCTGCCCGTAGACGGATGGGTGCTCGCGCAGGGCGAGCCCGCGGCCGCAGTGGCGCAGCTGGAACAGCGAGTTCAGCTGGTCCACGAGCTCGAGCGCGTCCGCGCGTCCGCGCAGCGGCCCGACGTTGATCGCGTGACCCGCGGCCGGTTCGGGAGCGACCTCGAGGATCGGATAGGCGATGTCGAGCCGGCATCGCAGGTAGACGTAGCCGTCTGTTCGCTTGAGCTTGACGTTGCCGGGCGGCTGCCAGGCCTTGATCAGCCGGTTCTCGAGCACGAGCGCCCCGAGCTCCGAGTTCGTCGGCATGTAGTCCACCACCTCGGCACGCTCGGTCCACCCCGACGGCGCGCAGAAATGCGCTCGGGCCCGCGACCGCACCGAGACTGACTTGCCCACGTAGAGTGCGCGACCGCGCTCGTCGCGGAACACGTAGACGCCGGGGTCGTCGGGCAGCCTGCTGAGGTCTGGACGGTCGCCCCGCGGCACGGGGGCGGCCGGCTCGGGCCGCGGCCGCCTGCGGGGAGCGAGCAGCGCCAGCGCCTCCCCCACCGTGGCGGCGCTCGCACACAGCTTCGGGAACAGCGCGCAGAAGATCCGCGCGCAGGTCTGCGCGTCGACGAGCGCGCGGTGCACCCCCTCGACGTCTATCCCGAGCGATTCCGCCAGCGGCGCGAGCGCCCGCCGGGTGGCGAGGGGCGCGTAGCGGCGGGCCAGGGCGACGGTGCAGAGGACCGGCGGGTCGGGCCACTCGAGCCCGGCCCGCTCGAACGCCTGCTGGAGGACGCGCCGATCGAACGAGGCGCTGTGGGCAACGAGCACCCGCCGCTCGAGCAGGCCGGCCACGGGCCGCAGCGCATCCGCCGCGGGCGGCGCCGAGTCCACCATCGCCTGGGTGATGCCGGTGAAGCGCTGGATCCCGCGTGACAGCGGCCGCTCGACCCTCACCAGCGACTCGTACTCGTCGTGCAGCTCACCGCCGCCGACCAGTACGCAGCCCACCTCCGTCAGCTCGCACAGCTCGCCCGCGCGGCCATTCGTCTCGACGTCGAGCGCGACGAACTCCGAGCTGGCGAGCGGGTGGGCGGATAGCCGCATGGGCCGGGTGGTCTACGCCCCCGGCCGGACGGCTCGCTAGGTCATTTGCAGGGGCCGGGCTACTCGACGGACTCGACGGCTTCGACGGCCATGTCGAGGCCGTCGACCTGGGCGCAGTGGCCCAGCTCCTCGAGGAAGTCCTGGAGCCGCTGCAGGTGGTCGTACAGGCAGCGGCGGCGGACGTGAAGGACGGGTATCTCGTTGTGATCGACGGCGCGAGCCTCGCTCTCGCCGATGCGGCCCGGCGCGACCATCAGGTGGCTGATCTGCGTGTCCGCCCCGCCGTGCCCGAGGTACGTGCTGTCGAGCCATAGCCCCCGGTCCCGTAGCGTCGTGGACAGGACGATGACGTTGAGGCTGGCCTCCGTGAGGATCGTCTCGCTGCGGGCCGGCGCACCGTCAACGCGAATTCGGCAACTGATCTCGCGGCGCGCCATTCGAAATCCACAGTACATGCGATCCCGTGCGCTCGCCAGATGCCTAAGCGCCGTCATTGCCGCTCATTGGGCGCTTCCGCGGGAGCGATCGCCGGCCACGACGGCGAGCCGGTCTAGCGACCACCGCAGCAGCCGGGACCCCCTCCAATGCCGCTCCTCGCCGGGTGCCTACCCCGACGTAAGTAAGACAACGGCAAGCCGGCGCAACGCCGGACGCGCTTTCCATCTCGCCTACGCCGCGCTATGGTCGCCTGAGGAGCTTCGGCGAGGAATGCGATGAGCTGGCAGACCAGCGTGCTGGTGGTGGCGAACGTGACCGCGGGCTCCGACGAGTTGCTCGAAGCGCTCGCGGCCCGCGCCAAGCACGGCCCGGCGGCCTTCACGCTCGTGGTTCCAGCTCCAGGCGGCGTCGAGGCGCGCGCGAGTGCGCGAGCCCGGCTCGAAGGCGCTCTCGAGCGGCTGCGGGCGGAAGGCCTCGAGGTCGACGGGCGGCTCGGCGACCCGGACCCGCTCGTAGCGATCAAGGAGGGCTGGGACCCGGCGGCGTTCGACGAGATCGTTGTCTGCACGCTTCCGACCGGCGCCTCCCGGTGGCTGCTCGTCGATCTTCCGCATCGAGTCGAGCGGCTCACCGGCGCGCCGGTCACGCACGTGGTTGCGCGAGAGCCGCGGCCCCCGGCGCCCACCGTCCCGGCGCCAGAGCACGAGACCCTCGGGGTGCTGTCGCCGCTCCTGCCGCTTGGCTGGGGCCACGACCGCGAGAAGGCTCGCTGAAATGCCACCGACGGACCTCGCGGTCGCCGTCGAAAACCAACCCGGGACGCTCGCCAATCTCGGCGAGGCGACCGGTGGCGCAGGAGTGAACATCGACGGCATCTGCGCGGTGCCCGGCGACGGCGTGGTGCACATCCTCGTGCAGGACGGCGCTGCGGCCCGGGAGGCACTCGAGGCAGCCGGGCTCGAGATCCAGGAGGAGCGCGAGGTGCTGGTCCTGCGCGGCGGCGTCGATCTGGTCGACAAGCCCGGCGTGGCAGGCGTCATCGCGCGTGCGATGGCCGACGCCGGCGTGAACATCGACCTGATCTACACCACGCTGAAGGGCGACATCGCGATCGCGACGGACGACATCGAGCGCGCCCGCGAGGCGCAGAAGCGCGCCGGCGTGCCTGCCGCCGTCGCCTTCTGACGCACCCGCTCGCGAGGGCACGGCAAGATTCCGGCGGTGACCGCCGAGCTCGCCACGCTCGCGTCGCGGGGCGGACGCCTCGCCATCGACACCGAGTTCATGTCCGAGGGGCGCTACCGCGCGCTGCTCTGCCTCGCCCAGATCGCCGTGCCGGACCCCGGCGAGGACGGCGGCGTGCGGACCGAGGTGCTCGACCCGCTCGTGGATGCCCTGGACCCGCGGCCGGTGGCCGCCGCGCTCGCCGACCCGGCGGTGGAGATCACGGTGCACGCCGGGCGCCAAGACATCGCGATCCTGAGACGGGCCTGGCGCACCGAGGTGACGAACGTGTTCGACACCCAGGTGGCGGCCGGCTTCGTCGGCTTCGGCCCGCAGGAGCGCTACGAGTCGCTCGTGCGCAGCGTGCTGGGAGTGAAGCTCGGCGGCTCCGAAGGGTTCACTCGCTGGGATCGGCGCCCCCTGACCGAGGCGCAGCTCTCATACGCGCGGGCGGACGCCGCACGACTGCTCGAGCTCGGCGGCGTATTGCAGGAGCGGCTGGCGGAGGCCGGCCGGCTGGAGTGGGCACGCGAGGAGTGCCGGCCGCTCGAGCGCTCGAGCGAAGAGCGCGACCCCGAGCGCACCTTTCAGCGGCTGCCGCGCGTCGGCGGGCTGCGTTCCGAGCAGCGGGCGGTCGGGTGGACGCTCGTGCAGTGGCGTGAGCGCACGGCGCGGGAGCTGGACCGCCCGATCGGGACAGTGCTTCCCGACCAGGCGCTCGTCGAGCTGGCCCGGCGGCGGCCCTCCAGCCGGGAGGAGCTCGAGCACATCCGCGGGCTGCCGAAGCCGACCCTCCACCGCCGCCACCGCGAGCTCCTCGACGCGATCCGCCAGGGCAGGGGCGTGGAGGTGCCTCCACTGCCCGACGAGCGCGTACGCCCGCGCCCGGCAGACACCCCCCTCGTCTCTCTGACTGCGGCGCTCGTGCGGCAGCGGTCGCTCGAATCGGGCGTCGCGACGGACCTGATAGCGACCCAATCGGAGCTCGGCCGCCTCGTGGCCGCCGTCCGCGCCGACGAGCCCGAGCCCGACCTGCCGGTGCTCGCCGGCTGGCGGCGCGAGCTCGTGGGCGGTGAGATCCTCGAGCTGCTCGCTGGACGCAGGGCCCTCGGCGTCAGTCGCGAGGGTCTCCGGGTCGAGTCGAGCTGAGCAGAGCGGGTTTGGCGCGAGCTCGGAGCTCTACCGGTCCCGCTGGTCGTGCTTCGGACCCTCGGAGGGGAAGGCCTCCAGATCCTCGCGCGGGTGAGGCTCGCTCGTGCTCGTGCTGCCGGTGGGCGAGTGCGGCTCGTCGCCGAACGGCTCCTCGTCGGGATCGGGCGGATCGCGCGGGTCTTCCCGCTTGTCGTAGGGATCCGGCCACTCGTCGGGGTCCGGTTCGCTCGCCGGGTTGTTCAGCGAGTGGTGTGGGTCCAGGTCCTGCGAGCGGTCGCCGGGATCACGTTCTTCCATGAACGAAAGGGTACGCCCTGGGCCTGGGATGCTTTGGGCGATGGACGTCGACGCCGCGATCGCGGACCTCTACGGCCTGCCGCTCGAGGAGTTCACGCCGGCCCGTAACGAGCTGGCGAAGCGCCTGCGGCGCGAGGGGGACCGCGAGGCCGCCGGCCGCGTGGCGGGTGCCAAGAAGGCGACCGCGGCGAGCTGGGCCGCGAACCAGCTGGCGCGCCGCCGCTCGCGCGAGACGCGCGCCCTGATCGACGCGGGCGAGCGCCTGCGCAAGGCGCAGGCGTCCCTCGGCGGTCGCGACGGCCCGCGGAAGCTTCGCGAGGCGGCGGACGCGGAGCGCGAGGCCGTCGACCGCCTCGTGTCGATGGCTCCGGACCTCGCCTCCGAGTGGGGCACGCAACTGAGTCCGGCGGCGCTCGAGCGGCTACGCGAGACGCTGCACGCCGCCGCGGGCGACGAGGAGACGCGCGAGCTGCTCAAGGCCGGCCGGCTGACGGAGGACCGCCGCGCCGTGGGGCTCGGAAGCGCCTTGTCCGGGACACCCGCCCGCACGAAGCGAGCGGCTGAGCCGCCGGCGAAGCGCGCGGATACCGAGCGCCGCGAGCGGATCGCGGCGCTGAGGAAGCGACTCGACGGGGCCCGGCGAGCGCAGCGCGAGGCTGCGGGCGAGGTGCGGGCGCGCGAGCGGGAGGAGTCGTCAGCGCGGCGGGCGCTCGAGGCCGCGGAGCGGGCGGCGGAGCGCGCCCGCTCGGGGCTCGCTGAGGCCGAGCGCAAGACCGAGGCGCTCGAGGACGAGCTCCGCGACACCCGCCGGGCCGGTTAGCTCAGCGCGGCGCCGCCGGCTCGGGCAGCCTCGAGAGCGCCCGGCGATAGCGCCGCATCGAGGCGCGGCGGAAGTCCCCGTGCGTCTGGCGGCGGAGTCGCGCCACGCGCTCGCGATGGTACGGGCTCGACAGGCTCTCGTTGTGTCCGATCACGTTCCGCGTGCTGATCCCGTAGCGCCCTTGAAGCCAGCGCGTGAGCCGCAGTGAGGCACCGAGCTGGCGGCGGTTGCCGAGTACCTGGGCGTCGCTTCGGCCGACGTGCTCGATCCCGACGGCGGTCCAGTTCAGGCCGACCGTGTGACGGCACATGACCCGGGTCGAGACGAGCTGGTAGATCGCGCCGTCGCGGTCCACGACGAAGTGGGCGCACACGCCCGGCAGCTCACCGAGCTCCTGGTCGGGCACGTCGGGCGCGAACGTATTGAAGGCGGCCTCGAACGTGTCAGTCACCGTGTAGTGCTGGACGATCACCTTCGGATCGCGCAGGCGCCAATCGTCGATGCCGTAATGACGCCGCGCGTAGCGACGCATCTCCGCCCGCCTCTTCGCGCCGAACGGGATGCGCCGCCATCTGATCGGCGGCTTGGGACCCGTCTGCGACACGGCCGGCCGCGGCGCGACCGCCCGTGCGAGAGCAAGCACCGCGTTCGCGTGGCGGCGCACGCCGTCCCGCGGAAGCCGTCCGCGGGGCAGTTCGACCACCATCCCGGTCGTGCCCGGCAGACGGCTGTTCTGCCAGCCGATCGCCGTGCCGGGCAGAGGCCCCAGCCGGCGCCACGGCAGGCCGCTGCGACGCGCGTAGAGCCGCTCGAGCAGCGGGTCGCCGCCGCCACGCACGACAAGCCGCAGCGCCTGGTGGTACCAGACCGTGACCTCCGGCCGGATACGCGAGATCAGGCCGTGCGCGATGCGCGACTCGGGCTCGGACAGCGGACGGGGCCCGGGATAGTAGGTGTCGAAGGGCCTGCCCCCCGCGCGCCAGCGTCGCGGGAAGTTCCGGTTGAGGTCCACGCCGCGGCCGTTCTGGCGCGTGCCCGCGGCGGAGCCGTCGGGGTTCAAGTCGTCCACGAGCCAGAGCTCGACCCCTGGCGGCGGCCGCGACGAGCGAAGCTGCCGGGTGACCGCGACCCCGGCGCGTTCGTTCCCGTGGATCACGCCGACCACGAGCAGCTTGACCGGCTCCGCGGGATCTCCCACGCGGATGGACCGGATCTCGCGACCCTCGGCGGAGCGGCCCAGGAGGTCGGTCTGCCCGGCCGCGTGGGCGGGCGCAACGACCGCGAGCAGCGCGGCGCATGTCACCAGCTTCGCCAGCGACGCGGTGCGGACCGTTACCGGGACGCCCACGGCGATGAGGATGTCACGGGCAGGATCGCGGACGAGCGGACGGCGTCAGCCCGCGGGGCCGGCGGGCGTTCCGACTCCGACTACCTGCGGCTGGCCTGGCTGGCCAGCTCACTGGCGACCGTCGGCGGTGCGGTCGGGGCCGCGCTCGAGAGCGGCGCGGCGGTGCGGGAGGCGGCCTACGCCTACCGGCCCGAGGAGTGAGCGGGCTTCGGCTCGAAGGCCACCGCCGCGGGATCGGTCCCGGCGACGCAGGCCTCGGGCAGGGCGGCGCAGCCGAGCCACGCGATCTCGGGCCGGAAGGCCAGCACCGCGAGCCCGCCCGCGAGCATCGCGACCCCGTCGACGAGCACCGCTCCCCCGGCCCCCAGCCAGGCGGCGAGGGCCGTTGTTATCAGCGCGCCGATAGGCAGCACGCCGACGAACGCCGCGGCCCAGATCGCCATCGCGCGAGCGCGCATCTCGTCGGAGCTCGTGGCCTGCACCACGACCGTCGAGAGCCCTACGAACACGACGCCCGCGCAGCCGCCGACTACCGCGAGCGCGAGCGATATCGGGATCGAGCCCGAGATCCCGATCAGAGCGATCGCCACCCCGGTCAGGAAGAAGCCGGCCAGCACCGGCTCACCCTTGTTGGGGCGGCTGGACAGAACGAGCAGCGCCAGCGCGCCGAGCAGCGACCCGAGCCCCACCGCGGCGGTGAGCGCGCCGAGGGTCGCCGCCCCCGCGTCGAGCTGGAAGCGGACGATGCCGGGCAGCATGAAGGCCACGGGCGGCGTGCCGAAGAGGCCTCCGAGCAGGGTCAGGGCCATCAGCGAGGCGATGCTGCGCCGGCCGATCATGTAGCGGAGCGCCTCCCCGATCGACCCGGTCAGGGTCGCTGCTGCGCCCGCCGCCAGCGCGCGGGAGCCGGGCAGCATCGCGACCGCCCCGAGCACCCCCAGGAAGCTCACGGCGTTCAGCGCGAACACGGCGGTCGGGCCCGACGCCGCGAGCAGGAAGCCCGCGATCGCCGGTCCGACGAAGCGCGCCAGCTGAAGCGACAGGCTGTTGATTGCGACGGCGCTCTCGAGCTCGTCCGCTGGCACCGTCGACGCGAGCATGCCCTGGAAGGCCGGAAAGCTGAGCGTCCCGAGGCTGCCGCCGACGACGGCGATCGCCCCCATCAGTGGCACCGTGAGCGAGTCGGTCGCCCACAGGACTGCGAGCAGTGCCGCCACGGCCATGTTCGCTCCCTGGAATCCGAGCAGCAGCCTGCGCCTGTCGTAGCGGTCGGCCAGCGCTCCCGCAGGAAGGCCGAACACCAGGTTGGGGATCGTGTTCAGGAAGCCGATCAGGCCGAGCGTCGCCGCCGAGCCGCCGAGCAAGAGGACCACGTAGCCGAAGGCCGCGGCCTCGACCCAGTTGCCGGTCAGAGAGAACAGCACCCCGGCGGAGTAGCGGCGAAAGCGCGTGCGCCGCAGCGGAGCGAGTGCGCGCGCCCCGGCCTTCCGCGCCGCCTCTGGGCCGGCGGCCGCCCACTCCTCCGGCCGCGGCGGCAGGCCTCTTAGCCCGGCATGCCCGCCGCGCACCGCGTAGGCCTCGAACCCCCTGTCCCTCAGCCAGAACGCCACACGGACGCTCGTCGCCTCGCGCAGTCAGGTGCAGGCGAGCACGATCGGCACGTCGCGTGGGAAGCCGGCGATCCGCTGGGGGATCTCGTCGGGCGAGACCCGGATCGCTCCGTCCAGCGCCGACTCCGGGTCGTCCTGGCGACGTACGTCGATGAGCAGCGCGCCCTCGTCCACGAGCTCGCGCGCGGCGTCGGGCTCGACGCGAAGCGACGCGGGTCGGAGAGCCGAGGGCAGGTGGAACCGGCGTGTGAGGCGCGCCTCCCTCATGCGTTCGAGGCTAGCCGAGCCGGGGGGCCGGCCCGCGGAGCCTACGCGCCCGGGGCGGACACCAGCGTGTAGTCGCGCGCCTCGAACTCGTCGCAGAGGGCGCGGCACCTGCCGAGCCGCTCCGCGAACTCCGGGCTCTCGCGCCATGCCGTCACGGCATCCGGGTCCTCCCACCCGCCAAAAGAGAGGAAGTGGCGGGGGTCGCCCGCGTCCTGGATCAGGTAAAAGGCCTCGGCCCCACGGGCATTTGCCAGGGACCAGTCGGTGAACTCCGTCCACGCGGTGACAAAGGCGTCTTCGTCGCCTGCCTTCACCACCCAGTTGCCGGACGTGTACGGCTGCCCGATATTGGCCATGGTCCCTCCCCAGTTGCGGACGACTTCCGGCGAACCCTAGTTCCTCGCCACGCCCAGGATCTTCGGTTCCACGATCACCTCGAGCAACGCGGCGCGGAAGTCGAAGCGCCGGCAGGACTCGAACCGGAACCCCGCGGCCTCGATCTCCGCCGCCGTGTCGCGGGCCGGGTGGCAGCCTCCGCCGACGAGCGGCCAGAAGCCGGTCCTCTCGGCGGCGCGCTGGACGCGGGCGAGTCGCGGGCTGTCGGAGATCACGTGCTCGTAGAAGCGCAGCTCTCCGCCGGGCCGGATCACTCGCCGCAGCTCGGCCAGCGCCGCCCGCTGGTCGGGGACCGAGCAGAGCACGAGCGACGCGACGGCGGCATCGAGCGACGCGTCCTCCACCGGAAGCCGCTCGGCGAGCCCGTCGACCACCCGCACCGGGACGGGAGCCGACGTGGCGGCCTCGCGCGCCAGCTCCCGCAGGTAGCTCTCGGGCTCCACGGCCACCACTTCGTCGACCGTGCCGGGGTAGTGGGCGAAGTTGAGGCCATTTCCCGCACCCACCTCGATCACGCGGCCCGACAGACCGGCGAGCAGCTCGCGCCGGAGGTCCGCCTGCCCGCGCTCCTCGGCGTGAGCACTGAGGCGCGCGAACATCCGCGCGAACAGCGGGTGATGGACGTGCTTCGCGCTCTCGGCCGCCATGCCGCGAGCCTAGCGGGGCGGTCTAGCCCGCAGGCACGAAGTGCAGCAGCGTGCCGTTGGCGATGCCATAGCTCGGCGGACCCTCCTCGTTGTACGGCTGGATCTGCCAGTGCAGGAGCCCACCGAGCGCGTCGACCACGTCGAGACCCTCCGACTCGCCGACGATCTGGCGCTCGATCTCGAGCTGTCTCGCTCCGGTCTCGAGGTCGATCGACCAGACCTGGAACAAGCGCCCGTCCTGTCCCGCCCCCAGCAGCCTGTTGCCGTAGAAGGTGGCGCCGGTGATGCCGGTCGGCGGCACCGCTGCGGCCAGCCGCCTGACAGCCTTGATCTTCCGCCCAGCCGGCGCCGCGTTGGAAGGCGAGACGTCCCTGACCCGGTACGCGAGCAGGTCGCCGCCGCTCGAGGTCCAGACGAGCTTGCCGTTCGGCGAGACCTCCGCCCACATCGCCTTTTGTATCTCGGACGGATCGAGCTTCACGTAGTAGCGCCAGCGGAGCGTCTCCGGGTCGGCCACCCCGAACGAACCCGTCTTGCACGTGTTGCCCGCCGGCGGGTAGTAGCACTCGACAGGCAGCAGGATCCGTCCGCCCTCGGCTTCGTCCCAGGTGATGTCGCCGACGTGGTTGTAGCCCTCGCTGGCGTGCACTTGCGGCGGGATAACGTCGTCATTGCGGCCGGTCTCATTGAGCTGCGAATCGGTCCGGTAGAGGCCGAAGTCGATGCCGTCGAAGTACAGGTTGCGCGCGGGATCGGAGGTCACGCCCTGGTAGTAGTAGAGCGGCATCGTGGTGTGACCGGTCTCGACCCAGCGTCCCGGGTCGGCCGCCAGTACGCCCTCTGGCAGGGCCAGGGCGATCAGCGCGGCGACGGCGAAGCCGAGCCGCCTACACGCCCGAGCGAGACTCCTTGGTTCCATGCGCGACGCCTCCAATATCGGAACGTCCCCTCGCGTGCGCGCGTGTAAACGCCATGTGAAACCCTCAGCAGCCTCCAGCCCCAGGCGGAGGCGCGGGATAGGCCGCCGGCAGCGGGAGGCGCGCCAGCGGCGGGGCCCGGCGCCGCCGGGGCAGCCTTCCGAGCGGGCCCGGGCGAGCGATCCGACCGCCCTGGATGGCCAGCTTGGCCCAGCGTGACATGGCCCGGAAGGAGCCCGTCGGCGTACCGTCCGCGCAGACGACGCTCGTGTTGAACGCGGGCGCGAACGGCCCGGGCGAGACGAGCATGTACTGGAGGAGCTGGTGGACGTGCGGGTTGCGCTGGGCGAGCTCGAGCGACTGCCGCAGGAAGCGCGCCCTGCGGTGCTCGGGAATCCGTCGCCTGCCGTTCGCGAAGTACCCGTACTCGGTCAGGTAGAGCTCGGGCGCCCGGCCCTCTGGCGTGGCGAGCAGCCCCGCTGCCGCCAACTGCGAGAGTGCGCTCTCGAGACGGCCGAGCGTCCCCAGCGTGACGGCATCCGGGCCGTCGGGGCAGTCCCTCGGCCCGCAGCCGCCGGGGTAGGCTCGCTCCGGCGGGCCGACAGGCCGCCTGAAGTCGTAGGGGTGGTGGGCATAACCGTCCGCGAGCAGAGGTGGGCACGGAGCACGCGGCCGGTAATCGCGGTCCGCGCAGGTCAGCGAGCGCAGGAAGCGGAGCGGCGCGATGGCGAGCGAGCGCTTGCCGTACGGCGCGGTCTCGCCGATCAACACCTGGGCGGCGGGATCCGCGCCCTTGATCGCGGCATACCCGGCGAGGTAGAGCCGACGGTACAGCGCGGCCGCGCCCCGCCGCGGGGCAAGCCAGCCGCTGTAGTTGGGCTCGTTCCAGATCGAGTAGCGGTCGATCCGCCCGCGAAAGTGCTCTGCCGCGCGGCGCGCGAAATCGCCGAAGAGCGCGGCGCTCGGCCTGTAGGTGCCCGGCCTGCCGTTTCCGGTCGCCCACCGAGGTGCCGGCCCCGTCAGGCTGGCCTGTACGCGCATGCCGTACGCGAGCGCGTGGCTGACCGCCTCGTCGTACGGCCTCCAGTCGTACCGCGCCGAGACGGGCGAGCGCGTCCTGGCCATCACGCGGCGCCAGTAGACGTTGATCCTCACCCTGCTCACGCCGAGCGCCCGCGCCTGCCTAAGGGCGCGGCGGCGGTCGTAGTAGCTGCGATTCACTAGGACCGCGTCGTCCTGCAGCGCAAGCTCCATGCCCGGCGCGGCCCGGGCCTCCGGTGGTTGGCCGGAGAGGAGCCAGCCGGCGGCCACCAGCGGCAGGAGTCGGCTCAGCGTCCGAGGGCCAGATCGGATCCGATCAAGCTAGCGCGCCCGACGTCGGTCGGCGGCCGAAATGTCTGCGGCCGGACCCCGTCTTGACTTATCTATCCGGAAGATATATCGTCCCGATACATGAGTGAGCTGACGCCGACGGGACGCGTGATCCTCGGGATGATCGGCCTCGGCAGGCGGACGGGGTACGACATCAAGTCGCTCGTCGACAAATCGGTCCGCTTCTTCTGGGCAGCGAGCTACGGGCAGATCTATCCGGAGCTAAAGCGGCTCGAAGAGGACGGCCTGGTCCGGCGCGCCGGCGAGCCGGAGGGCGGCCGCCGTCGCACCGAGTACGAGCTGACCCCCGCCGGCCAAGAGGCGCTGCGAGAGTGGCTCGCCTCCGGGGCGCCGCTGACTTTTGAGTACCGCGACGAGGGGATCCTGAAGTTCTTCTTCTCCGGCGCCGTTGGGCCCGACGAGGCGCTCGCGAACCTGCGCGCGATGCGCGCCTACCACGAGAGCGTCGTCGCCGGACTGCGCGAGCTGGAGCCGTCGGTGCGAGAGCGCGCCGAGGAGGCGTCGGGCCCGTACTTCCCCTACCTGACGCTGTGCTGGGGAATCGAGTTGCACGAATGGCTCGCCTCCTGGTGCGAGCGCACGGAGAAGCTGGTGGCCGAGCAGGCCGAAAGGAGGCCGTGATGTTCACGAGACTCGCCAACCTGGCCCAGCGGCGCCCGCGCCGGGTGATCGCGCTGGCCGTCGCCTGCGCTGTGGCCGCTGGCTCCTTCGGCGGCTCGGTGGCCGACCATCTCGACCCGTACGGCGCCGACGACCCGGCGTCCGAGAGCATCCGTGCCGACGACCGCATGACCGCAGCGACCGGGATCGACGCCGAGGCCGGCGTGGTCGCTCTCGTCGACACCGGCGCGCCTGTGCGCTCCGCGGACGCGCGCGCCAAGGTGGGCGCGGTGGTGCGCGAGCTGCGCGCCGAGCCCACGATCGGGCGGGTCGTCAGCTTCTACGACTCGGGCGACCGCGCGATGGTCTCGCACGACGGACGCTCGACCTACGTCGTGGCCAACTTCAAGGACGGCTCTGGCGACCGCGAGCGCCAGGAGATCTCACGCGACCTGGCCGACGACCTCGAAAAGACGCCGGGCGTGGTGGTCGGCGGCGCGGGCCCCGCGAACGCTGACGTGAACGAGACGGTCTCCGAGGACCTGGCGCGGGCCGAGATGATCGCCTTCCCCCTCCTGTTCGTGCTCTCGCTGCTGTTCTTCCGGAGCGCCGTGGCGGCCCTGCTCCCGCTGCTCGTCGGCGGGCTCGCCATCGTCGGAACGTTCTTCGCCCTGCGCGTGGCCTCCGAGGGGATGTCGGTGTCGATCTTCGCGCTCAACCTCACGACCGGCCTCGGACTCGGCCTCGCGATCGACTACAGCCTCTTCATGGTCTCCCGCTACCGGGAGGAGCTCGCGCGCGTCGGCCCCGGCGTCCAGGCGCTCCGCAACACGCTGAACACCGCGGGCCGCACGGTGCTGTTCAGCTCGCTGACCGTGGCGGCCGCCCTCGCCTCGCTGCTCACGTTCCCCCAGCGCTTCCTCTACTCGATGGGGCTCGGCGGAATGCTGGTGGCGCTGATCGCGGCCGGCATCGCGCTACTCGTCCTGCCGGCGGTGCTCGCCCTGCTCGGCCCGCGCGTCAACTCGCTGGCGCCGGCGTGGCTGGAGCGGAGGAGCGAGCGCGACGCCAGGCCGGCGACGAGTGGCTTCTGGTACCGGCTGTCGCGCTTCGTCATGCGGCGCCCCGGCCGCATCGCGACGGCCAGCGCCGCGCTCCTGATCGCTCTCGGCCTGCCGTTCCTAGGCATCCGCTTCGTCGCCATCGACGCCTCCGTGCTGCCCGAGGGCGCCGGCCCACGGGTCGTGCAGGAGTCGCTTCGCAGCGACTTCCCGCCCAACCACACGGAGCCGCTTCAGCTCGTCGCAGAGGCGCAGCCGGGCCGGCAGGTCGACGCCTACGCGAGGCGCGTGGCGGCGCTCGACGGGGTGGCAGCGGTGCAGGCGCCGCAGCCGCTCGACGGCACGACCACGCTGGTGCAGGCGGTCCCGCGTGGAGACCCGCTCGACGACCAGGCGAAGGACCTCGTTCACGAGGTGCGCGGGCTCGACGCGCCGTTCGACGTCCTGGTCGGTGGGCGCTCGGCTGAGTTCGTCGACCAGCAGGCAAGCCTCGGCTCTCATATCCCGCTCGCGCTCGCGATCGTGGTCACCGCGACCTTCGTGGTCCTCTTCCTTATGACCGGCTCGGTCGTCCTGCCGCTCAAGGCCTCGCTGATGAACATGCTCACGATCAGCGCGACCTTCGGCGTGCTCGTGCTCATCTTCCAGGACGGGAGGCTCGAAGGGCTGCTCGACTACCAGAGCCAGGGCGGGATCGAGTCGACCATGCCGCTGCTCCTGTTCGTGGTCGCCTTCGGGCTGTCGACCGACTACGCGGTGTTCCTGCTCTCGCGCATCAAGGAGGCGCGGGACCGAGGCGCTCCGAACGGCGAGGCGGTCGCGATCGGTCTCGAGAGGACGGGACGCATCGTCACGGCCGCCGCGGCCCTCTTCGCGGTGGCGATCGGCGCGTTCGCGACCTCACGGATCATCTTCATCAAGGAGAACGGCATCGGCACCGCGCTCGCGGTCCTCATCGACGCGACTCTCGTGCGCGCCCTGCTCGTGCCGTCGCTGATGGAGATGCTCGGGCGCTGGAACTGGTGGGCCCCGCGCCCGCTGCGCCGGCTGCACGCGCGGATCGGGCTCAGCGAGACGCCGACGCTGGCACCGGAGCCCGTGGCCTCGCCGCTCGAAGCGGCCGCCCCGAGGTGATCCGCCCTACGACGTCAGAGCTCCACGCCCGGATGCCGCGAGCGCATGTGCTCCAGCAGCGTGGCGCGAATCCAGCGCCGCTCGTCCGTACTCGCCATGCGATAGCGCCCGAGCAGCTCCTTCTGACGATCGAGCGGTAGGCCGGCGATCTCCCAGCGGACCGTCAGCCGCTCGAACAGGAGTTCCATCCGCCGCTGCCAGAGGTCATCGCCCGAGGCGCCGGGGCGCGAGTCGAGCCGCTCGAGCTGGCGGAGCGTGCCGGGCGAGAGGCGGTCACGCAGCGTCAGGACGTTTCCGTCGGAGTCCGTGTAGTCGGTGGTTGACGCCTTCAGGTTCACCTTTTCGAGTCTAGGAGGCCGACAGCGGCCGGCGGATAGAGTCCGCGCATGCCGCCGACCGCGAGATACGAAGGCCCGCCGACCCTCGCGCAGGTCGTACGCCGCGCGGCCGACGTCGTCGATCCCGCCGGCGAGGACGACGACGTCGCGAGGCTCGAGCTGGCGTTCGAGGACGCCGACGAGCCGGTGACCGCCGTCCAGGACATCGAGGGGCGTTTGGCGCTTGCCGTCGACGGGCTGGATCCCGAGCTCGAGAACGGCGCGCTGTCGATGGCGATCGCGACGGTCATCTATCTCACATACCGCCGCGACGAGCTGGATGACGATCCGGACGACATCCTGCGACTCGCGGCGAGGGCGGAGTGGAAGGGCGACCCGCCCGACGCTGTGCGCGACTGGCTCGAGGCGCGCGGCATCGAGGTCTAGGGGCAGAGCTTCGCTGCCGCAGACCGGCGCTGTCGTGAGCGAGAGGCTGCGATCGATCGTCGAGCAACTGGGCATCCGGCCGCATGACCGGGTGCTCGAGATCGGCTGTGGGCACGGCGTAGCGGCGATGCTCGTCTGCGAGCGCCTCGCGGGAGGCCATCTCACCGCGATCGACCGCTCACCGAAGATGATCGAAGCGGCGACGCGCCGAAACGCGGCGCACATCGCAGCCGGCAAGGCCGAGTTCCTCGTCGCCAGGCTCGAGGACCTCGATCTGGGAGACCGCCGCTTCGACAAGGTCTTCGCGGTCCGCGTGCGCCTCTTTCAGCGTGAGCCAGACCGCGCTCGCGGGATCGTCGAGAGGTGGCTCGCCCCCGGCGGAGCGGTCTTCGCCTTCTTCGACCCGCCATCGGGGAGCGCCGCGTAGCGATCCCGGCGCCGACTCACCGCGAAAGGCGGTAGTAGCTCGCGCCGCCCTCGAACCAGAGCTCCACGGGGCCGCGCCGCTGCAGGCGAGTCAGCTCGCGGCCAATCCGCTCGGGGTCGGCCGTCGGGCCGAGCCGGCGCGCGACGGCGCGAGCGGTCACCCACCGATCGTCACCGCCGGCGGCCCGCTCGGTCGCCGCGAGGCACTCCAGCAGCACGGATTGGCTCGACGCCACGGCCGATTCATCGGCGCGAGCCGCCGGCCGCTTGACCCCGCGCGGCTCGGTCCGCGGATACGTTGCCCGCAGCGTGGAGATCGGAGGAAGCGGCATGAGGGACGACAGCTGGGCACCGTACGGGGCCGCCGCGGGCGCGGTCGGGGTCGCCCTGTTCGTCGCCGGGTTCCTGATCATCGGGGACCGCCCCGGCTTCGACGCCCCCGGCTCCGAGGTGGCCGCCCACCTCGGCGAGGAGCGCACGCGAATCCAGGTTGGCAGCGCGTTCCTGGCGGCAGCGGCGCCGTTCCTCGTCTGGTTCCTGGCGACGGTGGCGTCGCTGACGCACACCGGCGCCCCCGGACCGCGGCGGGCGGGAGCGCTCGCCTACGGCTGCGGAGTGATCTTCGTCGCGCTGTTCCTGGCCGACGTCACCTCGCTGGCGGTCGGCGCCCTGCGACCCGAGAACATGGCGGCTGCGCCGGAGGTCGCCGCCGCCCTGCGCGACTTCGAGTTCCTCGCGATGGGAACGGCGGCCTTCGCGGTGGCGACCCTGCTCGCCGCCTTCGCTGTGCTGTCGCTGCGGGACAAGGCCATCTGGCCCGAGTGGCTCGGCTGGCTGGCGGCAATCGCCGCGCCCGCCTACGCCCTACGAGTCGGAACGCTGTTCACGACGGAGGGCGCGTTCGCGGCCGACGGGCTGCTCGGCCTCTGGGTGCCCGTCATCGCGTTCGCGGCGTGGACGCTGGTCGCGAGCGTCGTGCTCACGCTCGAGATCCGCCCTCCGCGATGAGTCGGGAGACCGTGCTCGGTCATATTGGTTGACCAACCAAAGTCCAATGCCGACTCCGCGCTCGATCCAACGGACCTACCTGCTGCTGCTGCTCGGCAACACGCTCGCGGCATCGCTTATCTGGGGGATCAACACGATCTTCCTGCTCGACGCCGGGCTCTCGAACCTGGAAGCCTTCGCGGCCAACGCCTTCTTCACGGCCGGAATGGTCATCTTCGAGGTCCCGACCGGGATCGTCGCCGACACCGTCGGCCGGCGGGCGTCATACCTGCTCGGCACGCTGACGCTGACGGCCTCGACGCTGCTGTACGTGATGCTCTGGCAGATCGAGGCGCCGTTCTGGCAATGGGCGATCGTCTCTCTCCTGCTCGGCCTCGGCTTCACGTTCTTCTCCGGCGCGGTGGAGGCATGGCTCGTCGATGCGCTGACTGCCACCGGCTTCACCGGCCAGATGGAGTCGGTGTTCGGGCGCGGCCAGGTCGTCACGGGGGCTGGAATGCTCACCGGCTCGGTGGCCGGCGGATTCATCGCCGAGCAGGCCAGCCTTGGCGCGCCGTTCGTGCTCCGGGGCGTCATCCTCATCGTGATGTTCGTCGTCGCGTTCCGGCTCATGCACGACGTCGGCTTCACTCCGGAGAAGGGCGGCCGGCCACTGACCGAGATGCGAAAGATCGCCTCGGCCTCGATCGACTACGGCTGGCGAGTGCCCGCCGTGAAGTGGCTGATGGTCGAGGCCCTGTTCACCGGGGGCGTCGGCATCTACGGCTTCTACGCCCTGCAGCCGTACTTGCTGGAGCTGTACGGCGACCCGCAGGCGTACCAGGTCGCCGGCCTGGCCGCGGCGATCGTCGCGGGCGCGCAGATCCTCGGCGGCCTCGTCGCGCCCTGGATCCGCCGTGGCTTCCACCGCCGCACTTCGGCGCTGATCGCGATGGCGGGTCTCAGCGCCGTCACGCTCGCACTCGTGGGCAGCATCGAGAACTTCTGGGTCGTGATCGGACTGACCGTCGTCTGGGGACTCTTGTTCGCGGCGTCGATGCCGATCCGCCAGACCTACATCAACGGACTGATTCCGTCGCGGCAGCGGGCCACGATTCTCTCGTTCGACTCGATGATGGCCTCGAGCGGCGGTGTCTGGGCCCAGCCGGTGCTCGGCCGCGCCGCCGACGTATGGGGCTATGGGCCGTCGTACGTGTTGTCAGCGGGGATCTCGGCCCTGGCGCTGCCGTTCCTCGCACTGTCGCGGCGCCAGCGGGCTCCCGCGGACACGATCGACGTCACCGACGCGCAACCCGTCCCCCAGGCTGCCTGACGTGATCGAGCTGAACGCGATCGGCAAGGTCGAGTCGTCTCTCACCGATCCGGACGCCGCGCCAAAGCAGGGACACGAAGGAGCGCCCGACGCCCGCCTCGTACTCGAGCCGCGTGTGCTCGAGGGCCTTTCGGGCATTCACCCGGGAGAACGCATGATCGTCGTCACGTGGCTCGATCGTGCGCGGCGCGACGTTCTGCGCGTCCATCCGCGCGACGACGTCACCAGACCGATGGAAGGCGTGTTCAACACCCGCTCGGCCGACCGTCCAAACCCGATCGGCCTACACGAGGTGGAGGTAATCGCGATCGAAGGCGACCGAGTTCACGTGAGACCCCTTGAAGCGCTCGACGGGACGCCGATCCTCGACCTGAAACCCGTGCTGAGGTAGAGGCTCACGAAGTTGCCTCGTCCTCGTCCGCGACGAGCGGCGCGATGGAGGCTTGCTTCCAGGCGGACGATTGGAATCGCATCATCGCGACAAGCGCCGCCAATGCGACCACCGCACCTGAGATGAGTGCGGCGGCCAGCGAGTGGTCCGAGGCCAGGATCGCAACCATCGCCGCGGTCGAGCCGGCTAGCACGGCCGTGATCACGCCGACCATGCCGGCGACGGTGCGAAACCCCTGCCAGCGCCCTCCTAAGAGACCCAGTACCCGCAGCCGCTCCGTGGGCGCGACGCTCAACAGGTACCCGGCGAGCTCGGGTGCGTTGTCGAAGTAGTACCCGCGCAGCAGAGCGATCCGGCGGGCGTTTCCGAAGTCCTCGATTCCGGACTGCAGGGCTCGCTCGAACGTCACGAGTCCGACGAACGCCAGCGTCGGGAGGAGAACGAGGCCGAACGCATAGAACGCCGTGCCGACGCTGCTTGCGGTGGCGACCAGACCCAGGGCAACCAGGCCGCCCGAGAGCAAGGCGAGGAACGTGCTCGCGCGGCCGGTCGACTGCGCGATCGTAGCCCGCGGGCCCCCTGGAGCACGAAGTGCTCGGTGCTCACGAACGTGACGGTCGCGGGGCGCGGGTCGCCGTTGCCGTCGCCGGTGGTGGTGCGTCGCTCAGTGTCGGCCGCGGCAAACCCTCCTCGCTCGGGGGCTGCGCTGAACTTATCGCGGCGCGCCGTCAGGCATCGCGAGCCGCTCCCGCGGCCGCTAAGCTCTTTCTTACGTGAACGTTAAAAAGGCACCGCGCCGGCCGGGTGTCCATGCCGGCCACGAGCACTACAAGTGGTGGGCACTCTCCTGCACCAGCCTGGGGATGCTCCTGGCGACGATCAACTCGGGCAGCCTGATCATTGCCCTGCCCGATCTCGAGCGGAGCCTCGGTACGACCCTGCTCGAGCTCGTGTGGGTGATCCTCGCCTACATGATCGCCTCGACTGTGTTGGTCCTGACGGCGGGGCGGCTATCGGACCTGTTCGGGCGCAAGAGGGCATACGTCGGGGGATTCCTGGTCTTCGCTCTGGCCTCCCTGGGGGCGGGGTTCGCCGCCGACGCCACAGAGCTGATCCTCTGCCGCATCGTGCAGGGATTGGGAGGGGCGTTTCTGTTCGCCAATGCGGCAGCGCTCGTCACGGACGCTTTCCCGAAGAGCCAGCTCGGTCTGGCGATGGGGACCAACACGATGGTCGCCGCCGTTGGCCTTGTGCTCGGCCCCGTGCTTGGGGGAGCACTCGTGTCGATCTCCTGGCACTGGGTCTTCTGGTTCAACGTGCCCCTCGGGCTGGCTGGGGCGATCTGGGGGTCGCTCGTGCTGCGGGAGCTCGCCACGGCGGACTCACTGAGAGGCTTGGACCTGTTCGGGACCGCCACCTTCGTCACCGGACTCACCGGGCTCGTGCTCGGGATCTCGCGCGGAGGAATCTCGGGCTGGAACGACCCGATCGTGATCGGCGGGCTGATCGCCGCCGCGCTCCTGTTGCCGTTGTTCGTCTTGATCGAGCAGCGTGGGCGGGCGCCGATGCTCGACCTCTCGATCTTCCGAGACCGGCTGTTCGCGGCTGCCACGGGCGCCGCCTTCATCAACGGGCTCTCGCGGTTCGCGCTGCTGTTCGTGTTCGTCTTCTACTTCCAGGGTGCTCAGGGCGACGACCCGATCACCGCCGGGCTGAAGCTCACGCCGATGGCCATTGGGATGCTGACCGCCTCCCCCGCGGCGGGGGCTTGGGCGGATCGCCACGGATCGCGCTCGCTCGCGGCACTGGGGATGCTCGTCGGCGCGGCGGGGCTCGCGCTGATGACCACGCTGCAGGCCGAGAGCCCCTACTGGCAGAGCAGCCTCTGGCTCCTGATCGTCGGTATCGGCTCGGGCATGTTCAACTCACCCAACACGGCCGCGATGATGGGTGCGGTCCCGGCTCACCGGCGCGGGATCGCTGCCGGCGCGCGGACCATGCTGCAGAACACCGGCGCGGTGATCTCGATCGCGTTCGTGATCGCCATCGTCACGGCTGCGGTCCCCAAGCCGGTCCTCTTCAAGATCTTCTCCGGACTTGGCCAGGGTCTCTCCGACGCGAAGCTCGAGCCCTTCATCCACAACATGCACACCGCCCTCTGGGTGCTCGCGGCCACCTCCGTCATCGGCGCCGGCGTCTCGCTCCTGCGGCCGCGGCACTCCGAGGCGCGCGTGACGCACCCGGTCGCCCGGGAGGCGACGTCGTGAGCTCCACGCGCCGACTACGAATAGGGCAGGTGGCCGAGCTCACGGGCACCACCCCGCGGACAATCCGCTACTACGAGGAGATCGGGCTGCTCCCGGCCGCGTCGGGTCGTGAGCCCGGCTCGCACCGGCTGTACGCCGAGACAGACGTGGAGCGGCTCCAGGAGCTCCTGAGCCTCAAGGACCTGCTGGGCGTCTCGCTCGAAGAGCTGCGTGCGCTTGCGGCCGCGGAAAGCGCGCGCGACTCCCTGCGGGAGGAATGGCAAAGCGGAGTGGAGGATCCCGAGCGCCGGCGCGAGATCCTCCAGGAGGCGCTCGGCCACATCGACCGCCAGCTCGAGCTGATCCGCCGCCGCCGGACCGAGCTCGAGCGACTGGACGCGGAGCTGACCGCCAAGCGCCGTCGGGCGCGCTCGCGACTGCGAGCGCTGGAGCAGGAGAGGGTCCCGAGCGGAACCCGGGCTTAACCCCGCTAGCCGGGCTTGCGCGCGCGGATGATTGCGGACCCCGCGTGCTCGTGAACCCGGTGCGTCTCCTGTATTTCGACGTCGGCCAGGCCGGCAGCGGAAAGCTCTCGTTCGAAGTCGTCGATCGTCAGCGCCCCCGCGATGCAGCCGGTCCACTGCTCCATGTCGCGCCTGGTTGCCTCGTCCATGTCGTCGTCGGCCACGACGTCGGTGACAGCGAAGCGCCCACCCGGGCGCAGCACGCGCGCGGCCTCGCGGAACACGCGCGGCTTGTCCGCGGAGAGGTTGATCACGCAGTTGCTGATGATCACGTCGACGGAGGCGTCGGGCAGCGGGACGTGCTCGATCGTGCCCTTCAGGAACTCGACGTTCTCGGCGCCGGCCCTGCGCTGGTTCTCACGGGCGAGATCGAGCATCTCGTCGGTCATGTCGAGTCCGTACGCCCTGCCGGCCGGTCCTACACGCTGAGCCGACAGAAGCACGTCCAGTCCGCCCCCCGAGCCGAGGTCGAGCACCGTCTCACCCTCGTGTAGCTCCGCGACCGCCGTGGGGTTTCCGCACCCCAGCGATGCCAGCGCCGCCTGCTCGGGCAGGGCCTCGTCGTGGTACTGCGAGGCGCCGAACACCGCGCGTTCCTCCTCGGGAAGGATCGCGCCGCCGCAACTCGGACCGCAGCCGCAGCCGTCCTGGCCCGCGGCCACCGCAGCGTCCGCATAGCGCTCGCGCACCGCCTCGCGGATCTCGTCATCGCTTCTCAGCTGGTCAGCCATGCGGATAGCTCCTTCAGGGCGTCGGGGACGACGTAGTAGTAGGCCCACAGGCCGCGGCGCTCGGAGTCGACGATTCCCGCCTCGCGCAGGAGCTTGAGGTGATGCGAGACCGTCGGCTGCGAGAGCTCGAAAAGAGGCACGAGCTCGCAGACGCAGACCTTTCCGGCGTGCTGGCGCAGCACGTCGACGAGCTGCAGCCGGATGGGATCGCCGAGTGCCTTGGCGATCGTCGCCATGCGCTCCGCGGTCTCGCGCTCGACCTCCGGGTAGACGACGGGTTCACAGCACGGCTGGCCGGCGGGCCGCTTCTGCTTCGGCGCGAGCTCCAGATCGATAGCCATCTATCTACTTCTATCGATTGAAGCGAGGATTGTCAATGCATAACATCCGGCCCGTGGCAGCCGGTACGCCTCCCTGCGCTCGCCTCGAGCGGGTCGCCGTCATCACCGACATCCACGCCAACCTGCCGTCGCTCGAGGCGGTACTGACGAAGATCGAGGACCTGGACGTCGACGCGGTGTACTGCGGTGGCGATCTCGTCGGCTACGGCCCGCAGCCGAACGAGGTCTGCCGGCTGATCGAACGGAGCGCCATCCCCGCGATCTACGGCAACTACGACTACGCGATCGGGCGCGACCTCGAGGACTGCGGTTGCGCGTACGTCGACCAGCACGACCGTGAGCTCGGCCAGCGCTCGATCGAATGGACGCTCGCGCACACGGACGACCGCTCGAAGCGGTTCATGCGCGAGCTGCGGTTCGACCTGCGATTCGAGCTCGGCGGCAGGCGCATCCGGCTCGTGCACGGCTCGCCGCGCAAGGTCAACGAGTACCTGTTCGAAGACAAGCCGGCGCGAACCTTCGAACGGATCGCCGCCGGCGCCGATTGCGACGTACTTGTCTTCGGGCACACGCACAAGCCCTGGATTCGCGAGTACGGCGGCGTGCTGTTCGTCAACTGCGGCTCGGTCGGCAAGCCCAAGGACGGCGACCCGCGCTCCGCGTTCGCCGTCCTCGAGCAGGCGGCGAGCGGCGTCGCGTCGTCGATCGAGCGGGTCCCCTACGACGCCGAGTCGGTGGCGCATGAAGTGGTGGCCGCCGGCCTGCCCGGGGAATACGCGGAGAGGCTTGTCGCCGCCGCCTGAGCGAGGAGGAGCAAATGAGGTACGTCCTGTTCGTCTGCAACCACAACGCCGGCCGCTCCCAAATGGCGCAGGCGTTCTTCGAGCGCCACGCCCCGCCTGACATTCGCGCCGAGTCGGCCGGAGACGCGCCGGCGGAGCGCATCTGGCCGGAGGTGGTGGAGGCGATGGCCGAGGTGGGCATCGACATGTCGGGGCGCCGGCCGAGGAAGCTGACCCTCGAGATGCAGCTGCACGCCGACTGGGCGATCACCCTGGCATGCGGCGCAGCCTGTCCCTACGTGCCGACGACGGTCGAGGAGTGGGACATTCCCGACCCCGCCGGTTTGCCGATCGAGGACGTCCGCTCAATCCGGGACACGGTCGAGGCGCGCGTCGAGGAACTCGTGGCAACCCGCCTCGAGGCCATCCGCAACGACCGCACGGCACACCAGATTCGCCTGGGGCGGATCCTGCCCGACCTCGCGCGCGAGTTCCACGGGGTCCGCTCGCCCGAGGAGATACGCGCGTGCGCCGACGCCATACTCGCCGGCTACCAGGACTCCCTGGTGCGCAGCTTCGTTCTCACGATCGCCCACCGGCGTGCGCGCGAGTGTCTGCGCGCCGAGACCTGCGACGCGCTCGCCATCACCTAGTCTGCAGCGAGAAAGGGGGCTCGATGAACGCGAAGGAGTGGCTCTCCCAGTACGCGGAACGCTTGGGCACCGCCCCGCCTGATCGCGACGAGTTCGACACCCTCCTCCAGTTGGCGGCGGAGGCTGCTCATAGCTCGGAGCGCGTTGCCGCGCCGGTCGCCTGCTGGCTGGCGGCGAAGTCCGACAGATCGCTGGCTGAGGCGCTCGACGCCGCGCGTGCGCTTGGGACGTCCGCTTCAGACGCTTAGCAGCGAGCTTGCTCCTTACTCGACGTCCCCGCCCCCGGCTCCGAAGTCCGGGCCGGGGCGCGGCTCGCCGGGCGCCGGCTCGACCGGCACCTTCAGGCGATCCTTGGCCTCGCTCTTCGGATTGCCCGCCGAGCCCGGCGCCGTGACACCGTCGACGGTGCGGTCCTCGAAGCTCCTCGTCGGCGCCGTGTCGGCGGTAATCGGCTCCCGGTCGAGCTTCTTTGCGGCCGCGCGCGTGTTCTTGTAGAGCGCGGCGTTGGATTCCTGCTGGAGCTTCCCTCCAGCGACGAGGTTGTTCGCGTAGTACCTGGGCTCGCCGTTTGGGTCCTTGTCCGTCGGCCCCTGCCACGCGAAGATCGCCGACATCACGCCGGGCGGGCAGACGTCGGACACCTTCGCCACGCCGTCGCAGGTCGCGTACTGGTTCGAGAGCTGGATCCAGTCGCCCTCCTTGACGCCGAGTGTCTCGGCGTCCTTCGGGTTGACGGTGATCTCGTGGTAGGGGACCTGCTTGGCGAGGTCGGTCGTCCAGCGGTAGGTGTAGCCGGACTGCCAGATCGCCTGGTAGCGCACGGTGGTGACGAAGTACGGGTACTTGTCGTCCGGCTTGATCTCGGACGGGAGGAACTGGAGCGGGTCCGCCCTGGTCCATTTCTGGTCCTTGGGGACGAAGTTGGCCTTGCCGTTGGGCGTCTCGAACTTGTCGGCATACGCCCGCTTCGTTCCGACGAGCTCTCCGCCCTCCTCGGTGATCGGAATCTGGATGCCGTTGTTTCCGAGGCCCTTCAGGCGCTCACGGCTGAGGCGGTTGAGCCCGATCGCCTTGCCCTCCTCCGTCTGACGCATGGCGTCGTAGACGTCCTGGTGCGTCTTGAAGTCCCACTCGGCGGGATCGAGGCCGCCGTGCTTCTCGGCGAAGCGGCGCGCGACCTGCGCAACGATCAGGTAGTCCGCGCGGGCCTCCTCCGGCGCGTCGCAGAACTGCTGGTTCAGTCGCAGCCGGCGCTCCAGGTTGGCGCGCGTGTAGCTGTACTCGCCCCACTGCGTTGAGGGCAGGACCGCGTCTGCCACGGCCGTCATGTCGGAGGGCCTGATGTTGACCTCGACGACGAAGGGGACCTTCTCGACGAACTCGCGCAGCTGCTTCGTCTGCTGCGACATCCGCAGCGGGTTGCAGATCGTCACGAGCAGGAAGTCGATGCTGCCCTTCTGGAGCTCCTGCCAGAGGTTGCGCCGCTTGAGCCCGTCGGCCTGCGGGTGGGGCCAATCGAAGTCGAACATGTAGGCGTCCTGGTGACCGCCCTGGCGGCCAAAGACGCGTCCCTCCTGGCCCACGGAGCCGAGCAGCAGCGCCAGGTTCGCGTAGGTGCTCATCACGGCCTCGTTCTGGGTGCCCTGCCAGATCAGGCCCTTCTCGAACAGGATCGCGGTCTTGTTGGGCCTGCCGAGGAGCTTGGCCGCCTCGCGCACCTTGCGCGCCGGCACGCCAGTCACGACCTCGGTGTTCTCGGGGCGGTACTTGTCGCGCGAGACCACGCGGTTGAGCGCGTCGAACGTCTTGGTGTTGGTGCGCTTGTCGATGTAGCCCTGGTCCTGCAGGTTCTCCGCAAGGATCACGTTCATCAGCGAGTTGACCAGCACCACGTCTGTTCCGGGCTTCAGCTGCAGGTGCAGCCCGCCGCCGTCCTCGGCGTTGGCCGCGGGGACCGTCCGCCGCGGGTCGATCACGACCTTCTTGTTGTCCGACGCGTGCATCCGGTTGTAGAGCACCGTGCCGGTCTCGTAGGAGTTGGCTCCGGAGAGCAGGATCGTGTCCGCCGCCTCGAAGTCCGAGTACGAGTAGAGGAGGGTCGAGGCCGAGCCGAAGTGCTCGGCGATCGAGGGATGCTCGGAGTTCCACTTGGCGCGGTTGTGGATGGCCCGCACCCCGACGCCCTCGTCGGGACCGCGGCCTTTGTCGTACAGCCCGCGCGGCGGCTCGGCGAAGAGCAGGCGCGTCTCCACGAAGTTCTTCTCCGCGGAGAGGTGATCGGCGCCCCAGAGTCCAATCGCGGACGGTCCCTTCTTGTCGAGCGTCTCCTTGAGCTTGTCTGCAACCAGATCGAGTGCCTCGTCCCAGCTAGCATCTTCGAGGTCGCCGCCCTTGTCCTTGCGGATCTGCGGCTTCAGGAGTCGCTCGCTCGGCTTGGTCAACGGGTGCTCGCGGTCCGTGTAGATCGTGAGCGCGTTCGTGCCTCCGCGTGGCGAGTGATCGCCCTTGTTCACGACGCAGTCCCTGTCGGGCACGACGGCGATGTAGGAGTCCACTCCGTTGATGTCGCGGCGCGTGAGAAACGCCGGCGACAGCCAGTCGCCGAGCGGACCCTCTGGGTCACTGCCGCCTAGCGCGCCCTTTCCAGACTCAGGCGTGTCCTTAACCGGCCACGTGTAGACGATGTAGCCGCAGCCGACGTTGCAGAACTGGCAGGCCGTCGTGTACCTGGCGGCGTTCTTCGGCGGCACGGGCAGGCGATCCTGGCCGAGGAAGAGCTTCGTGGTCTCGTTGGTGTCGACCTCGCCCTTGGCGACGGCGTCGCTTGGCTGCAGGAACTTGGGCAGGGCGATCGCCGTGCCCGCGACCGTGATCCAGCCGGCCGCCTCGCGGCGGGTCAGGCCGGGCTGAGCCTCTTCGTGGCTTGCCATTTGCGCCTCCTCACGCGACCTTCGCGCCGGGCGCGAGGTTGTCGCGGTAGCCGTAGACCAGGCCGTTGATGCCGGTGGCGACCACGTCGTCGTCCTCCACCTCGAGCGCGATCTGGGGCAGGGGGCGCTGCGCGACGCCCTGCACGACGTAGCCCTCGCGCGCGGGATCGTATTCAGACTGGTGGCAGCCGCAGAGGAAGTGCTTCCTGTCCGCCACGTAGCCGACCGGGCAACCCATGTGCTGGCAGAGCGTGCTGTAGGCGACGATGCTCTTGTTGTCGCCGACTCCCCCCGGGACCTCCTCGCCCATGTCGATCACGACGCTCTTCTGTCCCTTGAGGGGATAGTCGAACGAAACCGGCGTGTTCGGCTTCAGGTCTGCGACCTTCGCAACGGTCGCACGGGGATAGTCGGGGCCTTCCTCGTCGTCGCCTGTCGCGATGGCGATCACAGCGGCCGCACCTCCCGCGACTACCACCGCGCCTCCGCCGATCAGGGCCTGCTTGCGGGTGATCCCGCGACCGCCGGGCTGTTGGGGTTCGGCGTCGTCTGGCATCCGGATCTCCTCCCGTCCGGCCCGGCGACGCTGAACTCCGGCCGAGCCGTCGTCCTAGCTAGTGTGGTGAAACTACATATCGAGCCGGGTCGATGCAAGTATCGACCTGGATCGATGTTGGGCTTGCCGAAAGGAGGCAGATTGAAATCCTGGCTTAGGACCGCTGTGCTCCTCGGGGCGACCCTCGCGCTGGTCGGAGCGGGCTGCGGTGGCGGCGACGATTCGGATGGGGGGTCGGCCGACACGGCGACCCAGCAGGCGCCTGCGGAGACCGGCGGCGGAGGTGGCGCACAGGTCTCGGAGGTCAAGCTGAGCGAGTACAAGTTCGACCCGTCAGAGGTCAGCGCCAAGGCGGGCGACACTCTGACCGTCGACAACACCGGCTCGCTTCAGCACGACCTGAGGCTGCGGAAGGGCGGCGAGAAGCTCGGCGGCACAAAGCTGGTCGACGCCGGCGGCAGCACGAAGCTGAAGGTCGACTTTCGGGCCGGAAGCTACGAGATGTTCTGCTCCGTGCCGGGCCACGAGGACCTCGGCATGAAGGGCACCTTCACCGTCAAGTAGCCGCCGCGCTGGCTAACTCAGCAACTCGAGCAACGGCTCGAGACCATTGGGCACCGCCCGGTAGAAGACCCAGGTGCCGCGCTGCTCGCGCTCGAGCAGCCCCGCGCCATGTAGCACCTTCAGGTGGTGGCTGACCGTGGACTGCGATAGTCCGAGCGGCGTGACCAGGTGGCACACGCACGTCTCATGCTCAGGCTGCGAATGGATCAGGCTCAGGAGGCGAAGTCGCGCGGGATGGGCGATCACCTTGAGCGCGGCGGATAGTCGCTCCGCCTCGTCCTGGCTCAGTGCCACGCCCTGAAGGAGCGGCGGACATGCCTGCGCGGCTGTCGCGATCGGTAGGCGCTGCACCGAGACGAACATACCCGCTGACGGGCGAGTGATGCGCACCTCAGCGCGCCGACCGACGGCCAAGCAGGTACGCGACGAACGCGACCACAGCCAGGAGCGCGAGCAGGCGTCTGGGATCCTTCAGGCGATCGGCGATGATCGCGCCGCCGAGCGATCCGAGGTCGAGGGCCTCCTCCCGCTCGGGCGTTGGACCCGGCGGCTGCGCAGGCGGCGCGGCCGTGGGGCGCTCCTCCTGCGCCGGCCTCTCCCCCGCGGGCTCCGCCGGCGCGGGCGGCTTGCCCTCGAGCATCGAGGCGAGGTTCTGCGCGAACGTCTCGACGAGCCGGCCCGCGACGTCCTGGAGGACGCCCTGGCCCATCGACGCAGCCTTGCCGCTCATCTCGACCTCGGTTGTGACGGTCGCCGACGTCCGGCCGTCCTCGCCGTGCAGCGCCATCGTCACGTCGGCGTCGGCGGTGCCCTGCCCGCGCGACTCCTTCGCGCGCGCCTTCATCACTGCGCGGTGGGTCTCGTCGTCGCGCTCGACGATCTCTACATCGCCGCGGTAGGTCATCGACATCGGGCCGACCTTGACCTTGATGGAGACCTTGTAGGCGTTGTCGCCCGTCCGCTCGAGGACCTTCGCCCCGGGCACCGTGGGGGCGACGCGCTCGACATCGAGCACGGCGTCCCACACGCTCTCGAGCGGCGCGGCGACGTCGAAGTTGTTCTCGAACCGCATGTGTCTCCTCCTGTAGTCGTCTATCGATGCCGGGCGATCGCCTCGACCACTCCGTCGAGCGCCGCCGCGCTGTGTCCGCTGACAAGCTCGTCGACGTACGGCAGGGCAGCCGCCATGCCGCCTGCGGCGGGCGCGAACCCGTGTGCGGCGACGCGCGGGTTGACCCACACGATCCGGTAGGCGAGCCGCGAGAGCCGCTCCATCTCGCGCCCCACGAGTGCCGGGTCGCCGCGCTCCCACCCGTCGGATACCACGACGACGACGGCGTCCCGCGCCATCCCGCGCCGGCCGTACGTGTCTGTGAACGTCCGTAGGGCCTCGCCGATACGCGTACCCCCCGCCCAGTCGGGCGCGGCGGCGCCGGCGCGCTCCAGCGCGGCGCGCGCACGACCCTCGCGCAGCGCGCGTGTCACGCGCGTGAGCCGCGTGGCGAACACGAACGTCTCGGCGCGGGCGCCGCGCGCGGCTCCCTCGAGCAACAGCATGTAGGCGCGGGCGTACGGCGCCATGGAACCCGACACGTCGAGAAGCGCGACGAGCGGCCGAGGGCGCGTGCGACGGCGGCGGTAGAGCCGCTCCACCGGATCGCCCGCGGTGCGGCGGCTCCGGCGCAGGGTCGCGCGGACGTCGAGGTGCTCGCCCCTGCGCGAGGTCCGCGCTCGCCGGGCGCGGCGGGGTGGCGTGGCGAGCGTCAGGCGGCGCACGAGCCGCCCGACGACGGCGAGCTCATCCTCGTCGAGCTCGTCGAGGTGCACAACGGCCAAGCGCTCGACGTCGCTGGCCCGGGCGCCGACCGGTACCTCCGGCCGTTCTGCGCCGGCGCGGCGGTCGCG
>JBKPHS010000158.1:0-7584 GCA_046729975.1 Actinomycetota bacterium
GGCGCGGCGCTCGCAGCCGGCCCCGCCGCCCGCGCCCGCCGATCCGGCCGGCGGCGCCAGCTCCCCATCGATCTCCGGCGACGGCTCGCACGTCGCCTTCTCGTCGGACGCCCCGAATCTCGTGCAGGGGGACGTCAACGAGGAGCGCACGGACGTCTTCGTGCGCGACTTCGCGCAGGGCCGGACGCTGCTGGCCGACGCGACCCGCTCCGGCCGCTCGCCGGACCGCGGCGCGCGCCTCCGCCGTGGGCCCGGCGGCGGCTTGAGCGCGGACGGCCGTTTTGCCGTCTTCTCGAGCAACACCGGACAGCTCGCCGGACGCGTGTCCGCGTACGGGATCTTCCGGCGCGACGTGACGGGCGGAGGCATCGGCCGAGCCTGCCGCGGCGCCGGCAACGACGACTCCGAGAGCCCCGTGATCAGTCCCGGCGGCGCGCACATCGCGTTCGAGTCGCGCGCTACGAACCTGGCCGGCGCCGACCGCAACCAGCAGACCGACGTCTACTGGTGCGATGTCGGCAGCGGTGAGATGCGCCGTGTCTCGGAGCCGCTCGAGGACAATGTGAACTCGGTCGGCAGCTCGCTCCAGCCGTCCATCTCGGCTGACGGCCGCTATGTCGCGTTCACGAGCGACGGCGGCGGGCTGGTGGCCGGCGACGCCGATCGCGCCGGCGTCTACTGGCGCGACATGCAGACGGGCGAGACGCGGCTGGTGGACGTTCCGGCTGGCGCGAACGCCTCCAACGGAAACGGCATGAACCCCAAGATCTCGTGGGACGGCCGCTACGTGGCGTTCGACTCCGACGCCACCGACCTGCCCGGAGGGGAGCTGAACGGCCGGGCGGTGGACGTCTTCCGCAAGGACATGACCGACGGCTCCGTCGTAATGGTCTCGCAGGGCCAGGACGGCTCGGGCGCGGATGGCGAGTCGACCGCCGACTCGATCAGCGCCGACGGGTCGGTCGTCGCCTACACCTCTAACGCGTCGAACCTCGTGCCGGGAGACGTGAACGGCCGCGGGGACGTGTTCGTCCGCAGGATGGGCGAGGCCCGCAACAGCCGCGTGTCGCTGCGACAGGACGGCGCGGAGCCGTCGGGGCCGAGCTCGAGCGGGGCAATCAGCGGCGACGGCCGCTTCGTCGCGTTCGCCTCGCGAGCGCCGGACCTGGTGACTGGCGCGGCGCCCTCGGCGCGGCCGCGCGTATACCGAAAGGATCTCGCCACCGGCGCGGTCGAGCAGGCAAGCGTGGGCCTGAACCTCGCACCGGTCTCGCTGGTCGGCGAGCCGACTGGCGTGAACCTCAGACGCAAGGTGCGCCTGATCGCCGGGACCGCCAGCGACAACGGGCGCGTCGCGGCCGTAGACGTGGCCGCGTCCCGCAGCGTCGGCAAGGGCAAGTGCCAGTGGCTGGGACGCGGCGGGTCCACCAGCACGAGTCCGTGCTCGAGGCCGGTGTGGCTGCGCGCCAAGCTGACCACGAGCGTGCGCTTCACGCTCAGGATCGGCCGCCTGCTGCCGCGGGGGAGCTGGACCGTGCGCTCGCGGGCGACGGACGACACGGGCCAGGCAGAAGCGCAGCGCGCGGGCCTGAACGTCGTCACGTTCCGCCTGCGGTAGCGGGTGCGACACTCCCGGCGTGACGGCGAGTGGAGTCATGCTCCGGCCGCTCGCGGACAACGACCGCGACGAATTCCTGGCCCGCATGGAGGCGAGCCGCGAGTTACACCGCCCGTGGGCCGTGCCACTCGTCCAGCCCGCGCAATGGCACGCTCTCCTCGCCCGCGCCCGCGGCGACGACTTCGAGGCGCTGGTCGTGTGTCGCCCGGACGGCGGCGAGATCGTCGGCTACTTCAACCTCAGCCAGATCTTCCGCGGCGCCTTCCAGAGCGCGTACCTCGGATACGCCGGGTTCAGCCCCTTCGAGCGGCGCGGCTACATGACCGAGGGGCTCCGGCTGCTGGTCCGTCGAGCCTTCACCGACATGCGGCTCCACCGTCTCGAGGCCAACATCCAGCCCGGCAACGTGCGCTCGATCGAGCTGGTGCGCCGCTGCGGCTTCCGCCTCGAGGGGTTCTCGCCTCGCTACCTGAAGATCAACGGCCGCTGGCGCGACCACGAGCGCTGGGCGATCACGCTCGAGGACTGGCGCGGGCGGTGATCCCTACACGAGAAAGCGCCCGTCCCGCTGCAGCTCCTCGCCGTCCACGACGATCGAGCCGCCCTGGCGGAGGTCGCAGATCATGTCCCAGTGGACGGCGGAGTCGTTGACCCCGCCGGTCTGCGGATAGCTCATCCCGACCGCCATGTGCACGGTCCCGCCAATCTTCTCGTCGAGCAGGATCTCCTTGGTGCCGGTCGTGATGCCGTAGTTGGTTCCGATTCCGAGCTCCCCGAGGCGGCGGGCGCCCTCGTCGGTGTCGAGCATCTCGAGCAGGAAGTCCTCGCCCTTCTCGGCCGAGGCGTCCACGACCCTCCCGCCCTCGAAGCGCATGCGCACGCCCTCGACCTCGCGGCCGCCGTAGCTTGTGGGGAACGAGAAGCTGACCTCGCCCTCGACCGAATCCTCCACCGGGCCGGTGAAGAACTCGCCGTCCGGCATGTTGCGCTCGCCGACGGCCGCGACGAAGGAGCGGCCGGCGATGCCCAAGCGGATGTCAGTGCCCGGAGCCGTGATATGGACCTCCTCCCTGCCCTCGATCCAGTCGGCCAGCCGGTGCACCTCGTCCGACTCGCGGCGCCAAGCCCCGACCGGATCGCCGTCGGTCGCGAGACACGCCCCGTAGTAGAAGTCCTCGTAGCGAGCGAGGGACATGCCCGCCTCGGCCGCGTACGCCTGGGTCGGGAAGAGCGTCAGCGCCCAGCGGTACGCGCCGTCGGCCGAGCGCCGCATCGACGTCTCCATCAGCGGCTTGCGCGCCTTCTGCGATCGCGTCTGGCGGCCCGGATCCACCTGCGAGAGCTCGCGCGGGTTCGTGTCGGCCATGATCGCGATTCGCACGTCGGCGTTCTCAACGGTCCAGGTGGCGGTCGGCGGCACCCAATCGAGCTGCTCGTCGGAGGCGAGCTCGTAGAAGGCGGCGGCCGCGCCCTCGGTGGAGAGCTGAACGATCGGCAGGCCGCCGGCGCGCAGGACCTCCTCGTAGACGGCCTGAACGAGGGGCTCGGCTGGGGTGGTGGACTGGATGGCGCAGACGTCGCCCTTGCCGACATGCGTGGAGTAGCGCACGAGGATCTGCGCGAGCGCCTCTACGCGCGGGTCCCTCATGCCGGCTGGCGCTCCCTGACCTGCTCGACGAGCCAGCGGTGAAGCCGCACGTCGTCGGTCAGCTCCGGGTGGAATGCGACGGCAAGGATGTTGCCGCTCCGCACAGCGACAGGGTGGCCGTCCACCTCGGCCAAGATCTCGATCTCGGGCCCGTACTCCTCGACCCACGGGGCGCGGATGAAGACGGCCGTGAGCGGACCGTCGAAGCCTTGGAGCTCGAGCTCGGACTCGAAGCTCTGCACCTGGCGCCCGAAGGCGTTCCGGCGCGCGCTCATGTCGAGCAGGCCGAGGTGCTCGCGGTCGAGCATGATCATCCCGGCGCAGGTGCCGAGCACGGGGGTGCCGGCCTGGATCAGCTCCCGCAGCGGCTCGGCCAGGCCCTCGCGCTCGATGCCGAGCGTCATCGTCGTCGACTCGCCGCCCGGGATCACCAGTGCGTCGAGCCCCTCGAGGTCCGCCGGAGTGCGCACGATCCGAGGCTCGGCGCCGAGCTTCGCGAGCACGCCCGCATGAGCCTCGAAATCGCCCTGGAGGGCGAGCACGCCGATGACCATGCCGCTACCAGCCGCGGTGCTGGATCAGGCCGCCGTCATCGGCGAGCTGCGAGATCTCGAGCCCGGCCATCGGCGCTCCGAGCCCGCGCGAGGCGCTCGCGACCCGCTCGGGGTCGTCGAAGTGCGTGGTCGCCTCCACGATCGCGAGCGCGGTCCGCTCGGGGTCCTCCGACTTGAAGATGCCCGACCCGACGAACACTCCCTCCGCGCCGAGCTGCATCATGAGCGCGGCGTCGGCAGGGGTCGCGATGCCGCCGGCGGAAAAGTTCACGACCGGCAGCTCGCCCCTCCGCGCCACCTCCATCACGAGGTCGAGGGGCGCCTGAAGGTCCTTCGCGTGGGTCGGCAGCTCGTCCTCGGGGAGCGATGCGAGCCGGCGGATCTCGCCGCGGATCGCGCGCATGTGCCGCACGGCCTCGACGACGTTTCCCGTGCCGGCCTCGCCCTTCGTACGGATCATCGCCGCCCCCTCGCCGATCCTCCGGAGAGCCTCGCCGAGGTCGGTCGCGCCGCAGACGAACGGCACCCTGAAGCGCCACTTGTCGATGTGGTTGGCCTCGTCGGCGGGGGTCAGGACCTCGGACTCGTCGACGTAGTCCACCTCGAGCGCCTCGAGGACCTGGGCCTCGGCGAAGTGACCGATGCGCGCCTTGGCCATGACGGGGATGGTCACCGCCTGCTGGATCTCCTCGATCTTGGTCGGATCCGCCATCCGCGCCACCCCGCCCGCCGCCCGGATGTCCGCCGGCACCCGCTCGAGCGCCATCACCGCAGCGGCGCCCGCGGACTCGGCGATCCGCGCCTGCTCGGCCGTGACGACGTCCATGATCACGCCGCCCTTGAGCATTTCGGCGAGCCCCGCCTTTACGCGGAATGTGGCTTTGCTTCGCACGTAATCCATGTTACCTGCGGGCTTCAGCGCCGCTAGATCGCACAAGTGGGCGTTGTGCGAGTCTTCGGTCTTCGGTCTTCGGTCCTCAGGGCGAGCTTCGGACGCCGGGTGCTTAGCCCAATGTGGAGGGATTCCGAGATCTGGCCGTCTATCAGGAGGCCGTGCGGCTATCAGATGCCCTGCACCGATCGGTGCTGGCTTGGAAGAACATCGATCGGTGGACGATCGGCATCCAACTAATCCGCGCGGCTGACTCCGTCGGCGCGAACATTGCGGAGGCCCTCGGACGAGCTGGCCGCGACCGAAGCCGGATGCTCCTCATTGCTCGCGGTTCTGCCTACGAGCTCGAGCACTGGCTCGACCGCGCCGCCGCCAGGGGACTCGAGCATCCCGACGACGCGGTGGGCAGCGCACGGAGCATCAGCAGAATGCTGAACGGCCTGATCCGCAGCTGGCGAACCAGTTCCAAAGGCTGAAGACCGAGGACCGAGGACCGATTACTTCAAGCGAAACGCCTTGATCCGATCCGCATACGCGGACTCATCAAGGGCGTAGACGCCATACGCGAGCGCTTGTATGAGGCTCATCAGCGCTGTGTGGGAGCGCACGTACGCGGGGCTGTTCGAGGAGTAGTAGAGCCGCTGGTCAGCGAGCTTCGAGACTTCGGAGAGGGTCGCGTCCACGATGGCGATCGTGCCCGCGCCGCGGTGGCGGGCCAGCTTCATCGCCCGCACTACGAGCGGGTGCGGCCGGCCGGCGGAGAAGCCGATGACCAGCGTCTTCTCGTCGATGCGGCCGAGCCGTGCCAGGCCCTCCTGGCTCGGGCTCGCCACCACCTCGCAGCGGAGGTCGAGCAGCATCAGCAGGTGGCGCAGGTAGCTCGCGAAGAAGGCCATCTGATCGCTGCCGCACAGCACGATGCGCTCCGCGCGCGAGATCTGGTCGATCGCCGCGACCACCTCGTCGCGGTCGACCTTGCGGGCCGTGTCCTCCATGTTCACGTGGTCGGCGGCGAGGACGGCCTCGAACTCGGTCTGGTCGATCGGGAAGAGGGGCGGCGCGCTCAACTGCTCGACGTGGCCGTTGCCCGTCTCGCGGCCGCGGCGGTACTCCTCGCGGGCCGCCGACTGCAGCTCCGGGAAGCCCTCGAACCCGAGCGCCTGGGCGAAGCGGACGACCGTGGAGCTCGACGTGTTGGCGCGCCGGGCCAGCTCCTCGGCCGTGTGGAAGGCGGCCTCGTCGAGGTGGTCGACGATGTACTGGCCCACGTCCTTCTGCGAGCGCGAGAAATCGTCGAAGCGCTGGCGGATCTCGGCGGAGAGCGTGTAGGCGGCAGAAGTCGCTGTACGCGTCACGGGGACGGGTTTCGCCTGCGAGCCGGGAGTTCCTTCACCGGTACAGTTCGGGCGGTGAGAGTCGGGGCGGTCTCGTACGGCGACCTCTACGAGCGCTGGGAGAAGGGCAACTGGCGGGCGACCGAGATCGACTTCTCGGAGGACCGCGAGCAGTGGCACGAGCGGTTCTCCGAGCTCCAGCGACGGGCGGCCCTGTGGAACTACGCGATGTTCTTCCACGGCGAGGACTCCGTCGCCGAGAACCTCTCGCCCTACATCGACGCCGCGCCGCGCGAGGAGCAGAAGTACTTCCTGGCCACGCAGCAGGTCGACGAGGCGCGGCATGCGGTGTTCTTCGCCCGCTTCATGAGCGAGGTCGTCGAGGCCGGCGACGACATCGCCGGATCGCTCGAGGCCACCCGTCCCGAGCTCACCTGGGGCTTCCGCAGGACCTTCGCCCGACTCGACAGGATGGCCGACGAGCTGCGGCGCGACCGCTCGCTGCCCAAGCTGGCGCAGGCGATCGCGCTCTACCACGTCGTGATCGAGGCGACGCTGGCCCAGCCTGGCCAGCACTTCATCGAGCGCTACCTGACCGAGGAGGACCTGCTTCCGGGGTTCCGGTCGGGCATGGAGAACGTCTCAAAGGACGAGCAGCGCCACATCGGCTTCGGTGTGAAGCTGCTCGCGGACCTGGTCGCCGAGGACCCCTCCTGCAAGGACTCCGTCGCGGCGTTGATGCGGGAGGTGATGCCCTATGCCGTCGCCGTGTTCGTGCCACCGGGCTGGGACCTCTCCTACGTGGAGTGCTTCGGCTTCACGCTCGAGGAGATCTACGCCGAGGGAATGAAGTCGTTCGAGACCAAGCTCCGGAGCGCAGGGCTGCCCCTCGAGGAGCTGCCGGGCGCGATGCCCTTCCCCGTAGAGCTGCCGCCCCTCGAGCGAGCCGAGCGTGCGCTCGCGCTTCTTCGTGCCGGGTACCTCGGCGAGAAGAACGGCCCACCGTCACGCGACCCCGCGGCGATAGCGATGCTGTTCGAGACAGTCGAGCGCTCCGTCGATACTCGTCACTCGCCGCCCCGCCCGGCGACGATCCAGTGGGACTTCAAGGATGCCGAGCCCTGGTTCCTGCGAATCGACAACGGCGCCACCAGCGTCGAGCAGGGGCGGCTCGACTCGCCCGACCTGATGCTCCGCTGCCGCCTCGAGGACTGGGTCGACATCGTCGCCGGCCGCGAGGACCCGCGGCTCGTGATGTTGAAGGGCCGGCTGCGCCCGAGGGGCAGCCTCAGGCTGCTCTGGAGGATGCAGAAGCTGTTCGGCGGATGACGGCTGGCGCCGGCGCGACGGCGCCGCCGGCGAAGGCGGGGTCGTCCTCGTGCGCCCGGAAGAACGCCACGATGGCCGGTGCGTACTCGGCGAAGCGCGGACAACGCAGACCTTGCCGGCTGAGCACGTCGACGGCCCGGCGCGTGTCGAACCGCACCGGGTGATTGAGATAGCGGATCCCCTCCCGCGGCGCTCCCCCGAACATCTCA
>JBKPHS010000159.1:0-6019 GCA_046729975.1 Actinomycetota bacterium
CCGCGGCGAGCCCCAGCGCCGTGAGCGGGCCGCGCAGCTCGTGCTCGGCGTCCGCGACGAGCTCGATCCGCCGCGCGAACGCAAAGGCCCGCAGCGCCGCCGTCGCTGCGGCCGCCCAGCCGGCGAGCGCGAGCAGGATCATGCCGTCTCCGTCAGGCGGTAGCCGACGCCCCGCACGTTCAGCACGTAGCGGCGCCCGCTGATCGACAGCTTCTTGCGCAGGCGGCAGGCGTGCGCGTCCAGGGTCCGGGTCGTGCCCATCGCCCTGTAGCCCCAGACGTCGCGCAGCAGCTCGGGCTTCGTGAAGACGCGCTCTGGCTCGGCGGCGAGCGCCTGGAGCAGCGCGAACTCCTTCGCCGAGAGGTGAACCGCCTGCCCCCCGAGGCGAACCGCGCGCGTGACTGGATCGACGGTCAGCTCACCGACGCGAAGGACCCCCTTGAGCGAGCGGCCCTCCACGCGGCGCAGCACCGCGCGCACGCGCTGATGCAACTCGGCGTAGCTGAACGGCTTCGTTACGTAGTCGTCGGCCCCGCGTGCGAAGCCCCGGACGCGGTCGGCCTCGCCCACGCGCCCGCTCAGCACGATCACCGGCAGATCCGGGTCGATGCGGCAGGCGAGGCCGTCGGCGCCCCGGACGCGGTCGAGCACGTCGAGCCCGTTGCCGTCCTCGAGCATGAGGTCAAGCAGCACGAGGTCCGGTCCGCGGACCTCGATCGCGCGTAGGGCCTCGCCGGTCCCGCTCGCGCTCGCCACGCCGTAGCCGTCAGCCGCGAGGTTGTCCAGCAGGAACGAGCAGGTGCGCTCGTCGTCCTCCACCACCAGGAGCGTCTTCCGGTCGGCGTCCATGCCAGGTGTAGGAAGCCGGTGGAGCCCCAGGCTCGCCCCCCGGCAGGATGCAAATCCGGTTGCACCTCTCCTGGAGCGGAAGGGATCGGACGTAGAATGCCGACGACCCCGCGAGCGACCCCCGGGGCGGCCTGGCATGGACACCACCAAGCGGGGAAACTACGAATCGGGCTCGGACTACGTGCTCGAGTACGGCGAGTTGCGCTTCACGTTCAACGAGCGCGACTTCACCGAGCGCGTCGAGCAGGCGGCGGTCAAGCTCGGGTTCGTATCCGGCAGCCTCGAGGAGCACGAGCGCCAGGACCTGGTGAACCTTGCCGTGAACGGAGAGGTCGGCGATCCGACGTCCCAGCTCGGTGAGCATGTCAACGCCTGCTGGGGCGAGCTTGTTGGCCCGTCCGAGCGCTCGCTCGTCCACTGGCTGAGGCGGCTCGTCTTCCGCGGCGCATGGCTCGACCAGCGCGTCAAGGAGGGCGAGCTCGAGGTCGTCTTCGACGAGGAGTCGCACAGCTTCGGCTACGCCCAGCCGGACCGCGACTGGGAGCTGATCGAGCTCTCGCCCGAGCCCTCTTGGGAACGGGTCGCGTACCGGCCCTAGAGCGTCGGCTTGGCGATCAGGTAGTAGAAGCAGACCGCGAAGCCGGCGGTGAGCGTGCCCCACATGGCTGCCCACCCGACGCGCTCCAACGGCTTCATCTGCGGGCGCGCCACGCCGAAGATCACGCCCAGCTCGAAGGCGACGCAGGCGAGAACGAACGGCACCGCGGACCACAGACCGGTGATCGCCATGACGATGTACAGGGGGACTTGCGTGCCCGCCACGGCGCCGCCCGCCGACAGCAGGAACATGAAGTACTCGTTGTAGCTGTCGCGGTAGATCGGCACCCGCGGGTCGAGCGCCTGCAGCAGCCTGTTTTGCGTGCGTTCCCGGGCCATGGCCGTGACGATATCCCGAGGCCCTCCGCGAGCGAGGCGTCGTTAAGACAGCAGGTCGGCGCGTGTCGTCCCGGACGCCGGCGCGAGTGACAGGGACGCGTCCGCCTGCGGCTCGAGCACGATCCGCGTGGTGGCCACGCGCTGGAACTCGGCCGCCATCCCCGTCGACGCGATCACGGTGATGGACCCCGCCTCCTCGGTGTTGCGCGCCGCGCCGAAGACTCTGCGGCCCGTCCCGGTCGGAAGCGCGTCGAGGGAGTCGATCACGATGACGGCGTCGCGCCCGTTCTCGGCGGCGCGCTTGGCGCGCTCGACCGCTATCTCGGCCGCCTGCGCCTGGTCCTCGACCGAGCGGTCGAAGCTACCGCCCGCGACGGTAACCCCGGGCTCTCGCTGCCAGTCGGTGACCTCCTCCGGACGCACGCCGGCGAGCACGACGACGACCTCGAGCCCGGGGTCCGCGGCAAGGGCAGCGGTGAAACGCCGCAGCAACGTGGTGGCGCCTGCGCCGGGTGGGCCGCCGACGGCCACCCGGGAGCCCTTCCCGAACGGAGCGGACTCGAGACCCTCGGGCGCCGGCAGCCGCTCGGTCGCGAAGACGGGCGTCAGGTCCTCGAAGCGCGGACGCTCGGCCGGCGGCTCCGGCGGCCCTCCGTTGACGGAGTCGACGCGGACTAGCGACGGGTAGCGCTCGGAGCGGCGGGGCGGGCGGACCGGGCCCGAGATCTCGTCACCCGCGCGGAGCTCGCAGCGGCGGATCTGCGCGGGCGAGACGTAGACGTCCTCTCGCGAGTGTGCGAAGGCATCCGGGCGCATGAAGCCGCTGCCGTTCGGAAGGATGTCGAGGATCCCGCCGCGCAGCTCCTCCTCCTCGGGCTCGGGCTCCTCCTCGGGCTCGGGCTCCGCCTCCGCGACGGCCTCCTCGATCTCCTGCTCGATGTCCTCGGCTGCGGCCTCGACCTCGGCCTCTTCGGGCGCGGGCTCCGGCTCCTCCTCGCGTGCGCGGCGCCGAAGCCCGCGCCTGCGGGGTCGTGGCGCGGGCTTCTCGGCGTCCTCCGCCGGCGCTTCCTCGCCCTGACCCTCGAGGATGGCGCCGATCAGCTCCTCGCGCCGCAGGCGCCGGTAGCCCTCGATGCCAAGCTCGGAAGCGATCGCGTGCAGATCGGCCAGCGGGCTCTGCTCGAGCTCGTTGCGGTCGATGACCGGCATCGGGGAGCTAGGTGGTGACCTTGCTCTGCTCGACGAGCCCGCGCAGCCATTCGCCGAACTCGGGCTTGGTCTGCCAGTCGGAGAAGAAGCGCTCGATGCCCGCCTCGGTGAGCGGGTGCACGAGCGACTGCCGCAGGACCTTCGCGGGAACGGTGGCGACCTCGCAGCCGAGCCGCGCGGCGGTCGTGAGATGCATCGGGTGGCGCAGTGAGGCGGCCAGCACCTGTGCGTCGGAGCCGCTCGAGCGCAGCGCGTCGACGATCTCCGCCACCACGGCGGTGGAGTCCACCGAGATGTCGTCCACCCGTCCCATGAAGCACGACACATAGGTCGCGCCGGCCTCGGAGGCGAGCAGCGCCTGCGTGGCGCTGAAGACGAGCGTCATGTTCACGCGAATCCCGCTCGAGGTGAGCTCGCGGGCCGCGGTCAGGCCCGCCTCCGAGAACGGCGTCTTAACGACGACGTGATCGTGCAGGCCGGCGAGCGCTCGGCCTTCGGCGACCATCCCCTCGGGATCGCTCGACACGACTTCGGCGGACGTCGGCCCGTCGACGAGCTCACAGATGCGCTTGATGATGTCGCCGGGATCGCCGTCCTCCTTGGCCAGGAGCGAGGGATTGGTGGTGGCGCCGGAGAGCACGCCCCAGGCCGCGATCTCCTCAACCTCGGCTACCGATCCCGTGTCGATGAACAACTTCATTGCCGCTCCGATGATGACACACGGCCTACCGCGTCGAGGACCAGCTCCATGACGCGCGCGAGCCCCTGGTCCACGCCCGCGATGTCGATCACCGCCACACCCTCCGCCTCCGCCCGCTGGACCAGGTAGTCCTGGAGCTTGCGGATCTGGTCGAAGCGCCGCAGGTAGCGGTCGGCGGGCCGCTCGCCGCCCCGCAGCTCGAAGTGGCCGCGGTGGAGCTCCTCGTCCTCGACCACCAGGACGGCCTCAACTGGCAGGCAGCGCGAGCGCAGGTCCTCGTCGAGCACGCCGGGCACGAGGTGGACGCCCTCGAGGACCATCGGGGTGCGCTCCCGGCAGGCGCGATCCACGATTGCCTCCACGCCCGTCACCACGCTTTCAGCCTGCCGCGCGAAGCCGGCGACGTCCGGGTCCTCCGTCTCCTCCGAGAGCAGCTCGACGGCCTCCCCCGCCTCGAACGCCGAGTAGTGCACGGCGGGCATGAACTCGTGCGAGAAGAACGCCCTGAGGACCTGACGGATGACGTCCGTGGCGATCACGCGAGTGATGCCGAGCCGGTGCGCAAGGAGGGACGCCAGCGTCGACTTGCCGACGCCCGTCGTACCGGCCAGCAGCACGATCAGCGGGCGGTCCAGCCGGTCGAGGCGCTGCCAGTCGTGGAAGCGCCGCACCGCGTCCTCGCCAACCTCTTCGCGCACCACGTCCTCGGTGAGCTCCCGCAGCTCGGCCACGTCGATGCGCGTCCGCGGCCAGTCCTCGAGCCGCTCCTCGACGCGTCGCGCCACGCGCCAGGAGAGCTCGAGCGAGAGTCCCGACGCCGACAGCGACTGCGCCATCAGGCCCTTCGAGTACGGCAGGCCGTGCTCGCGGTTGAAGACGATCGTCTCAGGCATCGTCGTAGAGCTTGACGAGCGCGCCGTCGAGATCGCCTTCGATGGCCACCGGCCGGTTGCGGACGAAGCCCACCGCAACGCCTTCGCGGCGGGCGCGCTCCGCGACCGTATCGATCGCGGCCGCCTTGAGCTCGGTGAGGAACAGGTCGCAGCTCTCCGCGAGCGCGCGCTCGACATCCTGCTCGAGCGCCGCGCGGCGCGCGAGGTTGTCGGACACGAGCACGGGCTCGACGCCCGCCAGCTGCCCCGCTCCGGTGCTGAAGAAGGCGACACGCGCACCGTCGGGCGGCCGCTCGACCGGCTCGGGCCGCAGCTCGCAACGCAGCACCGGTCCGTTCCAGCGATCCGACACGAGCGCCGCCAGCCGCTTGTCGCCGTGCATCACGAGAGCGAGCTCGGAGCGCAGCAGCTTGTAGCGTCCCATCTCCTCGAGTGCCTCCGCGCGGGCGCCGACGACGCAGACGGTGCGATCCACCTGGACCGGTGGCAGGCACGCACCCGAGCCTTCGAAAAGCAGCGTGCCCGGGTCGAGGGTGAGCGCGAGCCGAGCCCCCTCGGGAACGTTCGACTCGAACGGCTCGCCCGCCAGGCCGCCGCCGACCCGGCGGCACCCGACGGCCGGCACCCGCGCCAGCACCGCGTCCTCGAGGTAGTCGGAGGCCGCGTGGTGGCCCGCCTCCACGATCGCGAGCAGGTCTTCGAGCGACGTGTCCGGCCCGGCGACCTGCGGCTCCGGCGGACCGCCACGGCCCATCGAGACGATCACCGGCCGCGCGTCCCGCTCGCGCAGGAGCGTCGCCCAGTGGCCGGCCACCGCCGTCTTGCCGGTCCGCTTGCCCATGCCGATGACCGCGAGCTTCGGCCCGTCGAAATCGACGCGCTCGTAGCGCGGCACGCGGATCTCGGTGCCGGGCGCCTCGTAGGCGAGCCCGAGATGGAGCGCGAGCGAGGCGATCCGCAGCTTCTCGGTTGCGGGCAGGACCGGCTCGTCGGCGAGGTCGACGACGGCGCGTGCGTCCGTTTCGCCGGCGAGCCGCCGCAAGGCCTGCTCGCGGTCGGCCTCGATCGCGACCGGCCGTCCGTAGTGCTTCTCGGGCGCCTCGAGCACCTCGTTCAGAACCTTCTCCTCACCGCCGCAGAAGACGACCCCGGCGAGCTTCCGCACGGCCGCGAGGCGGTCGAGCGCGTCCCTGACCGTTGAGGGATGGTGCTCGCCGTCGATCAGGGCGATGACCGGAGCGTCGGCCACGCTGTCTCCCGGCCTAGATGGCTGTTCCCGCGGCCGCGTGTGCGCGGGGGCGCACGGGACCGAGCCGGGCGGGGGAAGCAGGGCGATGCCGATACCCGAAGGTATCGGCGAGCCCGATGACCCCGATCCGGCGAAGGTAACCGTGCGTCATCCGCGTGCGCGGGGTCGTGGGATCAGCCATCT
>JBKPHS010000160.1:0-15532 GCA_046729975.1 Actinomycetota bacterium
GGCGTCGGCGGGTTGGCCGAGCCGCTCGAGCGCGGCGCGGGCTCGCTCACGGAGCCCCGGCGCCGCGCCCGGCGCCAGCGCGAGCGAGCCGCCGAGCGGCTTTCGGCGATGGGCGAACGCAGCGTGGACGAGGGCGACGAGCTCCGGCCCCGCCGGCGGGCCCACTCGCCGTAGGACGACCAGAGCGGAGTCGACGCCCGGCACCGGATGGAAGACCGTCGCGGCGATTCGCCGCAGGAGCCGCACCTCGCACGAAAGCTGCGCGAGCACCGAGGTGGCGCCATAGGTCTTCGAGCCCGGCGGCGCCGCGAGCCGCTCGGCCACCTCGCGCTGGACCATCGCCACCCATAGCCGCGCGTCCGGCAGCTCGGCGATCGACTTGAGCAGGAGCGTGGCCGCCACCCCGTACGGCAGGTTTGCGACGACCTTGCCCGGCGGCGGGTCGAGGCCGCCGAGATCGAGATCGAGGGCGTCGGCGACGTGCAGGGTCGTGTTCGGGAACGGGGCCAGCGCGTCCTGGAGCGCCGGCTCGAGCGAGCGATCGACCTCGACCACGTGGAGGTGCCCGACCCGCGGCGCCAGGTACTCCGACAGCACGCCGAGCCCGCCGCCCACTTCCAGGACGACGTCCTCCGGGGCGAGCTCAGCCGCGCGCCCGATCACGCCGAGGATGTTGTCGTCCACGAGGAAGTTCTGGCCGAGCTCCCGGTTCGGCCGCACGCCGAAGTCGCGCAGCCGCCGCAGGCTCGCCTGGCCCGGCCGGTCGATCACCAGCTGAAGGCGCGCGCGGCGTTGCGTTCCACGACTTGCTCGAGCTCGGCGTACGAGCAGCCGCGCAACCCGGCGACGAAGCGGGCCGTCGCGGCGACGTTCGCGGGCTCGTTGGGCTTGCCGCGCACCGGCTGCGGGGACAGGAACGGGGCGTCGGTCTCGAGCAGCAGCAGCTCCTGCGGCAGGTCGCGCGCGGCGGCCTGGAGGTCCGTGGCCTTCGGGTAGGTGACGTTGCCCGCGAACGAGCACAGGTAGCCGCGCTCCACGCACTCGTCGAGGCGGCCCGCGGCCGAGAAGCAGTGCATGATCACCGCGACGCCGTCCGCTCGCTCCCGGAGCAGCGCGAAGGTGTCCTCCTCCGCCTCGCGCGTGTGGATCACGAGCGGCATATCGAGGCGTGCGGCCAGGTCGATCTGCGCCTCGAACGCGTGCCGCTGGTCCTCGCGCGGAGAGCGGTCGCGGTAGTAGTCGAGGCCGGTCTCGCCGATCGCAACCGCGCCGGGATCCTGCGCCGCGAGCTCGATCTCCTCGAGGTCGGCGTCGCCGAAGCCGGAGGCCTCGTGGGGATGGCGGCCCACGATCGCGAAGACGTCCTCGTGCCGGCGGGCGGTGCGAAGCGCAAACTCGATCGACCCCCGGTTCATCCCGACGGTCGCGATCCGGTTCACGCCGGCCGACCGAGCACGTTCCAAGAGGTCGGTGTCGGGCGGCTCACAAACGTCCAGGTGGCAGTGGGTGTCGACCACCGCCCGGCGTCAGGCCGCCGCCTCGCCCGGCTCGATCTTCGGGAAGAGCGGGGCAAGCTCGCCGATGGGAGCGCCGCCCGCGCCGGCGCCGAAGCGGGCGGTGTCCATCGAGAGGTCCTCGCGACCGAGCGCCGCGAGCAGCCGCTCCGACGAGTCGGGCATGAAGGGGTGCAGCAGCACCGAGACGACCCGGAGCCCCTCGAGGAGGGAGTAGAGCACCGTGTCCAGTTGCTCGCCGGCGCCGTCCTGCTTCGAGAGCTGCCACGGGGCCTGCTCCTGGACGTAGCGGTTGAGCAGCCGCACGCGCTGCCAGATGTCGTCGAGCGCAGCGCTGATCTCGACCGCGTCGAAGCGTGCGCTCACCGTCTCGGCGAGCCCGTCGAACGCCTCGACCAGCTCGGCCGCCGGCTCGGTCTCCGGAACGACCCCATCGCGGTAGCGGCCGATCATCGCGAGCGTCCGGCTCGCCAGGTTGCCGTACTCGTTGGCGAGATCGGTCGTGTAGCGCGTCTCGAAGCCCTCGGTCGAGACGTTGCCGTCCTGGCCGAAGTTGACCTCCCGGAAGAGGTAATAGCGCAGCGGGTCGGCCCCGTAGACGTCGATGACGTTGAAGGGATCGATGACGTTGCCGAGCGACTTCGACATCTTGTGCTCGTCCAGCAGCAGGTAGCCATGGATGAAGATGCGCTTCGGCACCTCGATTCCCGCGGCCATCAGCATCGCCGGCCAGATCACCGCGTGGAACTTGAGGATGTCCTTGCCGATCAGGTGAACTGTCGCCGGCCAGAAGCGGTCGGTGAGGTCCTCGCCCTCGCGGGCGTACGAGAGCGCCGTGTAGTAGTTGAGGAGCGCGTCGATCCAGACGTAGATCACCTGATCGGTATCCCAGGGCGCGGGCACGCCCCACTTGAGCCGGGCGCGGGTGATGGAGATGTCGTTCAGTCCCTGCGTGATGAACGACAGGGCCTCGTTGTAGCGATGGCGTGGTAGTACGAAGTCGTCGCGCTCCGAGTAGAGCCGCTCGAGCGGCTCCTGGAACGCGGACAGGCGAAAGAACCAGTTGTCCTCCTTCTCTCGCGTGAGCTCGATCAGGTGGATTGGGCACTTGTTGCCGTCGACGATCTCCGTGTCGGTCTTGAAGTCGGCGCAGCGAGGGCAGTACCAGCCCTCATAGGTCCCCTCGTACACGTGGCCGTTGTCGTAGATCTGCTGGACGACCTCGGCGACCTTCGCCTCGTGCTCCGGGTCCGTGGTTCGGATGAAGAAGTCGTTGGTGGCGTTGACACGCGCGGAGAGCTCCCGAAAGCGCACGGACGTCTCGTCGGCCAGCTCGCGCGGCGTGATGCCGAGCTTCTCGGCTGCCTGCGTGACCGGCTCGCCGTGCTCATCGGTGCCGGTCAGGAAGAAGACGTCCTCGCCGCGCTGACGCATGTGCCGCGCGAGGATGTCGGCGGCGATCGTCGTGTATGCGTGGCCGAGGTGCGGCTGCGCGTTCGCGTAGTAGATCGGAGTCGTGACGTAGTAGGACATCGACGTCGATGCTACTTGGGGCTATCCCCGGGATAGATCCTGGAGCTATCCCCGGGACAGGTCTTACTGCCTCCCAGCGAGCGGCCTGAGCAGGACCGCCGCGGCGCGCCGGCCGCGGCCGGCTGCCGCGCGGGCGCGATCCGGGTGGCCGAGACACGTGGCGGCTAGCACGAGACCCACGCAGGCGGCGAGCCAGCCGAGGTCGATTCCGCCTTCGCCACGGCCCGCAGCGCGCCGCGAAGCATTGGGCGCGTCTATGCCCCGGTCCGCCGGCGCCGCGGCGCCATGCGGCGCTGCACCAAGCCGGAGCGCTGGTGTCGGCGTCGACTTACGCAGCGCTGGGACTCGCGGACCAGACGCGGGCGCGGGCTCGCGCCCGAAGGCGGCGGGCCGAGGTGTGATCCTGTCCGTCGGGTACGGCTCGAGAGTCGGCCCCTGCTCCGGCGAGCGCCGGCCGCCGGGGGCGCCCGCGGGGAGCTGAGGCGGCGCGAGCCGGGGAGCCCTGCCCGCACCGGGCGCTGGAGCGGCCACGGGCGACGGCGCACGGGGAGATCCAGCGGGCACAGGGGCCCCGCGGGGCGGCTCTGGCTCCGCGGGCGGTGGCGAAAGCGGCGGCAGGAAGCCGAGCGGATCGCGATACGCGTGGTCGCTCCCGGCCTCGCGGACGCCGAAGTGGAGATGCGGACGCTCCGCCGAGCGATGTCCGCTCGTGCCCGCGGCGCCGAGCCGTTGGCCCTGATCGACGGCGTCGCCACGCCGTACGGAGATGGCCGAGAGGTGCAGGTACGAGGTGTCGAAGCGCCCGTCGGAAGTGCGCACGGCGACGGTCAGGCCAGACGATCCCGCCGTTCCGGCGAACGTGACTGCGCCGCGTGTGGCTGCCACCACCGGCTGCCCAACCTCCGTGGCGATGTCGATGCCGCGGTGCTGGCCTGCTGCGTACGGATCGTCGCCGTTCCGGTAGGGCGTGATCACCTCTCCCTGCACCGGCCAGTCCCAGCCGGCGCGAGCGGGCGGTGGAAGCACGAGCAGCGCCGCCAGCGGGAGAAGGAGCAGCAGTCGCGGCATGCCGGCACCGTATGCCGGGGGCGGCGGCGCGTGCCCGAGCCGTCGCGCTCCTGTCGCAGTTCGTTACGGCGTTGTCGCTAACTGCGGTCCGCGGTCGCCGCGCGGTAGAGCGCGTTTGCACTCCCTCCCGTCAGCTTGGCAACCACACCGGCCGCGGCGCGCGGGCGCGCACCGGCCTCGACGAGCTTGCGAACGGCATCCACCCCCTCGGGCTCGGCGCCGTCCCGTTCGGGCGCCGCAGTCGCCCCGATCACCAGCACGACCTCGCCCTTCGGCGCCGTATCCGCATAACGAGCCGCCAGCTCGCCGGCGCTGCCCCGCACGACCTCCTCGTGCACCTTCGTCAGCTCGCGGCATACGGCTACGGGCCGCTCGGCATCGAGCTCGGCGAGCACCGCCAGCGTGGCAGGCACGCGCCGGGGCGACTCGAATGCCACGAGCGTCCCGCCCGGCTCCGACAGCACTCGCCGCAGCTCGCCCCTGCGGCGCGGCAGGAACCCGGCGAAGCGCCAGCGGTCGGCCGGCAGGGCCGAGGCCACGAGGGCGGCCAGCGCCGCCGACGGGCCCGGCAGCACCTCGACCTCCAGCCCGGCGGCGACGCAGGCGCGGACAAGTACGTAGCCGGGGTCGGAGACGAGCGGCATCCCGGCATCGGAGACGAGCGCGACCGTCTCCCCGGCGAGCATCCGGTCCACCAGCTCGGGCGCTCGTCGATCCTCGTTGTGCTCGTGGTAGGAGACGAGGCTCGCGTTGACTCCGTAGCGGTCGAGGAGGGTGCGCGTGCGGCGCGTGTCCTCGCAGGCGACGACGTCCGCGTCGCGCAGCGCCGAGAGCACGCGGAGCGTGACGTCCTCGAGGTTGCCGATCGGCGTCGGGCAGACGACGAGCCGCCCGCTCACGCGGGCACCCCTCCGCGATCGAGCGCGAGCAGCGCGGCCCCGAGCATGCCCGCCTCCTCGCCGAAGTGGGCAGGCAGGATCCGCACGGCCTCGCTCATCGGCGGCAGGGCCCGCTCGGCGACGACCTCACGCGCCGGCGCGAGCAGCAGGTCACCCGCCGCGATCGCACCGCCCCCCACGACCACCACCTGGGGGGAGAGCGCGTTGACGATGCCGGTGATTCCGGCTCCGAGCCGGCGGCCGACCCTGGCGATGACGTCGCAGGCGGCCTCGTCGCCGTCGTGAGCCAGCTCGGTGACAAGCGCGCCCGTGATTCCCCGTCCCGCGGCGAGCGCCCTGCCGAGTTCCGACTCCGGCCTCCGCTCGGCTTCCGCTGCGCCGTCGCGGCCAATCGCCGTGCCGGAGCAGAACGCCTCCAGGCAGCCGCGGCCAGGGCAGTCTCCCGGGTGGGGCGGCCCGTCGAAATCGATGACCATATGCCCCAGCTCCGGCGCCGCGCCGCTCGGACCGCGGTAGAGCTGCCCGCCGAGCACGAGCCCGCTGCCGATGCCGGTGCCGAGCGTGAGCATGACCGCGAACGGTGCGTCCACCGCCGCGCCGACGCGGTGCTCGGCCAGCATCGCGCAGTTCGCGTCGTTGTCCACGAGGACCGGCACGTCGAGCCGCTCGCTCAGGAGCTCCCGAAACGGCATCTCGTCGAGCGGCAGATGCACGGAGAAGCGGGAGTAGCCGCTCGGCCAGTCGACGAGAGCCGGGATGCCGAACCCGATCGCTTCGACGTCGGGCGCAGCCGCGCGGGCCTCCGCCACGGCCTCGATCATCACGTCGAGGAGCTCCGCCTGGCCGGCGCCCGTCAGTGCCCGGCGGACCCGGTGGTGGACCACGAGATCGTCGTCCACGACCCCGCCGAGGAGCTTCGTTCCCCCGGCGTCGAACCCGATGACTCGTCTGCGCGGCATGCGAGGACGGTATACACCCGCCGGATGCCCGAGCAGCAATCCGGCGAACGGCCGGAATACAAGGTCTACCGCTCGCGCCGGGGTCTGCTCGACAGGCTTCGCCCGCGGGATGACATGCGCGGCCTGCGCGACCGCCTGCGGCGCCGCCGTCCGGAGCCGGGCGGCCCGGGTGTGCCACTGCGCGACCGGATCACCGTGGGACGGGTGCTCAAGTGGCTGGGGGTGGCGGTCGCTGCCTGGCTGGTGCTCTCGCTGATCGTCTTCATGATCAGCGCCCAGGTCACGAAGGGCGTCTCGAACCGCACCGAGGCCGCGCTGTCCGACGGCGGCAGCCTTCTGGGCGGCAGCACCGTGCTCGTGCTCGGCTCGGACCAGCGACCGGAAGGCACGCCGGGCGCGGGCCCGGGGCGCGCCGACAGCATCATGTTGCTGCGGGTCGGCTTCGGCTCGGTGCGGAAGCTCTCCATCCTGCGAGACACGCTCGTCGACATCCCCGGACACGGGACGCAGAAGATCAACGCGGCGTACGCGATCGGCGGACCGGCGCTGATGATCGAGACGGTCGAGAACTTCATCGGTCACGGCCTCGAGGTGAACCACGTGGTCGAGATCAACTTCCGGGAGTTCCCCGACCTGATAGACGCGCTCGGCGGGATCGAAATAAAGCTGCGCCGCTGCATCCGATCGAACGAGTTCGAGGGCAAGGTCTTCCGCCTGCGCGCGGGCGAGCATCACCTCAACGGCGAGCAGGCGCTGCGCTTCGCGCGGGTGCGGAAGAACTTCTGCTCGCCGGGTGAGGACGACCGGGCGCGGGCGCGGCGCCAGCAGCAGGTGATCGCGGCGATGCGCGACCAGATCCTCTCGCCGTCCACCTTCTTCCGCCTGCCCTGGGTGAGCTGGGAGGCGCCGCGCACCTTGCGCACGGACATGAAGGGGCCCGGGCTACTCGCGCTCTTCACGGACCTCCTGACCGGAGGAGCGGGAAAGACTCGTGTGCTCCAGCCTTCCGGGTCGGGGCCCGGCACCAGCCTGATCGTCTCCGAGGAAGAGAGGGCGCGCGCGGTGGAGCGGCTGGAGGGAGGCTAGGGCTAGTCGCCGGACGTCGAGCCGGAGCTCGACGAGCTCGTGGCGGACTCAGAGGGCTTTCCCCCGGAGTCGCTCGACGACTCGCCCTTCGAGTTGGAGGACGAGTCGGCGCCTGCGGCGGCCGGGCGCTTCTTGCCGTAGTCCGTGCTATAGAAGCCCGAGCCCTTGAAATGCACCGCGACCGGGTGGAATACCCGCTGGACGGGCGCGGCGCAGACCGTGCAGGCCGTGAGCGGCTCGTCGCTCATCCGCTGCATCACCTCGAAGGTATGGCCGTTGTCGCAGCGGTACTCGTAAATGGGCATGGCACTCGGAGTATATGAGTGCCAGCGGGCCCCTCAGCCAGGCTCAGGGGGCTGCAGGCTCAGCCTGGATCCAGGCTCAGCGGCGCTGGTCGCCGGCGGGAGGGCGAGGGGCCGGCAGATCGTCCAGCAGCGACACCCGCATCGAGTGCCAGACGAGCCAGGCTGCCACGTGACCGGTCGCTCTCAGCGCCAGGTTGACCATGGGCGTCCAAGGTACCCCAGGAAGCGGCCGGGAAAACGGTCCGCGGAGTCAGGTGGGGACAATCGATTGCGCAAACTGGCGCATTTTCCCCGCCCGGACGGCGCTCGCTAGGGTTGTCCGCCCATGGAAGCCGCGGCTAAGCAGGACAAAGTCACGATGGACAAGATCGTCGCGCTCTGCAAGCGGCGCGGCTTCATCTTCCAGTCCTCCGAGATCTACGGCGGGCTCGCCTCGACCTACGACTACGGGCATTACGGCGTGCTGCTCAAGAACAACGTGAAGAACGAGTGGTGGCGCACCGTCCTCCAGGAGCGCGACGACATGGTCGCCCTGGACGCCGCGATCCTGATGCACCCGAAGGTCTGGGAGGCGTCTGGGCACCTCGAGGGCTTCACCGACCCGCTCGTCCAGTGCCTGGGTGAGTGCAAGAGGCGGTGGCGCGAGGACCACCTGCGCGAGGAACAGCCGGAGGGCGAGCTGAGCTGCCCCGAGTGCGGCGGTGAGCTGAGCGAGCCGCGCCGCTTCAACCTGATGTTCGAGACGAACATGGGCCCGGTCGTGGAGGAGGGCTCCACCCTCTACCTGCGGCCGGAGACCGCCCAGGGGATCTTCGTGAACTTCAAGAACGTCCTGCAGTTCTCCCGCAAGAAGCCGCCGTTCGGGATCGCCCAGGTGGGCAAGGCATTCCGCAACGAGATCACGCCCCAGAACTTCATCTTCCGGACGCGCGAGTTCGAGCAGATGGAGATCGAGTACTTCGTCCCGCCCCCGGATGCCGAGCGCTGGCACGAGCACTGGATGGACGAGCGCATCCGCTGGTATACGGACCTCGGCGTCCGCGCCGACCACCTGCGCCTGCGCGAGCACGGTCCCGACGAGCTGTCCCACTATTCGCGCGCGACCTCGGACATCGAGTACCTCTTCCCGATGGGCTGGTCCGAGCTCGAGGGGATCGCGAACCGCGGCGACTTCGACCTCACCCAGCACTCGAAGTTCTCGGGCGAGAAGCTCGAGTACGTGGACACGGTCACGGGCGACCGCTACGTGCCCTACGTGATCGAGCCGTCCGCGGGAGCCGATCGCGCCCTGCTCTCGTTCATGGTGGACGCCTACGACGAGGAGGAGATCGAGGGACGCGAGCGCGTTGTCCTGCGGCTGCACCCGCGGCTTGCGCCGGTGAAGGTCGCGGTGCTGCCGCTCGTGAACAAGGGCGGCCAGCCGGAGATCGCGCGCGAGATCTACGAGGACCTGCGCAAGCGGATGTGGGCCGAGTACGACACCGGCGGCACGATCGGAAAGCGCTACCGCCGTCAGGACGAGATCGGGACGCCTTGGGGCGTCACCGTCGACCACCAGACGCTCGATGACCGCACGGTCACCCTGCGTGACCGCGATTCCCTCCAGCAGACGCGGATCGCGATCGACGAGCTCGGCGACGAGCTCGAGCGGCTGCTGCGCCAGCCGTGGCAGACGCCCAAGGGGGCGGGCTAGGCCTAGAGCAGGCTGCGGGCGAGCTCCCGCAGCTCCTCGAACACGGCCTCGTCGCCCTCGGCGAAGCGCGGGTGGGCCCAGCGCCAGCGAGCGCCGTCGAGCATCTCGGTGCGGCCATCCGACAGATGGTCCTGGACGCGCTCGACTCGCAGCTCCACGGCGGCGATTCCCTCAGCGGAGCGGAGTGGCTCCCTCGCCACGCGCGCCTCGCCGTGCGCCGTGAACGCGGCGCCGCGGCCGAGAACGCAGAGCGCGGCGCGCGGATCCTCGCGCAGCAGCTCCAGCGTCCGGCGCGGACGGGCGAGCGCGATCACCACGAGGCGGTCGCCCCCGCGCACGTAGGTCGAGACCGGGATCGGGTGGGGCCCGGACGCGCACAGCACGGCCGGCGTGCCCTGCTCCCAGTCCGGGAGCGCTTGCATGCGCGGCAGGCTAGAGGGCTCAGGCGCGGGCGGTGTCGGCGCGGCCTGAGGCCTCGAACGCCGGACGCGGGAGCCGGCGGGCGAGCGGCTTCGGCAGCCACCAGTTCCAGCGTCCCATCAGCTCCATCGTCGCCGGCACAAGGACGAGCCGCACGAGCGTGGCGTCAAGCGCGATCGCGACCGCCAGGCCGAGCCCGATCTCCTTGATCGAAGGCACGCCCGTGCCGGCGAAGACCGCGAACACGGCGACCATGATCAGCGCGGCGCTCGTGATCGTCCGCGCGCTCGCACGCAGGCCCTGCGCCACGGCTGTCCGGGTGTCGCCCGTAGCGTCGTAGCGCTCGCGGATCCGCGAGAGCAGGAACACCTCGTAGTCCATCGAGAGACCGAACACGATCGCGAGCAGGAAGGGCGGGGTCATCGTGTTGATGTAGCCGAGCGAGTCGAAGCCGAACAGCCCGTCGAGCCAGCCGTACTGGAAGATCGCGACCAGCACGCCATAGGCCGCTGCGACCGACAGCAGGTTCATCACCACCGCCTTGAGCGGCAGCAGGACCGAGCGCAGCAGCACGAACAGGACCAGGTAGCTGAAGGCCAGCACGAAGAGCAGGATCTTCCACATCGAGCCCGAGACCAGGTCCTTGAAGTCCTCGACGTGTGCCGTGGCGCCGCCGATCTCGACGTCGGCGGCCCGCGCCAGGCCGTCCCCGCGTGAGGCCTGGCCTCGCAGGTCGTCCACGAGAGCGCGCGACTGAGGGCTCTCCGGGTCGTGGCGCTGGGTCACCTCGATCAGCGCCGAGCCGCCGTCGCGCGACGCGCGCGGGGGCGCGACGGAGGCGACCTCGCTCCGGCGCTCGAGCGAGCGCTCGTAGACGCGAAGGGCCGCGGCGTTGCTCCGCATGTCGCCCTGATCGAAGCGCGCGACGACCTGGATCGGCCCAGACGCGCCCTCGCCGGCGGTCCTGGCCGCGAGCTCGGCCCCGACGCGCGTCTCGTTCCCCTCCGGGAACTGGCGCAGCGCCCCGTCGCCGAACTCCAGCGAGAGCGCCGGGATCGCCAGCGTCAGCAGCACGGCGGCGCTCGCGATGGCTGAGATCCAGGGCCGGCGCATGATCGCCGCGGTCCAGCGGGTCCAGAAGTCCGCGCGCCGCCGTTCGGCGGCGGTGGATCCGGGGCGACGGCGCCGCGTGCGCCAGGAGCGCACGAGCAGGCCGACCACGATCGCCGTGCGCCCGCGCGAGTACGCGCGCCTGCCCAGCAGCGCGATCAGCGCGGGGAGAAGCGTGACCGCGGCCAGGATCGAGACGGCCACGACCACGATCGCGCCCATCGCCATCGAGCGAATCGTGGTCGAGTCGACCAGGAACAGGCCGGCGAGGGCGATCATCACCGTGACGCCGGAGAAGACGACAGCGACCCCGGAGGTCCGCATCGCCACCTCGCGCGCCTCGGCGGGCTCCATCCCGGCCCGCACCTCCTCGCGGTAGCGGGCGAGCACGAACAGCGAGTAGTCGACCGCGACGCCGATCCCGATCATCGACGCGACGTTCGTGACGAAGACCGACATGTCGGTCTCCTGCGAGAGGAAGAAGATGGCGGCTCCCGTGATCGCGACGCTCGCGAACCCGAGGGCCAGGGGCAGGCCCGCCGCGGCGAGCGAGCCGAATACGGCCAGCAGGATGAGCAGCACGATCGGGAACCCGGTGGTCTCGGCGGCCTCGAGGTCCTCCTTGGTGAGGTCCTGCATCCCGGCCCACAGCGCCTGCTGGCCGACGAGGTGGGGCTCGACTCCGCCACGCGCTCCCTCGCCGACGCCGAGCTCGTCACGCAGGTCGCTGACCGCGTCGGCGTTCTGGTTCGTGGTCCCGCTCAGCTGGAGAGGGACCACAGTGATGGACGAGTCGCCGGCGCGGCGCTTGGCCTGCGCCTCGACGCGCTCGCTCATCGCGACATGCGGGACGCGCGCGGCAGCGGCATCGACGCGGTCGATCTCGCGCCGCACGTCCTGGGCGTCCCCGCCGTCGCGCAGAGCGAGCACGGCGGCGAGCTCGTCGCGCTGAGCTCCCTCGAAGTCCGCGAGCGCCTGGTCCACGGCGTCGGAGCCCGAGCCCGGCACGTTGAAGCCGCCGCTCGTCAGGTGCTCGGTCTGGCGCACGGTGAACGGGATCGCCGCCACCAGCAGCACCAGCCACGCGGCGACGATCCAGCGCCTGCGCCGGGTGACGAACCGCTCGAGCCTGTCAATGGTGGCCTGCATCCGCGTCGACTCCCTACTGCCTGGTTGGCCGACCAGCCAGAGGGTTACCCGGATCGCTCGCAGGTATATGTGACAGGGCTCACGCCCTGGCGGTCGCTAGTCCGAGGCGCCGAGCAGGAAGCGGGCGGTGCGGACGCCGGCGTCGAGCGCCGGGCCGCTGTCCCACGACGGGTCCGAGACGATCTGCAGGCCGATGCCGTCACCCAGCGCGAACAGGACGGAGGCAACAGCCTCGGCGTCCGCGCGTAGCCGAACCACTCCCTCCTCCTGCTTCTGAAGCAGCGTCCTCGCGAGGTTCCCGCGCCAGCGCCTGTACAGCTCGCTGAGCTCCTCCCGGATCTCCTCGCTGTGGCGCGACGCGCTCAGCATCTCGTACACGAGCGTCGGTGCCGCGTCCTCCTCGACGAACTCCTCGAGGTGGCGCACCATCAGCTCCACGAGAGCGTCGATCGAGTCCGCGCCAGCCAACCCCTCGTCGAGCGACTCCATGCGAATGTCGCAGTCGAGCCGCACCACCTCCGCGAGCAGCCGCTCCTTGGAGCCGAAGTAGTAATGCAACAGCCCCCGAGACACCCCCGCCTCGCGGGCGACGTTGTCGAACGTGGACGCGGCGGCTCCGCGCCTGGCCACGCTGGCTCGCATCGCCGCGACGATCCGCTGAGCCTTCTCGCTCTCGAGCCGGGCCGCCGCCCGCTCCGAAGGCGTCTTGACCGACGCTTCCACTGCCCGGATGCTAGCTGGCCGGCCAACCAGATGGGACGACAGAACCGCATCCGGCCAGCGGGCTCAACGATACTCTCGCGCCGTGTCCGCCGCCGCGCCTCGCGTGCACCTCGTAGCCACCGGCGGCACGATCGCCATGGCCGGCAGCCCCGCGCACCCGGCGCGCACCGCGGAGGAACTGCTCGGCGCGGTCCCCGAGCTCGGCGGCTTGGCCGACGTCTGCGCCGAGCAGCTGTCCAACGTCCCCGGCGTCCAGCTCGACCCGCCCGCGATGGCGCGCGCAGTGGCTGCGGGCGCCGCCGGGCTCGAGGCCGGCGCGACGGGGGCGGTGATCGTGCAGGGCACCGACACGATCGAGGAGACGGCGGACCTCGCGGACCATGTCTGGCCGGCCGAAGGCGCGCCGCTCGTGATCACGGGCGCGATGCGCCCGGCCGGCTCGACCGGGGCCGATGGTCCGGCCAACCTGCTCGACGCCGTCCGGGTCGCCTGCTCGCCCGCGGCACACGGGCTCGGGGCGCTCGTCGTCTTCGACGGCGTGATCCACGCAGGCTCCGACGCGGTCAAATCACACACTTGGCGCCCAGCGGCCTTCAGCTCGCCCACTCCCCTCGGCGAGGTGCGGGAAGGCCAGGTCCGGCTCGCGGCGCGCCGGCGGCGGCGCGACCCGGTGAGCAGTCCGGCGGAGATCGCCGCGGTCTCGCTCGGCGGCCAGGTGCCGATCGTGGCGGCTGCCGCGGGGATGGGATCCGAATACATCGACGCCGTTCTCGAGCGCGGCGCCGAGGCTCTGGTGCTCATCGCGCTCGGCGCCGGTCACGTGCCCCTCGCGATGCTCCCGGGCCTCGACCGCGCGCTCGCCGCCGGTGTGCCTGTCGTGGTCTGCGCGCGTCCCGCAGAGGGCGGCACGCTGGTGGGAACGTACGGCTTCGAGGGCTCTGAGACCGACCTCGCGCGCCGGGGAGCGATCCTTGCCGGCCAGGCCTCGCCGTGGAAGGCGCGGATCAGGCTGTTGCTGGCGTCGGCGCTCGGCCTGGCGCCGCAGCAACTCTTCCCGCAATGAGAAGGGCGCCCGTGGGCGCCCTTCGCGGTCGATCGATCCAGCGCGGGCTACGACGTGCTGCCGACGGGAGCGCCGCCCGTATCCGCGGTGGTGGTCGAGGTGTACTCGAACTCCTCCTCCGCTCCGAACAGGCCGTCGAGCACCTTCTTGCGCAGCCCCTCGCTCAGGGCGAGAGCGATGCCTGCGCCGACGATCAGGAGGAGCAGCTTGCTGCCGCGGCGCTTGCGCTTGCGCCGGGACTTCGCGCCCCGGAGCGAGTCGGCGGCCTGCCGCAGGTTGGCGGCGGCCTCCGTCAGCTGCTTCTGCGTCTTCCTGTCGTCCATGATGGCCTTCGCGGGGCCCTTTCCGTTCGACATGCGTGTGTAGGCCTTCTTGGCCGACTGGAACGCGGTGCGCAGGTTGTCCCGCAGCTCCTCGTCCTCGACGAGCCGCTGGACATAGGGATTCGAGCGAGCGGCCTTGCCCGCGGCGACCGCACCGGCTCCCACCTTCGCGGCCTTCTTCTGTCTTGCCATGGCTCTCCTCGTCCGCTTGCTGTGGAGGCGAGAATACCCGGGTCGGGGCACCGGGACACGGAAACGGCAGTCCCCAGCCCCCAGCCCCCAGGCCGCGTGGGTCGGTAGCGTTCATTGACATGACGACCAGAGACCAGTTCACCGACGAGGAGTGGTCGCGGCTCGAGCGTGCGCCGATCGTCGCGGGCATGGCGATCACGTTTGCCGACCCCGGCGGCCCTATCGAGGTGATCAAGGAGTCGACGGCGGCGATCAGGACCGTGACGGAGGCGGGCCAGTCGGGCGGCCATGGTGAGCTTGTCGATGCAGTCGCCAAGAGCGTGATCGAGAAGGTGCGGCAGCGCCATAGTCCGCTTGGCGATTTCAAGCCGAGAGGCGCGCTGGCCGGGCAGGAGATCCTGGAGGAGCTTCGAGCCGTTAACGAGCTGGTGACGCAGAAGGCGACACCCGAGGACGCGGCCGCCTTCCGCCGGTGGCTCCTCACGGCCGCCGGCAGCTCCGCCGAGGCCGCGAAGGAGGGCGGCTTCCTCGGCTTCAACGCCCAGCGCGTGAGCGAGGGCGAGGAGCAGATGCTCGAGAGGCTCCGCCAGGTGCTCGCCCCGCCCGCGCCGTGAGCGTCGGCTAGCGGCTCCTGGCGGCGACCCGCTCGCGCTGCGCGCGCCGGCGCGTGGGCGCGCGCTTGCGTCTCGGAACCTCGGCCTCGAGCGCCTCGCGCAGGACCTGGTCGATCCTGTCGACGAAGACGAACTCGATGTCCTTGCGGAGGTGCTGCGGGATGTCGTCCAGGTCGGGCTCGTTGAGCTTCGGTGCGATCACGCGCTTCAGGCCGGCGCGCTGCGCCGCCAGCGACTTCTCCTTGAGGCCGCCGATCGGAAGCACATTCCCGCTCAGAGTGATCTCGCCGGTCATCGCCGTGTCCGACCGGACCGGCCGCCCGGTGACTCGCGAGACGAGGGCCGTGGTCATCGTCACGCCCGCGCTCGGCCCGTCCTTCGGGACCGCCCCCGCCGGCACGTGAATGTGGATGTCGTGCTCCCTGAACCAGTCGGGGGGCACCGTCGCGCCCCACTTCGACACGTTCGCCCTCACCCAGGCGAGCGCCGCCTCGGCCGACTCGCGCATCACGTCGCCGAGCTGACCCGTGATACGTAGCCTGCCCTCGCCGTCGAAGGCGGTCGCCTCGACGAAGAGGACCTCGCCGCCGACCGGGGTCCACGCGAGTCCGGTCGCCACCCCCGGCTGACCAGTGCGACGGCCGACCAGCTCGGACACACGCCGCCGCCGGCCGAGCAGCTCCGTCACCTGCCGCGGCCGGATCACGCGCTTCCGCGTGCGCGTGCCCTCGGCGAATTCGCGCGCCACCTTGCGGCAGACGGCGCCGATCTCGCGCTCGAGGTTGCGCACTCCGGCCTCGCGCGTGTAACCGTCGATGATCAGCATCAGCGCCTCGTCCGTGAACTCGATCCGGGCTGGTGTCAGGCCGTTGCGCTCGATC
>JBKPHS010000161.1:0-2913 GCA_046729975.1 Actinomycetota bacterium
CGACCAGGCCTGGCTGGAAGAGCACTTCGAGTTCCACGCGCTCGACTACGAGGACGTCCGCTCGCGCAACCAGCGGCCGAAGATCGACGAGTACGACGACTACCTCTTCATCGTCCTGAACTTCCCGGTGTACGACAAGGCCGTCGGCCGCCTGAACGCCGGCGAGCTCGACATCTTCGTCGGGCCGGACTTCATCATCACGCTGCCGAACGAGCCGCTCCAGCCGGTCGAGTACCTGTTCGAGCGCTGCCGCACGAACGAGGAGGTCCGCGAGCAGCTCTTCTCGAAGGGCGCGGGCTACCTGCTCTACAAGGTCGTCGACGACTCCTTCGACTACTGCTTCCCGATGCTGCGAAAGATCGGGAACAAGCTCGACCGGCTCGAGGAGGAGATCTTCGACGAGGGGCGCTCCGAGGAGGTCGTGCGAGACCTCTCGAACGTCAAGCAGGAGATCATCAACTTCCGCAAGATCATCCGGCCGCAGCGCCCGGTGCTGCGCGACCTCGAGCGGAGCAAGCAACGCTACATCGCGGAGGACCTCGAGCTCTACTTCGACGACATCGTCGACGCCTCGGAGCGCATCTGGGACATGCTCGAGAACTACAAGGAGGTGGTCGAGGCGCTCGAGGACACGAACGAGTCGGTGCTCTCCCACCGCGTGAACGACATCCTGCGCGTGCTGACGGCGTTCAGCGTCGTGATCCTTCCGCTGACGCTGCTCGCGAGCATCTGGGGCATGAACGTCGGCGTGCCCGGCGAGGGCTCCGAGACCGCCTTCTGGGTGATCATCGCGAGCATGGCCGGACTGCTGGTCGGCATGCTCGGCTACTTCCGCCACCGCGGCTGGCTGTAGCTGGGCCGCCGTGAGCAAGAGGCGCATGCGGCGCTTCTGGGACCGGCGCGCCCGCGAGGACCCGTTCTACTTCGTCGACAACCGCCTCGAGTACGGCCGCCCGGAGGAGGAGCGCTTCTGGGCGTCCGGGGAGTCGGATCTCGAGACGCTCTTGGGCATCGCCGGCGTCCGGCTGGCGCGCGCGGACTCGGTGGTGGAGATCGGCTGCGGAATCGGACGGCTCACGCGCGCGATCGCGGCGCGGGCGAGGGACGTGCGCGCGGTTGACGTCTCGCCCGAAATGCTCGCGCTCGCGAGGCGGCACAACGCCGACCTCGCCAACGTGGAGTGGCTGCTCGGCGACGGGTCGTCGCTGGAAGGGATCGCCGACTCGAGCGCCGACGCGTGCATCTCCCACGTCACCCTGCAGCACATCCCTGACCCCGAGATCAGCCTGAACTACGTCCGCGAGATGGGGCGCGCGCTGCGGCCCGGCGGCTGGGCGGTCTTTCAGTTCTCGAACGATCCGGCCGTGCACCGCCGGCAGCGGGCTCGCGACGGCGCCAGGCTGGCACTCGCGGCCGCGGCACGGCGCGGCCCGCGGGGCCAGAGGCACCCGGCCTGGCTCGGCTCGGCGCTCGACCTCGGCTCCGTGGAGCATGCGGCTGCAGGCGCGGGAATGCGGCTCGAGCGGATCGCCGGCGAGGGCACCATGTTCTGCGTCGCGCTCGCGCACCGCTCGTAAGTCCGCGCGAGCGGTCCACTACAGTCGGGCGGTGGCCGAGCAGCGGCTCTGGGCGCCGTGGCGCCTCGAGTACATCAAGGGCCCCAAGCCCGACGAGTGCATCTTCTGCTCGAAGCCCGCCGAGGGTGACGACGAGGCGGCGTACATCGTCCACAGGGGTCAGCGCTGCTTCGTGATCCTGAACGCCTTCCCGTACAACAGCGGCCACCTGATGGTCGCCCCGTACGAGCACGTGCCCTCGCTGGAGCAGCTCGGCGACGACACGCTCCTCGATCTGTCGCGGCTCACGAACCGCTCGCTCGAGGCGCTCCGGGAGGTCTACGGGCCCGATGGCTTCAACATCGGCATCAACCTGGGAGACGTCGCGGGCGCGGGAATCGCGGACCACGTGCACCAGCACGTCGTCCCGCGCTGGGCCGCGGACACGAACTTCATGCCCGTGATCGCCGACACGCGCGTCCTGCCGCAGAGCCTGGACGACTCCTGGAGGGCGCTCAGCGAGGCGTTCTCGTAGCCTCCGCGGGGTGGCCGTGGCGATCGACCCCGGGATCTTCAAGGCGTACGACGTCCGCGGCGTCTACGGCGAGGAGCTCGACGAGGACGTGGCCTATCGCATCGGGCGCGCCTTCGCTCGAGTGCTCGCGGCCGAGTACGACGTCCCGACGACCAAGCTTCGTGTCGGCCTCGGGCGCGACATGCGCGTCACGGCGCCCCAGATGGCCGACCGCTACAAGGACGGCATCACCGACGAAGGCTCGGAGGTGATGGACATCGGGATGGTCGGCACGGAGATGCTCTACTTCGCCGTCGGCGCGCGTGAGCTCGACGGCGGCCTGATGTGCTCCGCCTCGCACAACCCGAAGCAGTACACGGGCGCGAAGCTCGTCAGGCGGGGCGCGATCCCCCTATCGGGCGACTCGGGCATCGACGAGCTCAGGCGCATCGTCCTGGACGCATCCTTCCCGGCACCTACTCAGCCGCCCGGAGTGGTCTGGGAGGAGGACGTCTACGAGGACTTCCACGCCGCCGTGATCAAGTTCATCGATACGGGCGCCGTCAGTCCGATGAAGGTGGTGCTCGACGGCGGCAACGGCATGGCCGGGCCGATGGCCGGACCGGTCCTCGACCGCCTGCCGCTCGAGCAGGTGAGGACCTACTGGACGCCCGACGGGAACTTCCCCGACCACGAGCCGAACCCGCTCCTGCCCGAGAACCGCGCCTTCGTGATCGACAAGGTCCTCTCGGAGGGCGCGGACCTCGGCATCGCCTGGGACGGCGACGCCGACCGTTGCTTCTTCATCGACGACACCGGCGAGTTCGTGGACGGCGACTTCCT
>JBKPHS010000162.1:0-3428 GCA_046729975.1 Actinomycetota bacterium
CGCGCGGTCGCCGACCACGTGCTCACCCACTATGCGGGCGTGCTGAAGATAGACGGAGGCGTGGGAGACAAGGCCGCCTACGACCCGCGCTCGTGGGGGCGCGCCGCGGAAGCCGCCATGGCAGACGCGGTGGCCGAGCAGTGCGCGGTGCTGGGGTCGGCCGGACGCAGCCTGGCGTCGTGATCCTCGCGCCAAGGCTCAGGCTCGCTTCCGTTCGCGTCGGCGCCTAGCTGGGCCTCTGGCGCGGAAACGCACGCCAGCCGAGTAGACCCAGGCTAAGACTTAGAATGGCGCCATGGAGGGGTCGGTTCCTCCCCTGACGGTCGCTGACGAGCGCATCACGCGCGAGGAGCTTCAGCTCGCCGCGCGGAACCACGGGATGCCGCTCGAGGCGCTGCGCTGGCCGATCACGCCGCTTGGCCTTCACTACCTCCTGATCCACTTCGACATCCCGGCGGTCGACCCCGCTACCTGGCAGCTCGAGATAGGCGGCGAAGTCGATCGGCCGCTGTCGCTCTCGCTCGACGACGTCCGAGCCCGGCCCGCGGTCACGTCGGCGGTGACCATGGAGTGCGCGGGCAACGGGCGCGCGCTGATCGAGCCCCGGCCGGTCAGCCAGCCCTGGCTCACCGAGGCGGTCGGCACGGCCGAGTGGACGGGCACGCCGCTCCGCCCGCTGCTCGAGGAGGCTGGCCTCGGCGAGCGGACCATCGAGGTCCAGTTCACGGGCCTCGACCGCGGCGTGCAGGGCGGAGTCGAGCACTTCTACGAGCGCAGCCTCCCGCGCGACGAGGCGCTGCGCGACGAGGTCATGCTGGCCTATGCGATCAACGGGGAGCCCCTCCCTCCACAGCACGGCTTCCCCGTGCGACTGCTCGTGCCCGGCTGGTACGGCATGACGAGCGTCAAGTGGCTGGCGCGCATCACAGCGCTGACCGAGCCGTTCGAGGGATACCAGCAGGCGCGCACCTACAGGCTGAGGAGCTCGCCCGACGAGCAGGGGGAGCCGGTCACGCGCATGATGCCGCGCGCCCTGATGGCGCCGCCCGGCGTGCCGGACTTCCTCACCCGCCGCCGCCTGCTGCAGCCGGGCAGCTGCCGGCTCGAGGGCCGCGCGTGGTCAGGCCACGGCGCGATCGAGGCGGTCGAGGTGAGCGCCGACGGCGGCGAGACCTGGTCGGTGGCAGACCTCGGCGACCAGCCCTCGCCGCTCGCATGGCGCGCCTGGTCGTTCGAGTGGCGGGCCGAGCCGGGCGACCACGAGCTGTGCTGCCGCGCGCGCGACGCGGCCGGCAACGATCAGCCGGACGACCCTCCGTGGAACCTGGACGGCTTCGCCAACAACGCCGTCCAGCGCGTGCCGATTACCGTCGCGGACGCTGACTGATACGCGCCGCGACTACGCTGCGGCGATGACCGGCCAGCGGACGCCGCTGATCATGGGTGTGGTCAACGTCACGCCCGACTCGTTCTCGGACGCGGGGCTGTTCCTCGAAGAGGACGCGGCGGTCGAGCACGGGCGCAAGCTGGCCGAACAGGGCGCGGACATCCTGGACATCGGTGGCGAGTCCACGCGCCCGGGCGCCGAGCCTGTGGCCCTGGAGGAGGAGCTGCGGCGCGTCCTGCCGGTCGTTGCACGCCTGTCCGGCGCGGTGGAGGCGGCCATCTCGATCGACACTGCCAAGGCAGCGGTCGCGCGGGCCGCGCTCGAGGCCGGCGCCGACATCGTCAATGACGTGTCGGCATTCCGCTTCGACCGGCAGATGGCCGGCGTGGTCGCCGATGGAGAGGCGCGCTGCTGCCTGATGCACATGCTCGGCGACCCGCGGACGATGCAGGAGGCCCCGCGCTACGACGACGTCGTCTCGGAGGTCAAGGCGTTCCTCGAGGAGCGGCTGGCCTTGGCCGTCGAGGAGGGGATCCACGAGGACCGGATCTGGCTCGACCCCGGCATCGGTTTCGGCAAGACGGTCGAGCACAACCTCGAGCTGATCCGCCGGCTCGACGAGATCGTCGCGATCGGGCGGCCGGTCGTGATCGGCACTTCGCGCAAGAGCTTCCTGGGCAAGCTCACGGGCAGGGAGGTCGAGGATCGCCTGCCCGGCACGATCGCCACCAACGTGCTCGCGCTCGAACGAGGGGCGGCCGTGTTCCGCGTGCACGACGTGGCGGAGGTCGTCGATGCGCTCCTGGTGGCCGCTGCTACGTTGCGGTCGAAGTGATGGACGAGCACGACGACAGCCTGGACCGCGCCGAGGACGAGCCGGACGAGGAGCGCGACGTCGGCGAGCCCGGCGTGACCATCGAGATCACCGGGCTCTCCCTGTACACGCACCACGGGGTGGACGCCGCCGAGCGGGAGGTCGGGCAGCGGCTTCTGTTCGATCTCTCGTTCGAGCTCGACTCCGCCGACGCGACGGTCACCGACCGGCTCGAGGACACGATCGACTACGCGGACGTCTGCCAGCAGGTCGCGCTCGCGGCCCAGGAGCGCTCCTACAAGACGCTCGAGCGGCTCTGCTCCGCCATTGCCGACCGGATGATCGACCGCTACGGGGCCGACCTCGTGACTGTACGGGCCACCAAGCCCGAGCCGCCGATCCCGCTGCCGGTGGACGAGGTCTCGGTCGAGGTCTGGAAGGAGCGCGACTGAGCCTTAGGGGCTATCTCGGCCTCGGCTCGAACGTCGGCGACCGCCTCGGCAACCTGCGCGCCGCGCGCGACCTCATCGAGCGAAAGGGCATCGAGGTGGTTGCGGGCTCCTCGGTCTACGAGACCGAGCCGCAGGGCGAGATGCCCGACCAGCCGGACTTCCTGAACGCCTGCCTCGCGGTCGAGACCGAGCTTGGCCCCGAGGAGCTGCTCGATGCCTGCAAGGACGTGGAGCGCGATCTCGGTCGCGAGCGCGGCGGCCCGCGCCACGGGCCGCGGGTGATCGACGTCGACGTGCTGCTGCTCGGCGACCTCGAGCACTCCTCCGAGCGGCTCACGCTCCCGCACCCCGAGCTTCTGACGCGGCGCTTCGTGCTCGTCCCGCTGCTCGAGCTCGATCCCGACCTCACGCTCCCGGACGGCACTCGGCTCGCCGGCGCGCTCGACGCCCTCGAGGGCCAGCGCGTCGAACGTGCCGGCAGGCTGTAGGGCGATAATCGGGCCATGCTCCTCGCGGTCGACTGCGGCAACACCCAGACGCACATCGGCATGTTTCGGGACGGCCAGCTGGCCGAGCACTGGCGGCTTTCCACTGTGCGCGAGACGACGGCGGACGAGCTCGCGACCGTGCTGGCCGGACTGCTCGGGCTGCGCGGGCTCACGCTGAAGGACGTGAACGGCGCGATCGTCGCGTGCGTCGTCCCGCAGCTCGTGCACGAGTACGAGGCGGTGTCCGAGCGCTACCTCGACGGGGCGCTGGCCATGGTCGGCCCCGG
>JBKPHS010000163.1:0-19921 GCA_046729975.1 Actinomycetota bacterium
GCCGCCCGCCCAGCCGCTCAGCGAGCTCGGCATCACCAGGCAGGCCGGCGGCAAGCTCGTGACCGCCTGGGCCGCGGAGGGCGACCTCGACCCGGCGGGGGTGCTCAGCAACACGTTCACGCTCGAGTGGCCGCCGCGCTCGGGCGTCATGCGCGAGTTCCCCGAGGTCGACCGCGTGCAGTGGTTCGCCCTGACCGAAGCGCGTCGCAGGATCAACCCCGCGCAGGTGGTGTTTCTTGAGCGCCTGCACGAGACGCTCGAAGCAAAGGGTCCGCCGCGCCATGCGCGAGCGCGGCGGCCCTGAGATCCGGCGGCCAGCCGAAGCGGAGCGGTGGAGAGGGAACCCGACCGGCGCGCGGAGCGGTGGAGGACCACCCCGAGGCGCTCGAGGCGGTCCCCCTGGGCTTGAATGCCGCCCCGGGCGACTCATGTTCGAGCCGAAGTTCAGCGCCCTTGACGGGTCCTGCGCGAGGAGTAGCGTCATCGTGGAATGGAAGGAGGAGTCATGCCGCAGTTCAGCGAGACCATCGACATCGAGCGGCCACCCGAAGACGTCTGGCGGGCGATCGGCACGCCGGAGCGCTGGCTCGAGGGCTACCTCGAGACCCGCTCACGCTCAGCGGACTATCCGGGACCCGACACGCGCGACGACCACCTCTACCGCACCCGTAGGAAGGAGGAGGTGGACGCGCGGGTGACCCGCTCGGAGGCGCCGAGCGTGCTCGAGGAGGACCAGGAGGGGAAGACCTTCTCCCGGCACGTGCGCTACAGCCTGAGCCCGTCTCCAAGAGGGACCTCTCTGCGGGTCGAGGACGACGTTAGTTTCAAGGGCCTCGGCAAGCTGGCCGCGCCGATCGCGACGCGCGACATCAAGAAGCGCTGGGAGACCTCGCTAGAGAAACTGAAGGCCGCGGCGGAGAGCGAACAGTAGGCCCGGCCCGCTCGATCGATCGCGCAGCGACCAAGGGCCGGCCGCCACGGGCGCTCGTCGGAGTCACCGACTTCACCGACAGCCCGAACTGGGTTCGCCGCAGGTTAGGGTCGGGCTTGCCGGAAGCGTGACATCTCAGCGTCTTCACGCGGCCGAGGCCGCCGAGCGAGGGATCGGTAGGCCAAGAGCTCATCGGTCGGAGGTGATGGTCATGAAGGTGCAGGCGACAGTGCTTCTCACCTTCCAGGCGAAGTCGCTTGCCGAGGCCGGCGCCGTTCTGGAGGACGTCCTAGCACGTGCACGGGAACGGGACGACATCGACGTCGGCCGCGTTGGGGTTGTGAGCCCGCCGGGCGATCAACCGGTGACCCTGCCGCCGCTCCCGGCGGCGGTCGGGTATGCGCCGCGGGTGCCGCCTGCGGGGACCGGCGGGAACGGGTCGTAGTTGCCACCCCCGACATCACTGATCCGATCGTCCTCGTCGCGCGCAGCGACGTGGCTGCGGCCGGCCTGCCGCGCTTAACGAGCTGGCGGCCGTCCCCGGACGGCCGCCAGGCGTGTTCGCGAGGCTCGAGCGCTATCCGGTCGTTCGGGCCTTCTGCATGGCATCGCGGGCCTGCTCGAGCTTGTCGACTCCGAGCACCAGCCGCACGCCGCCGAAGGTCGTGTACGCGAGCTCGATGTTGACGCTCGCCTCGCTGAGGTTCCGGGCGATCTCGCCGAGCGTGCCCGGGCGATCCTCGAGCTCGAGGACGAGCACGTCGCGCTCGTCGCGCACCTCGACCCCGGCGTCCGCCAGGGCGCTCCGCGCGGCCGCGGCATCCTCGACGAGGATGTGGAGAACTCCGCGCCCGTCAAACGTCAGGGCGCAGATGCCCTCGATGTTGACGCCCGCCTTGCCGGTCGCCTCACCGAGTTCGGCAAGCATGCCCGGACGGTCCTCGAGGAAGACGGTCAGGTCTTTCGCCATAGCACCACCTCCTTCTTTGCAGTGCCTGACACGCATGGAATAGCGCGACCACGACGGCTTGTCAAAGTTCGCGGCCCCGATGGTGAAGCGGTGCTGGCAGCGCACCCGGAGCACAACCGCGCCAGCTTCGAAGCGCGCGGACTCGAGGCGTTTGCGCCGCCCGCGGGCGAGCCGCGCACCCGTGGGAGCGTCCAACCGTGACCAGCGCGTCGCCCACGCTGGGCGTACGCTTCAACGAAGACGAGCGAGCAGGAGGCAAGGCAACGGCACGCACCAGCACGACCGGCCGCGGCAGACCCGCTAGGACCCGCGGAAGCGCACCACTCGACCGGCTGGGCGACTCGATCGACGCTGCGCAGCACGCCCTCAAGGACCTGCGCGGCGAGCTGAGTAAGGGCGGGCGCGACCTACTCAAGGACCTCGACGCGTTGCTGCGCGACGCGCGCAAGAATCTGCGCCGAGCGCGGCGCACGCTCACGAAGGATCTCGAGCAAGTCCAGAGGGCGGCGGCCGGCAAGCGCCGGCCGAGCCCTAAGCGCGCGCCGCCCAAGCGGTCCGTCCAGGCAAGGCGCACCGCCACAAAGCGCGCTGGCGGCGCCGCGGCGCGCAAGTCGGCCGCGCGCGGCTCGGGCGCCGAGCGCGCGTCTAAGTGAGCCGCCCCAGGACGTGAGCGTCTGAGGAGGCATCCCGGTCCCGTTCTGAGGCTATGGGTCTGCCACGACTTACGGCCAAGGAGGGCCCGGATGGGACAGACTTTGGGGCAGGCTCGGACCGGCGGGACGGACCGAGCTTGTTCGTCTGGACGCTCGAAGGACATTGCCCTCGTCGCCATAAGGGGGATGAAGCCAGACCGAGGTCTCTACGGTCGCTGTCGCTCTGGACGACGAGCGGGCGCCTTCGCACGCTATCGCTCGACCAGGCGGAGACTGGCGACGCGACGGAGGGAACTTGAGCTCCGGTGTCACCGTCGGAATGCTCGAAGTGGAAGCAGGAGCGGTCGAGGTGACTTCTGCTTTGGACGAATACCGGTCGTCCTCGCCAACGACCGCGCTCGGTTCTCCGCAGAGCAGAAGCAACTCGCGCGGATCGCGGCGAGGCTGGCACTCTACAGCGCGGCAGGCGGTCACGGGGTGCGAGGATGTGCCGACCAAACGATCTCGTGGAGGCGTTGATGGCAGAGTTCCCCGCACCCAAGGAGGGGATCGTCCTGACGCACTTCATCGTCTCAGGCGATGTCGAGCGCTCGCGCCGTTTCTATACCGAGGTACTCGGCGGCGAGACCGTGCTCGAGGGCGAGCCTTCGATCGTCGCGCTCGCGAACGGCTGGGTGATCATCAACGTCGGCGGAGGACCTACCGAGGACAAGCCGACCGTCACGCTTGAGACACCGCCGGACCCCGACCGGACGAGCAGCTTCCTCAACATCCGCGTGGCGGACATTGAGGCCGTGTACGCCGACTGGACCAGACGCGGCGCCGAGTTCCTCACGCCGCCGCAGGACCGCGGAGCCGAGATCCGCTGCTACATCCGCGATCCTGACGGTCACCTGATCGAGGTCGGCCAAACCACGCGCGCCCTCTAACTGCCGGGGCGCTCGGAGCCCCGGGGACGCGGCTGGAGTTCGCACACAACAGGACCGCACCGGCATCCGCTCAGTGGCTGCTCCTCGTCCCCAGCGGGAGCGAGCTCGGCGGATCGTGAGAGTGCCGCTTACATGGGAAGGGGCACCGTCGTCCATTCGCATTCCTATCGACGCTGTGTTATCTCTCGGCGCCGAATGCGGTACCGCCCGGCTGGGCCGAGGCTCCTCCTCATCGCGCTCGGCGGTCGCGGGACACCTGACGGATGGAGATGGCGTGAGCGCCAGGGCTTCGCTGATCCGCAGTCCCGTAGCGATCAACAGGTCGGCGAGCGGTCGATACGTCTCGCTGCAGCCGCTGAGGTAGCACGGAATCTCCTCGAGCCGCAGGTAGTCCATCTCGCGATGCTCGGCGGGCAGCTTGATCCGATCCCGATGACCCGGCTTCGAGGCGGCCGGATTGCGCGCGATCAACCCGTCCTTTTCGGCGTGCCCCAAGGCAAGGCGGAGCACCACGAGCGAGTTGTTGATCGTCTTCGAGCTGTAGCGCTCACAGGCTACGAGCTCGGCGACGTAGCGCCGCACGTCCGCCGCCGTGATCGCAGCCAGTCGCCGCTCGCCGAAGAACGCTTGAGCCTCAGCCGCCCGTGCGTCTCGTAAGCTCGTCGGCGGCATCGGCGCGCGTGGACTCCATGCCCCCTTACTCGGCCGCGAGCCCGGCGGTGTAGGCCGTCGCCCGCTGGTCGACCGCGTCCGGCTAATCGATGAACCCGGCTTCCGCGGCCAGTGCGGCGTTACCACGGCGTCGAAACGCCCGTCCGAGTTCTACGACGAAAAGCGGCTAGCAGGGCTTTTAGTGCGCCCAGGGAGACTCGAACTCCCACCCGGGAAACCCCGGACAAGGCCCTCAACCTTGCGCGTCTACCAATTCCGCCACAGGCGCGTCGGAGGTCGCAAAGTATAGAGCCGGTCCGGGTACGTGAAAGCGGCCTTGAAGTCGTCCGGAGGCTCCCGTAGCCTGTCGAACACATGTTCGTTTCAGGCCCAGATCACGCGACGCAGGAGGGCATCCCATGGTGGACCTGAGCCTCACCAAGCGCCAGCAGGAGATCTTCGACTACATCAAGCGCTACGCGGCCGAGCACGGCTATCCGCCGACGGTCCGCGACATCGGCAAGGCGATCGGGCTCAACTCGTCGTCCACGGTTCACGCTCATCTCGCGAACCTCGAGAAGATCGGGCTGCTGCGCCGCGATCCGACCAAGCCGCGCGCGATCGAGGTGCTCGTCGACAAGGCGCGCCAGGTGGTCGCGCCGTCAGGCCTACCGCTCGTCGGCCAAGTCGCCGCGGGCCAGCCGCTGCTCGCGGAGGAGAACATCGAGGACTACGTCGACATGCCGGGCATCGCGGGCGGCGACGACGGCGGGTACGTCCTGCGCGTCAAGGGCGACTCGATGAAGGACGCCGGCATCCTCGAGGGCGACTACGTCGTAGTGCGCCCGCAGGAGACGGCCAAGAACGGTGAGATAGTCGTCGCCCTCGTCGGCGAGGAGGCCACGGTCAAGCGGTTCTTTCGCGAGAGCGACCATGTCCGGCTCCAGCCCGAGAACACGGCGATGGACCCGATCCGCACTCGCGACGTGCAGCTCCTCGGTCGCGTCGTCGGCGTCTGCAGGAGGGTCTCGTGACTCCCGTGATCACCAAGGATTCGAGCCAGCGGCCACCGCGGGGCCTGCTGCCGCTCGACTTCCGGCCCGGCGGGCCGGACACGACTCCCGCGCGCCGCCCCGGCGGCGCGTGCTCCGACGGCGACAGGCTCACGCTGGAGGAGCGGATCTCCAGCGTATGGGAGGGCCTGATCGCCGCCGGGGCGGGGGAGTGCCCCGTGTGCCGCAGTCGCATGGAATGGATCGCGGATCACGGGCGCTGCTCCACCTGCGCCACCCGTCTGCACTGACCCCGGGCGCTGCAAACCGTCGCTCTGCGGGGTCCTCGGCCGGCTCGCGTGCCAAGCACGCGTCGCGGCCGGCTTCCCACGCATAGCTCGGTTTTCGCGCCCGTTCGGCTCCCGAGAGACCTTGCCGCCGCTGGTCGGAGGCGGGACCCGAGCGTACACTTGTCCTGCTGGCCAGGCAGCCGCGGAGGCCGGAGAGAAAACCGGTCCTCGAGGAAAGTCCGGACACCGTAGGGCAAGGGTGGTCGGGAAATCCGACCCGGGGAAACCCGCGGGAAAGTGCCACAGAAACAAACCGCCTAAGCGGCGGGACCGCACGTGAGTCTCGTCGCCGGCAAGGGTGAAATGGTGCGGTAAGAGCGCACCGGCGGCGTGGTGACACGCCGGCCGGGCAAACCCCACCCGGTGCAAGGCCAAGCAGGGACGACGACGCTGCCCGCCGAGTCCCAGGTAGGCCGCAGGGCTTCGGCCCGCCCCGGCAAGCCGGGGCAGATGGATGGCTGTCCACGACAGAATCCGGCTTACCGGCCAGCTACGGAAAACCCCCGCAAATGCGGGGGTTTTCTACGTGCCCGGGCACCGGCTCGGACGGCCAGGACGGCGGCGGCGCCGCGTGCGGCAGGTCGTGCACGAGACGGGCGACGACCTGCGCGAGCTCCAGCGGCTCCTCGACGAGAGCTACGCCGCGGCCGGCCGGCATCTGCGGAGCATCTTCACGGAGGAGACGCGCCTGACCGCGGCGGAGCTGAGCGAGCTGCTCCCCGGCGTGCAGGTGCTCAACCTGGCGACGGTCACCGCGGCCGGCGAGCCTCGGGTGGCGCCGGTGGACGGCCTCTTCTATCGCGGCCGCTTCTGGTTCGGCTCCGCACACGACTCTGCGCGGTTCCGGCACATCCGCCGCCGGCCATCCGTCAGCGCTGCCCACACGCGCGGCGAGGAGCTCGCGGTGATCGTCCACGGCAGCGCGCACGAGATCGACACCTCGAGCGCCGATAACGGCGGTTTCCGCGACTACCTCTCGGACGTCTACGGGCGGGAATGGGACGAGTGGGGAGGGACCGCGCCGTACGCGCGCATCGACGCCGCGAAGATGTTCACCTTCTCCGCGGCGAAGCGGGCTTCCTAGATCTTCGGGCGTTTCCGCCCAACACGCCGCTAACATCTCGCGCTCGCTCCGGCCGAAGGCCGCTTTCTTTCTCCGAGGAGAAGCATGTCCGCGCAAAGGCGACCTGAGGCCGTTGGCCTCTACGACCCCAGCTTCGAGCACGACGCATGCGGCGTCGGTGCGGTCGCCTGCCTGTCGGGCGAGCCGACGCACGAGACGGTTGTCCGCGCCCTGCACGTGCTCGACTCGCTCGAGCACCGCGGCGCGAGCGGCGCCGAGATGGACACCGGCGACGGCGCCGGGATCCTGCTCCAGGTGCCCGATGCGTTCCTGCGCGAGGTGCTGGACTTCGAGCTGCCGCAGGCGGGTCGCTACGCCGTCGGCGTCTGCTTCCTGCCGACCGACCCGGTGCGGCGCTCGGAGATCCAGGCGCTGATCGAGCGCACGATCCTCAGCGAGGATCAGCGACTGCTGGGCTGGCGCGACGTTCCGGTCGACTCCTCCGTGCCGGGTCCGACCGCGGCCGATGTCGAACCCGTCATCCGGCAGGTGTTCGTCGGCTCGACCCTGGACGACGACAGCGCGTTCGAGCGAAGGATCTACCTGATCCGCCGCATCGTGGAGCGCGCCGCGGGCGAGGACCTCGCGATCCCGTCCTTCTCCTCGCGCACGCTCGTCTACAAGGGGATGCTCACGAGCCCCCAGCTGCCGCGCTACTTCCCGGACCTGCGCGACGAGCGCATCGCCACCGCGCTCGCGCTCGTGCACTCGCGCTACTCCACGAACACCTTCCCCAGCTGGGAGCTCGCGCACCCGTACCGGATGATCGCCCACAACGGAGAGATCAACACGCTGCGGGGCAACATCAACTGGATGCGCGCGCGCGAGTCGCAGCTCGCGCACGAGCTGTTCGGGAGCGACCTTCGCAAGCTCACCCCCGTGATCGACGAGCGCGGGTCCGACTCCGCCGTCTTCGACAACGTCCTCGAGCTGCTCGTGCTCGCCGGCCGCTCCCTGCCGCACGCGCTGATGATGATGATCCCGGAGGCCTGGGAGGGCCGCGACGACATGCCGGAGGAGCTGCGCGACTTCTACGCGTACCACTCCTGCCTGATGGAGCCATGGGACGGCCCTGCCGCGGTCGCCTTCACCGACGGTCGGATGATCGGCGCGACGCTAGATCGCAACGGACTGCGCCCCGGGCGCTGGCAGCTGACGAGGGACGGCTTCGTGGTGCTCGCCTCCGAGACCGGCGTGCTCGACGTCCCGGCCGACCAGGTCGTGGCGAAGGGCCGCCTCCAGCCGGGCAAGATCTTCCTCGTAGACGTCGAGGCCGGCCGGATCGTCGACGACTCGGAGATCAAGCGCGAGATCTCGACGCGGACGCCGTACGGGCGCTGGTACGCGGAGCGGACGGTCCACCTCGATGACATGCCCGACGTCGCGCCCGAGGAGATCGCGGCGGACCCTCTGCGCACTCGGCAGCTCCTCTTCGGCTACACGCAGGAGGACCTCAAGGTCACGCTGGCCGGGATGGGCGGCGCGAAGGGTGAAGAGCCGATCGGGTCCATGGGCAACGACTTCGCCCTGGCCGTGTTGTCGGACCGCGAGCCGCTCCTCTACTCGTACTTCAAGCAGCTCTTCGCGCAGGTCACGAATCCACCGATCGACCCGATCCGCGAGAAGATCGTGATGAGCCTGTCGACCTCGGTCGGGCCGGAGGGCAACCTGCTCGGCGAGATGGCGGAGCACGCGCATCAGCTCGTGATCTCGCAGCCGCTGCTGACGAGCTCGGAGCTCGAGAAGCTGCGCCAGGTCGACCATCACATCTTCCACGCGGACACGCTGGACGCCACGTTCCCGGTCGCGGAGGGGCCGGACGGGCTCGTGCGAGCGATGGACCGGCTCTGTCGCGAGGCGTCCGCCTGCGTGGACGCCGGCGACAACATCCTCATCCTCTCGGATCGCGCCGCCGGCGCCGAGCGGGCGCCGGTGCCGGCGCTGCTGGCCGTCGCCGGCGTGCACCACCACCTCGTGCGCGAGGGCACTCGCCTGCAGGCGGGGCTGGTCGTCGAGTCCGGCGAGCCGCGCGAGGTGCACCACATCGCCTGCCTCCTCGGCTATGGCGCCTCGGCCGTGAACCCCTATCTGGCCTTCGAGACGCTCTACGAGATGTTCGACCGCGGCCTGCTGCCCGGGGTGGAGGGCGCTGACGTGGCGGAACGCAACATGGTCAAGGCGGTCGGCAAGGGCCTGCTCAAGACGATCTCGAAGATGGGGATCTCGACCGTGCGCAGCTATCAGGGCGCGCAGATCTTCGAGGCGGTGGGTCTCGAGCGCGGCCTCGTCCGGCGCTACTTCTGCGGCACGACGTCTCGCATCGGCGGCATCGGTCTCGACGTGCTGGCGCGCGAGGCGCTCGCTCGTCACGAGCGGGCCTATCCGCGTACCGAGGAGCGCCTCCCGGTCGGGGGCGTCCATGCGTGGCGCGTCGACGGCGAGCACCACCAGTGGAACCCGGACACGATCGCGGCGGTGCAGCACGCCGTGCGCCACGGCGGTCGCAAGGCATACGAGGACTTCGCGGAGATGGTCAACGACGAGTCGAGACGGCGCGCCACGCTCCGCGGGCTGTTGAAGCTGCGGCCTCAGGGGCCGCCGATCCCGATAGAGGACGTCGAGCCCGCGAAGGAGATCGTCAAGCGCTTCGCGACCGGAGCCATGTCGCTTGGCTCGATCTCAACCGAGGCGCACGAGACGCTCGCGGTGGCGATGAACCGGCTCGGCGGCAAGTCGAACACCGGCGAGGGCGGGGAGGACCCGCGCCGCTTCAGCCCGGATCCGAATGGCGACAGCCGCCGCTCGGCGATCAAGCAGGTCGCCTCGGGCCGCTTCGGGGTGACGACGCACTACCTCGTGAACGCCGACGAGCTCCAGATCAAGATGGCGCAGGGCGCGAAGCCGGGCGAGGGTGGCCAGCTTCCGGGCGACAAGGTGGACGAGTACATCGGCCGCATCCGCCACTCGACGCCGGGCGTCGGACTGATCTCACCGCCGCCGCACCACGACATCTACTCGATCGAAGACCTCAAGCAGCTGATCTTCGATCTTCGCTGCGCGAACCCGAGCGCCCGTATCAGCGTCAAGCTCGTGTCGGAGGTCGGCGTCGGCACCGTCGCCGCCGGCGTCGCGAAGGCGAACTCGGACCACGTGGTGATCGCCGGCCACGACGGCGGCACCGGCGCGTCGCCGGTCAGCTCGATCCACTCGGCCGGCGTGCCGTGGGAGATCGGGCTCGCCGAGACGCAGCAGACGCTGGTGCTCAATCGCCTGCGCGATCGCATCGTGGTGCAGACGGACGGTCAGCTGAAGACCGGCCGCGACGTCGTGATCGCGGGGCTGCTCGGCGCCGAGGAGTTCGGCTTCGCCACGGCGCCGCTGATCACGATGGGCTGCATCATGATGCGCGCCTGCCATCTCAACACCTGCCCGGTCGGGATCGCCACGCAGGACGACGAGTTGCGCAGGCGTTTCCGTGGCAGGCCCGAGCACGTCGTCAACTACTTCTTCATGGTGGCCGAGGAGGTGCGCGGGTACATGGCGCAGCTCGGCGTGCGCGCCTTCGACGAGCTCGTGGGGCGCACCGACCTGCTCGAGGCCGATGAGGCGATCGAGCACTGGAAGGCGCGCGGGGTGGACCTCTCGAACCTGCTCGCCGAGCTCGACGTGCCGCCGGACGTGCCGCGCCGGCGAGTGCGGCCCCAGGACCCGGTGCTCGACGACCACCTCGACCACGCCCTGATCGAGGTCGCGCTGCCGGCGCTCGAGCGCGGCGAGCGAGTGGAGGCCAAGGTCACGGTCCAGAACAAGCACCGCACGGTCGGCGGGCTGCTGTCCGGCGAGGTCGCGCGCCGCCACGGCGCCGCGGGCCTCCCCGACGAGTGCATCGTCGTCCACCTCGAGGGCTCGGGCGGTCAGAGCTTCGGCGCCTGGCTCGCCCCCGGAGTGACATTCCAGCTCGAGGGCGACGCGAACGACTTCGCCGGCAAGGGCATGTCGGGCGGGGTGCTCGCTGTCCGGCCGCCGCGCGACGCGGCCTTCGCCGCCGAGGAGAACGTCGTAGTCGGCAACACCGTCCTCTACGGCGCCACGAGCGGCCGGGCGTTCTTCCGGGGGCTCGCGGGAGAGCGCTTCGCCGTGCGCAACTCGGGCGCGCGGGCTGTCGTCGAGGGGACGGGCGACCACGGCTGCGAATACATGACGGGAGGCCGCGTGGTCGTGCTGGGCCCGACCGGGCGCAACTTCGCCGCCGGCATGAGCGGCGGCATCGCGTACGTGCTCGACGAGGCAGGAGCCTTCCCGGCGCGCTGCAACACGGAGCTCGTGGAGCTCGAGCTGCCGGCGGAGGACGATCTCGCGGAGGTGCGCGCGCTGGTGGAGGAGCACCGTGTGCGGACCGGCAGCCCGGTCGCCTCGCGCGTCCTGCGCGAATGGGAGTCGCTCGCCGGCGCGTGGGTCAAGGTGATGCCGCGCGACTACAAGCGCGCGCTCGCCGAACGCACCGCGCGCGCCCACGACATCGCGGGCCTTCACGGCGAGCCGCCGGCGCACGAGCGCCACCCCGCCCACGACGACGAGACGTTCGTCGCGGGTGTGGCCCCCGACGGACACAGGGTGGACGGCGATGGGTGAGCTCGGCGGCTTCCTGAGGATCGAGCGCGTCAACGGGCCCAAGCGTCCGGTCGAGGAGCGCGTGCGTGACTTCGACGAGTACCAGGACAAGCTTCCAGTCGACGAGCTGCGCGAGCAGGGCGCGCGCTGCATGGACTGCGGCGTGCCGTTCTGCCACTCTGGCTGCCCGCTAGGCAACCTGATCCCGGACTGGAACGACCTCGTGTACCGCGACCGCTGGCGCGATGCGATCGACGCGCTGCACGCGACGAACAACTTCCCCGAGTTCACGGGGCGAATCTGCCCCGCGCCGTGCGAGGCCGCGTGCGTGCTCGACATAAACGACGACGCGGTGACGATCAAGCAGATCGAGGTGGCGATCGTCGACCGCGCCTTCGAGGAGGGGTGGGTCAAGCCCAGGGTGCCCCCAGTTCGGAGCGGCCGCTCGGTGGCCGTGATCGGGTCGGGGCCGGCCGGTCTTGCCGCCGCCGCGGAGCTCAACCAGTTCGGCCACCGGGTGACCGTCTACGAACGCAGCGACCGAGTCGGCGGCCTTCTCCGCTACGGCATACCCGACTTCAAGCTCGACAAGGGTGTCGTCGGGCGGCGCGTGGACATCCTCGCCGCGGAGGGCATCGCGTTCGAGACAGGCGTGGATGTGGGCCGCGACGTCTCCGCGGACGAGCTGCGCGAGCGCTTCGACGCGGTGGTGATCGCGACCGGCTCAACGATCCCACGCGATCTGCCGGTCCCCGGCCGCGACCTCGACGGCGTGCACTTCGCGATGGAGTACCTGGAGCAGCGAAACCGCTTCGTCGCCGGCGATGCCCCACCCCAGCGGCCGATCAGCGCGGCCGGCAAGCACGTCGTGATCGTCGGCGGCGGCGATACGGGCGCGGACTGCCTCGGCAACTCCCACCGCGAGGGGCCGGCGAGCGTGACGCAGTTCGAGCTCCTCGGCGAGCCGCCGCTGGAACGCCCCGACGACCTCACTCCCTGGCCGCACTGGCCGCTGGTGCTGCGCACGTCGCCAGCGCACGAGGAGGGCGGCGAGCGCCGCTTCGCCGTGATGACCACCGCCTTCGAGGGCCGGCACGGGCGGGTCACGCACCTGCACGGCCACGAGGTCGGCCCGCCGCCGTCGTTCGAGAAGGTCGAGGGCACGGACTTCACTCTCGAGGCCGACCTCGTGCTGCTCGCGATGGGCTTCCTGCATCCCCAGCACGAGGGAATCGTCCGGGCGCTCGGCGTGGAGCTGGACGACCGGGGCAACGTCGCGGCGGGCGACTACGGGACCTCGGTGCCCGGCGTGTTCGCGGCGGGCGACGCGCGGCGCGGCCAGTCGCTCGTGGTCTGGGCCATCGCCGAGGGGCGCCGGTGCGCTCGTTCGGTTGACGGCTGGCTGAGCGAGCTCGACGACAGAGGAGACGACGAGCCGGACCTGGTGGCACTCGCCGCTGGTTAGTCGGTGCCACCATGTGGCCAGGGATGGCCACGTCGTTCGATCCCCATGTCGCTCGCTCCGAGGTGGAGCGCGTCCGCGGCGCGAGCCGGGAGCCGGCTGCCGACGATCTGGCGGTGGAGGAGCCGCTCGAGATACGCGTCGACGGTGAGCCGCTCGCGGTGACGATGCGGACGCCGGGTGAGGACGAGGACCTGGCCGCGGGCTTTCTCGCCGGCGAGGGTTTGATCGGAGGCCCGAGCGACATCGTCTCGGTCGGCCCGAGCGAGGACTTCGCCGCCAACGTCGTCGAGGTCCGCACGCAGGCGGGGCTCCGCCGCGACCCCTCCGCGGAGCGCCGCTTCTACCTCAGCTCGTCCTGCGGGATATGCGGGAAGGGCGCGCTCGAGTTCGTGCGCCTGGAGGCGCCCGCGCCGGCGGGCGAGCTCGATGTCGCGCCGGGCGTCGTCCTCGGCGCGCCGGCTGTCGCGCGCCGCGAGCAGCGCTCCTTCGAGCGGACCGGCGGCCTTCATGCCACCGGCCTGTTCGAGCCGGACGGCCGGCTGCTCGTGCTGCGGGAGGACGTCGGCCGTCACAACGCCATGGACAAGGCCGTCGGCTCCATGCTGCTCGCACAGCGGTTCCCGCTGGAGGGGATGTTCGCCTGTGTCAGCGGGCGCGCCTCCTTCGAGCTCGTTCAGAAGGCGGCGCTCGCGGGGGTCGCCGGGGTCGTTGCCGTCGGCCCGCCCTCCTCGCTTGCGGTATCCCTCGCCCGCGAGCGGGGGATGCTCCTGTGCGGCTTCGTCCGCGACAGCGGGTTCAACGTCTACTCCGGCAGCGAGCGGCTCGAGGCCTGACCGGGGTCCAATCGGCCACGTCCGGTTACGGACTGCGTGTTCTGGGCAACGGAAGGGAGATGAGCGAGCCCCCGACGACACCGGCCCTGGACGAGCTTCTGCCCGACCGCGCGGAGGAGGCCTCCGCCGAGCGCGAAGCCGACCTCGACGAGGCGGCCGGGGATTCCCTGCAGCTCTTCCTGCGCGACATCTCGCACCGCCGCCTGCTCACCGCCCGGGACGAGGTGGCGCTCGCCAAGCGGATCGAGCGCGGCGACCAGCACGCCAAGAACCAGATGATCGAGTCGAACCTGCGGCTCGTCGTCTCGAACGCGAAGCGCTACCGCGGCCTCGGACTGCCCTTCCTCGACGTGATACAGGAGGGCATCCTCGGGCTGATTCGCGCCGTCGAGAAGTTCGACCACCGGCGCGGTTTCAAGTTCTCCACCTACGCGACCTGGTGGATCCGGCAGTCGATGCAGCGCGGACTGCAGCGCCAGTCCCGCACGATCCGGGTGCCGGTGCACGTGGCGCAGGAGCTCTCACGCGTCCGCTCCGCCGAGCGCAGGCTCGAGACGGAGCTCGGCCGCGAACCGAGCGCAGAGGAGTTGGCCGAGCGGGTCTCCCTTGAGCCAGACGAGCTCGACAACCTCCGCTCCGCAGAGCGCACGCCGGTCAGCCTCGAAACGCCGGTCGGCTCCGATGGCGACACCGCGCTCGGCGCGCTGCTGCCGGGCGACGCTCCCTCGCCGCTCGAGGAGGCGATGACGGGGGCGGAGGAGGCGTCGGTCCACCGGGCCCTCGGACGTCTGGACGCGACGACGAGGCAGGTGATCGAGATGCGGTTCGGGATCGGGGGCGTGGACCCCTTGACCCTTCGCGAAGTGGCCCAGCGCACAGGGCTCTCGCCGGAGGGAGTCCGCAAGCTCGAGCGCCGCGCCCTGCGGCGCCTGGCAGAGGAGAAGGAGCTTCAGGGCGTTGCCGCGTAGCCGTCCAGCGCCCCGTAGCGGGTACAGCCTTTAACCCAAAGGGGTCTCGAAACCCACGTTTATCCCTTCGCACGAGCGGCGACAACTTAGGGGAGAAGACGCGGCGGCGAGTCGGGCGGGTATGCCGTCGCAACAAGGAGAGGTGTTGCAAGGTGAACGTCGCCAGCACGGACGTGCGGACATCCCAGCCCCAGCACGACGCCTACTGTCCCCACTGCTTCCTTCAGGTCGAGGCGGAGGTCGAAGGTGACTGGCCGCCGACCCCAACCCGCTGCCCCCACTGCCGGTTGCTGATCGGCCCGGGCCGGGCGCGCGCGAGCGCCGCCGCCAAGCCGGGCGCGCGCGGTACCGCGGCGGGTGTCTTCGCCCATCGCGCGCGGCGAGCCGACGACGATGCTCGTGCGGCGTCGCCCGCGACGGTATGCGAGGCGATCCGCGCGGTCGCCGAGGAGGTGGGCTCACGTCCCGAACGCCTGCTGATGGTCGACTACCAGCAGCGGGCGGTTGGGGACCCCGAGCTTCCCGACCTCGGTGACGTCTTCGCCGCCTTCGGCAGCTGGAAGAAGGCGCGGCGAGAGGCGGCAGCGGCCTGATCCCATGGCCGTCGCATCGCCGACGGATGCCCTCGCGTACGAGTCGGCTTCGGACGAGGACCTCTTGCGCCGCTACCACGAGGCCGGCGACGTCGAAGCGCGCCAGACGCTGATCGAGCGCCACCTCGGCTATGTGCGCCGCCTCGCGCAGCGCTACGCCCACCGGGGAGAGGCGGTCGAGGACCTCACGCAGGTTGGCTGCGTCGGCCTCATCAAGGCGATCGACCGCTTCGACGGCCACTACCAGGTAGGGCTCTCGACGTACGCGGCGCCGAACGTGCTCGGCGAGATCAAGCGCCACTTCCGCGACAGGGGCTGGGCCATGCGCGTCCCACGCGACGTTCAGGAACTGAACGTCAGGCTCGGCCGGGTGATCGACGAGCTGACCGTCAAGCTGGGGCGCTCCCCGATCATCGACGAATTGTCCGAGGCGACACAGGCGTCGCGCGAGCAGGTCGTCGAGGCGCTCGAGTCCTCGCGGGCCTACACGGCGCTTTCGCTTTCCGAGCGCCCGGACGACCCCGACGATGGCGGCGGACCACTCGACGCGCTCGGCGAGGAGGACGAGGGCTACGAGCGCTCGGAGGACCGCTTCATGCTGCGCGACGGCTTCGACGAGCTCGAGCCGCGGGAGCAGACGATCCTCCATATGCGCTTCTTCGAGGGTCTCACTCAGTCCGAGATCGCCGACCGGCTCGGCATCTCGCAGATGCACGTGTCGCGCCTGATCAGGCGGTCGATCGACAGAGTCCGTCACAGGCTTCGCGACACCGCCGTCGCTTCGCTCAATTAGCATCCCGGCCCGCATGGACGTCCTGTTCTTCCTGCTGGCCTGGCTGCTGGTCGGCGCGGGCGTGGCCTTCGTCGCGTTTACCGGCGGTCCCGGACGCGCCCGGCAGGCGTACCTGACCCGCGGTGGGCGAGCTTTTCGCGTGTCCATCCTGCTGCTCTACGCGGCGGTCGGCGTCGGCGTCCCGGCGTATGTGATCGCCAATCGCGAGCAGGCCGTCGGGACGAGCGGCGCGCTCGCAAGCGAGGAGGCGACAGGCCAGGTGAAGCGGGGCAAGGAGCTCTTCCTGCAGACGTGCTCGAGCTGCCACACCCTGGCCGAAGCCAACGCGCAGGGCATCACGGGCCCCGATCTCGATCAGGTCGGCGCTCTGAGCAGACAGCGCGTGCTGAACGCGATCAAGATCGGCGGCACGGGACAGAAGCGCATGCCGGCGGGCCTTCTCGACGGCGAGAACGCCGAGGCAGTGGCGGCTTACGTGTCCAGGGTCGCCGGTCGGTGATTACCGCAAGTTCCGGCACTTTGCAGGCGAAAGCGGCGACGCCCGTCCGTCAGCCCTGGTAGCCTGCCGCAGCTGATAACGCCGAAGTCCCGAAACGAGCACGGGACACGGGGGATCCAACCGGCCACATGCGGCCTGGGGCGAATCGTCACCACAGAGTGGCGTAGCGCTGCTTTCTCGGCGCGAGCCCGTCAGCTAACCCCGCAGGCACAGAGAAAGTGAGACGAATGCAGCAGGCGCCAGGGCGCTCTGCGCCCACGACTCGCAGCGGAGAGCCGCGGCGGCGGTCGCACTCGCCGCCCGTATACGAGCGGCGGACCGTGCGCATCACCGGGCAGCCGTCTCCAGCTCCTCGGCGGCGGCCGTCACCGGCGAGCACCCGGCTCTCGTCGCGTCCGGACCGAGTCGCTCTCTGGGCAGTGGTGCTGGGACTCTTCATGGTCTTCATGGCGGTCGCAACCGCCCGCGCCGACGCACCCGTAGATCCTCCGGCCGCCGCGCCTCCGCACGTCGCCACGCACTGACGGCGCGACCTGCCCCGCTCTTGCGGGTTAGGGAGGGTGCGCGGCCGCCGGGTGGGAATCGGCGTCCGGTGGTCGAATGGAGGCTTCTGAGATGAGACCGGGCATGCGCCCCGCCACAGTGATCGTGCTGTGCCTGACCGGCGCCGCGTGCGCAGCCGGTCCGTCCCTCTCGGCCACGGTCGGCGACCCTGAGGGCAGCGCCGATGCGAAGCCGCGGTACCAGCTTCTGGGCGACTGGCGCTTCGGAAGCGGCCGTTACCGGTTCACGCAGGCGGGCAGCGCGGTGAAGGGCCGGTCCTTGCGCACGGTGCGGGTCGGGGGCTGCACGGTGCGGCGCGGCGAGACCGTCTTCAGGGGCTTTCGGTTCGCGGGCACGAGCGGGCGGGCGGACGTCTGGAAGGGCCGGCTCGCATTCGTGCGCGGCGGCTGCCGCCGCGAGCTCGTGCCTTCGACCATCCGGATCACTAGCGACCTGCGCTTCAGCGAAAGCTCGCGCCTCCCGGGCGGCCGCCGGCCGCCGCCGAACGTCTTCCGGCGTGTCCGACCCAGGGTGCGGGCGACCGACCCCGTCGTCGGCACCTGGGTCCGGAACGCCGCGGGCATCGTCGTGACCGTGGCGAACGACCGCTACGAAGGCCGCGCTCGTGAGTCGTTCCTGATCCGCAACGGATGCACGGTCGCCGCCGGCACGCTGGTGTGGGCCATGCGCCCGACGGCGCCGGGCCGGTACGAGGGCACGATCCCGACCTTCGAGCAGCCGCCTGGCTGCCAGCCGAGCACGCGCAACCCGAGCCGCTGGCGCCTCGAGTCCAAGACCCGGCTCGTGCGCGAGGCCGCCGACGGCAGCCTGTTCCCGTACGACCGGGGCTGACCATGGGGGTCCCGGGGGGTCCCCCATGTCTTTGGTTTTCCCGGAGGGCCCCCGCTTAGCTTTCCGGCGGGAGTGCCACTGGGACACCCGCGCCGGCGGCCTGAACGCATTCACTGGGCCTGGCGCCGGCCTGGCATGGATCCCCCATTTGAATTACACTTACATCCCGTAAGCCAGCCGCAGAAAGTGAAGCCATGAAGACGAAGGAGAGCAGGTTCCACGTCCACGACGAGTTGACCGCGCCCGAGCGCAGCCTGCCGGTGCTGAAGGGCGCGCTCTCCGGCGGCGGCCAGCTCTCGAACTTCCTCGGCGTGCTCGCGGGAGCACCGGCGGCCCTCCGTGGCTACGCCCGCTTCCGGTCCGAGCTTCGCCAGGGCACGCTGCCTTGGGCCACGCAGCAGCGGATCGCTCTGGGCGTGGCCGAGCATCAGCGCAGCGAGTACGCGCTCGCGACGCTCCAGCGCACCGCCCGCGAGGCCGGCCTGGGTCTCGACGAGATCGCGCTGGCGCGTGAGTTCGACTCCCACGACGAGAGCCAGGCCGTGCTCCTGCGCTGGGTGAAGGCACTGCTCGAGAGCGACGGCGCGCCGCCCCGCCACCTGCAGGAGGAGGCGCGGGAGGCCGGCTGGTCGGACGAGCAGATACTCGAGACGGTGGCGCACGTCGCTCTCGCCACGTTCAACAACCTTGTGATCCGAGCGGGCGACGTGCCAAACGACGGGTCCGTCGAGGAATCCCGTCTCAAGCAGGCCGCCTGACCCTTTAGCATGTCTGTCATGGCCGTACCGGCGGCGACGGCGGAGGCCGCCCGCAGCAAGCAGCATTCGGGGAGAGAGGTCGCGGAGGCGCGCGAGCGCTGCTGCTCGCACTACCACTACGCGGTCGAGCTGATCGGCAAGCGCTGGACCGGCGCGATACTGATCGTCCTGATGGACGGTCCGCTTCGCTTCTCCGAGGTGAGGCACCTCGTGCCGGACATCTCCGACCGGCTGCTCTCGGAGCGCATGAAGGAGCTCGAGGCCGAGGGTCTCGTCGAGCGTCGCGTCCTCGACGATGTGCCGATCCGGGTCCAGTACGAGCTCACCGAGAAGGGTCGGGCGCTCGAGCCCACGCTGCGCTCGCTCAAGTCCTGGGCGAACTGCTGGACCTAGACGGATTGCTCTAGCCGCGCTCGCGGCTGACGGCGGCTAGCCTTCCGGCCTCCCGGACGCCACCGTCGATCCCGAAGGAGCCCGCCCCATGGCCGTCGCAGACCAGCCGAAGACCGCCGACGACGTCAAGGCGATCGTCGAAGAGCGGGACATCCGCTTCATCCGCTTCTGGTTCACCGACATCCTCGGGCAGCTCAAGAGCTTCTCCATCAACAAGGACGAGCTGGAGGATGCCTTCGAGGGCGGGATGGGCTTCGACGGTTCCTCCATCACGGGCTTCAACGCCATCGAGGAGTCAGACATGATCGCCATGCCCGACCCCTCCACCTTCGCCGCGCTGCCCTGGCGACCGGAGGACAGAGGCGTGGCGCGCATGTTCTGCGACATCGTCACGCCGAGCCGCGAGCCATACGAGGGCGACCCCCGCCATGTCCTGCGGCGGGCGCTCGAGCGTGCGGAGTCGATGGGCTTCGACGCCTTCAACGTCGGCCCGGAGCTCGAGTACTTCTACTTCCGGAACGCGCGGCCTGAGAACGGCCAGCCCGAGGTCCTCGACGAGGGCGGGTACTTCGACCTGACCACGCTCGACGCCGGCTCCGACGTGCGCCGCGAGACGGTCCTCGCCCTCGAACAGCTCGGAATCCATGTGGAGTACACGCACCACGAGGTCGGGCCCTCACAGCACGAGATCGACATGCGCTACGCGCCCGCGCTCAAGATGGCCGACGACACGATGACCTACCGGATAACGGTCAAGGAGTACGCGATGAAGTACGGCTGGCATGCGACGTTCATGCCCAAGCCGCTCTTCGGCGAGAACGGATCGGGGATGCACACGCATCAGTCCCTCTTCAAGGAGGGCCGCAACGCGTTCTTCGACGCCGACGACCAGTACTTCCTCTCGCCAACCGGCAAGGCGTTCATCGCCGGCCAGCTCAAGCACGCGCGCGAGATCTCGTCGATCTTCGCCCAGTGGGTGAACAGCTACAAGCGGCTCGTGCCGGGCTTCGAGGC
>JBKPHS010000164.1:0-12437 GCA_046729975.1 Actinomycetota bacterium
CGCGTCACGGCGGCGGGTCCACGATGCCACCGCATTTGATGGGCCGTGCTGGGCTCGAACCAGCGACCCCCAGCTTGTCGAGCTGGTGCTCTCCCAACTGAGCTAACGGCCCGCCGCGCGGCGAGCATAGCACCGGCCTAAACCCCCGCCGGAGTCCCGATCTTCGGCGTCTCGACGGGCGGCGTCGTGCCCTCGTCGAGCAATCCGCGCGAGCGCATGGTGATCTCGAACGTCTCCATGCTGGTGTGCTTCGGCGCCCAGCCGGTCGCGTGCTTCAGCTTCTCGTTCGAGGCGACCCAGGGATGGATCGCGAACTGGATCTGGCCGGCGGGGGTCTCGCTCTGGCGCAGCTTCCACATAGCGGCGGCGAGGCGCCGGTAGAGCTTGAGCGGCACGCGCCGACGCTTCATGCCGATGCGCTCCGCGAGATCGCTGGCCTTGACGTAGCCGTCCCCCGCGATGTTGAAGGCGCCGCCGTGGCGGCTCTCCAGCAGCAGCACGAGCGCTTCGACCAGGTCGTCCTCGTGGACGAACTGGAACGGGGACTCGGGGAGCCCGAAGTCGGGCTGGAACGGCTGATCGGTCCACAACCGGACGATGAAGTTGTCGACGTTCGGGCCGAGCACGATGCAGGGGCGCACGATCGTCATCGTGCGGTCCGGGTGCTGGAGCGCCCAGAGCTGGCAGAGGCGGTCGGACTCGGCCTTGTCGCGCGCGTACTCGAAATCCGGAACCCCGCGCACCGGGTCGTCCTCGGTGAGCGGGACCGGGTTGTCGGGGAATGCGCCGTACGCGGTCGCCGACGAGGTGACCAGGACCTGCTCGACGCCGGACTCGGCGGCGGCCTCGAGCACGTTCTGCGTGCCGCCGACATCGATGTCGTACATCGCGTGCTCGTCGTGGATCGGATTGAGGATGAACGCGAGGTGGATGAGGGTTTCCGGGCGCTCGGCCTGCATCAGCTCGCGAACGCGCGCGCGGTCGCGCACGTCGACCTCCTCGTAACTGACGCCCGGCCGGAAGGCGCGCGGCGGGCGGACGTCCCAGATGGTGATTCCGTCGGTGTCCCCGCGTTCGGCGAGCCGCTCGATGAGCCGGGTCCCGATGTAGCCCGATCCTCCGGTGACGACGTAGCCCATCTTCCTCCCTCAGCTCGCGGGTTGGCCGGCCAGCCAGGATCCTACATACGGCACCGCAAACGGAAGGGGCCCCGCGAGCGGGGCCCCTTGCTTCATCCGTGAGACGTACCGCCGGCGACTGCGCTGCAGCACCGGCTCGTCAGTCCCTCCGTGACGTATTTCGACTAACACCCTCCCCCACTTGAGGTTGCGGTCGCGCGGCCGGACGGACGAGCGGACGCTTCTCAGTGGACGTCGATGGCCCGGCGGCGGCTCGTACCGCTGGCGTGGTCGCCGTGGCCCCTGACCCGCACGCGGAACACCCCGTCGCGGAAGACCCGGACCCGGCGGCTGTACTGCGATCGCCTGGTGCCGGCGTCCTTCAACACCGTCCGGCGGACGGTGCGCCAGCGACCCGTGCGGGTCCTGCGCTGCACGCTGACCGGCCGCCCGTCGTGCTCGGGCAGCGCCGAGCCGAAGAAGCGGACGAGCCGGCCGCGGCCCGGCGTCGAGTCGCTCAGCCTGATGCCCACCCTGATCCGCGCGCGCACCAGCAGCTCGGGGCTCGTCAGGCGCTGCTCGTACGGCGTGGGAGACGCCGTCACGACCCGGTAGCGAGTGTTCTTGCGCGGCACGACCCTGAAGCTGTAGCGGCCTCGCGAGTCGGTCGTCGTGAACCTGGTCAACGTGGTCGCCTGGTACGGGTGGGCCTTCTCCTCGAGTCCGAGCCGGCGGCCCCCGTGATCCTTGCCCCTGAGCTGGCCCGAGAGGACGGTGGAGCGCCCGTACGTGACCGGGTTCGGGCTGGCGGCCAGCGACAGGTCCGTGGCCGGAGCCTTGGGCGGCTTGTTCTGCGCGCCCGCAACGACCGGAACCGCCGCCGCGAGGGCGCACACGATCAGGAGAATGCCAGTAGGACGCCGCATCACCCTCAAGAACGCGTGGTCACCGGGATGGTTGAGGGGTAGCGCATGCTGGGTGAGTGAGAGAGGCGCCGACCGCAATCGAACTGGTGGAAGGTGTTCCGTCGGTTAGGATCCGCAGGAGGAGATTCTCGTGGCGCGCGTCGCTCTCCTGTCGGTTGTGCTCAGCCTCATCATCGCCGCGCCGGCCGGCGCCGCGGTGACGATCCAGTTCAAGCCGCAGGGGGACCTGACGCCCCCGATGTGGATCGTGACGGGGGACGATGCCTCCAACAACATCGTGGTCCGATGCGACGCAGACGGCCGACTGGCGGTGGACGGCGTGGGAGTTGTGCCGACGCGGTGTGACGACAACTTCGTCCTCCTGGTCGAGGGCCGGTTGGGCGACGACGTGCTCGACATGTCCGCGGTGACACTGGAGCCGGGCGCGGGGCGCTACGACGCCCCGACCAGGGCGCAGGGCGACGAGGGCACCGACCGCATCATCGGCAGCCGCTTCCCCAACCGCCTGGACGGAGACAATCCCGGCGGGATGCTGGAAGGGGACGGCGGGGACACGGTGATTGGCGGCGCGTCCGGCGACGAGCTCAACGGCGGCTCTGGCAAGGACACGATCGTCGGCAACGGAGGCGCCGACGCGATCGACCCCGGGGGCGACGGCGACAGGGTCACGGCCGGGTCGGGTAACGACGGCGTGTCCCAGGTGGGCGACTTCCCCTTCAGGACGGGCGACACGAACGACGTGCTCGACCTCGGGCCGGGCCGTGACATCGCCTACGGCGGCGACGGCACCGACCGCATCACCGGCGGAGCCGGCAACGACCTGATCGACGGCGAGGCGGGCAACGACTCCATCTTCGGACAGGCGGGCAACGATTACCTGATCGGCAACACAGGTAACGACCTCCTCAGCGGGGGCACCGGCAACGACACGCTGCTCGGCGAGCAGGGAATCGACAGGCTGTTCGGCGGCGCCGGCAACGACAAGCTCACGGGCGGCCCTGGGCGCGACCGCCTGAACGGCGGGCGCGGGCGCAACCGGCTGAAGCAATAGCGGCCGATCCGTCGGAGAGGGAAGGAGGTACCGCGAGGACGAGGCGGGCGAAGCTGCCCGGATTCCGCCCTACGACTAGAGGCGCCGACCGGAATCGAACCGGTGTACGCGGCTTTGCAGGCCGCTGCGTAACCACTCCGCCACGGCGCCGGGAGCGCTGCGAAGCGTAGCGACGCCGGGGCTATACTCAGCGCCCGCTGCGGATGTAGCTCAGCTGGCTAGAGCGTCTGCTTGCCATGCAGAAGGTCGTGGGTTCGAGTCCCATCATCCGCTTCAGGCTCCGCTGCTGGGGGCGCCGGAGTACGGCGAGAAGCTCGTCGCCGCAGACTGAGCGGATCCTGCCACGCCTCAGCTGGACAGGGCCTCGTCGAGGGCCTCGTTCACGAGCTCGTCCGCGCGCTCGTTCTTGTCGCGTAGAACGGTCCGCACCGACCAGCGGTCGAACCGCCTGAGCGCTTCCATCGCCTCGAGGTAGAGCGGCTTCAGGCCGGCATGCTTGACCTTGTACTGGCCGCCGATCTGACGTGCCACGAGCTCCGAGTCGTTCACGACCTCCACCTCGCGCGCGCCCAGCTCAGCCGCGAGCCCAAGCCCGAGCAGCAGCGCCCTGTACTCGGCCACGTTGTTCGTGGCCTGGCCGATGTACTCACTGCGCTCGAGGAGCGCATCGCCATCCGGCGTGCTGACGACCGCTGCCGCCGCCGCGGGCCCGGGGTTGCCCCGTGCGCCCCCGTCGACGTGGACGACGACCTTTTCGATCTCCCGAGCGATCGCCCTGAGGAGCTGGGTCTAGACGCCCTTCGTGGGCGGGAAGGACCCGACCGGGCGGCGCTGGCGGCGGTCGCGGACCTCGCGGCGCTCGCCCTCCGGCGCAGGCTCGCCGCGGCGGCGGCGGTCCGGCCCGTCGCGGCGGTCGATGATGACCTGCACGTTCGGATCGTCCCTGTAGTAGTCGGACAGCCGGTCGTACAGCTCATCCGCGAGCGGCTGCGGAATCACGCAGTAGATCATCGCTCTGAGCCTACACCGGCTGCCAGGCGCCCCTCGGCGTCAGCGCTCGCGTTCCAATCGCGCATCTGCTCGCCGAGCTCCTCGAGCTCCTCGCCCTTGGCGAGAAGGCCAACCGGGTCGTGCGCGTCCCCGAGATCCACCCGATAGCGGTACCAGGACAGCTCCCAGGCAACCACGACCGCGACCTCACTGGGCGAGTCTGGATCCGGCGCCGCGCTCACCCAGGGCTGACCCAGCGACCGCGCGATCCCGGCGATGGTGCGCCGATGCTCCGAGGCGTTGAAGAGCTCGAGCGCACGCTCCACCTTCACCTGGGCGTTGGTGGGGACCGCCCGCACGTGGCGCGGGTCCTTCGGGCGGGATGCGGCACGCTCGACGGGGGGCGCGGGGGCGTGCTCGGCCTCCACCTCGAGGCGAGTCTCCGCGCTCTCGAATTCCGCCGGGTGCTCCGCCGACGGCTCGGCCTGCGCAGCATCGCCCTCGCGGCCGCGGCGCAGACGGCCGAGCAGCGAACGCCTGCCCGGGCGCTCCGCTGGGCGGCGGGCCGGCAGGTCGCCATGGGCCGACTCCCGGATCCAGCCCTCCTGCTCCGCCCGGCCGATGCACAGGTCGCACACCAGATAGCGCTGTCCCCCGGGCGCCAGGTAGGCCTCCGCGCGCTCTCCCTTGAGAATCGTGCGGCCGCAGACGTCGCAGGACACGGCGTCGTGGGTGGGTCGGAGCTCCTTTCGCATCCGGCAGCCGATCCTAGCGACCCCGGGAAGCGACCTAGGGGGGCTCTGGAGGCCGCTACGCCCTGACTGCCTCGTCCTCGGAGGCGGCCTTGTCGATCACCTTCTGGGCGAGGTGCGCGGGAACCTCCTCGTAGCGGGCGAAGTCCATCGCGTAGTCGCCCTGGCCGCCCGTGATCGAGCGCAGGTCGGGCGCGTAGCTCAGCATCTCGGACATCGGGACCTCGGCCTTGACCTCGGTCATGGCGCCCTTCGGCTCCATGCCGAGCGGTCGCCCGCGGCGCGAGTTCAGATCGCCGATCACGTCGCCCACGGACTCCTCTGGCACGCTCACAGTCACGGTCATGATCGGCTCGAGCAGGACCGGGCTGGCGTTCTCCATCGCCTGCTTGAAGGCCATCGAGCCGGCGATCTTGAATGCCATCTCCGAGGAGTCGACGGAGTGGTACGAGCCGTCGTACAGCCGCACCTTCACGTCCTTCACGGGGTAGCCGGCGACGGTGCCGTGCTGCATCGCCTCGACGATCCCCTTCTCGACCGCGGGGATGAAGCCGGAGGGGATAACCCCGCCCTTGATCGCGTTCTCGAACTGGAAGCCCTCGCCCTGGGTCACGGGCTCGATCTCGATGTGGCAGTCGCCGAACTGGCCGCGGCCGCCGGTCTGCTTCTTGTAGCGGCCCTGGGCCTTTGCGCTGCCCCTGATCGTCTCCTGGTAGGGAACGCGCGGAGGCTTGAGGTTGACCTCGGCGCCGAAGCGCTCCTTCATTCGCCCGACGATCACCTCGACGTGGATCTGTGACAGGCCCGCGACGATCTGCTCGCCGGTATCCGGGTCGCGGTGAAAGTCGATCGTCGGGTCCTCCTCCTGGAGCCGGCGCAGCGCCTGGCCCACCTTCTCCTCGTCGCCCTTGGCCTTGGGCTCGACCGCGAAGGCCATAACCGGCGCCGGCAGTGGGGGCAGGCGCAGGTCGATCTCCTGGTCCTTCGTCGAGAGCACGTCTCCGGCGTGGGTCTCCTTCAGCTTGGCGACGGCCCCGATGTCGCCCGGCCCGAACTCCTCGGCCTGCCCGTACTCCTTGCCCTGCGGCACGAGCAGCTGCCCGATCCGCTCCTTGACGTGGGCCCGGGTGTTGTGGACCTGGGAGTCGTGCTTCAGCACGCCCTGGTAGACGCGGAAGAGGTTGATGCGTCCCGCGTACGCGTCCGCGAGCGTCTTGAAGACGAACGCGACGGCCTCGCCGTCCTCGACGGGCTGAAGCACCGTCTCGCCCGCCTCGACGGCGCCCTTCTTCGCAGGCGACGGCAGGTCCTCGACCAATGCGTCGAGAAGGCGGTTGGTGCCTAGGTTCTTCGTAGCGATCCCGCAGGTGACGGGGAACAGCGTGCCGGCCGTCACGCCGGCCTTCAGCGCCTGGACCGTCTCCTCGTGCGCGATCTCCTCGCCCTCGAGGTAGCGCTCCATCAGCTCGTCGGAGTTCTCGGCGACCTCGTCGAGGAGCTTCTCGCGGTACTCCTCTGCCTGAGCCTGCAGCTCGTCGGGGATCGGAATCTCCTTGCAGTTGTCGCGCCCGGCACCGTCGTACTCGAAGGCCTTCATGTCGATCAGGTCGATCACCCCACGGACCTCGTGCTCGGAGCCGATCGGGATCTCGGTGGCCACCGCGTGCGGGCCGAAGGCGGCCTTGAGCGACTCGAGCGCGCGGAAGAAGTCGGCGCGCTCGCGGTCGAGCATGTTCACGAAGATCACGCGCGCGAGGCCCATCTCCTCGGCGCGCTCCCAGAGCCGTGCCGTGGTGACCTCGACGCCCATGACCGCGTTGACGACGAAGACGGCGCCTTCGCAGACGCGCAGCGCCGATAGCGCGTCGGCGACGAAGCTCGGGTCTCCGGGGGTGTCGATCAGGTTGATCTTGCGACCGTCCCACTCGAACGAGGCGAGGCTTCCCGCGATCGACATCTCGCGCGCCTTCTCGTCGGGCGCCGAGTCCGAGACGGTCGTTCCGTCAGCCACCGAGCCGAGGCGGTTGATCGCGCCCGCCTGGAACAGGATCGCCTCGTTGAGCGAGGTCTTCCCGCTGCCTCGGTGGCCCACTAGAGCCACGTTGCGGATCCTCTTTGCAGCCTCGTGGGGCATCGAATCTCCTCTCCTCGTAAGGGGGCTCAATCTACAGGCAAGTCGTCCGTCGTCAGTCGGCGGTCTTCAGTTATGTCGACAGACGACTGACTACAGACGACCGACAATCGATAGATAGTCGCCTTCGTCCGGCGCCGCGAGCCGTTGCCCGTGCGCGCCATCGCCTCGTAGTGGTCGAGCGAGCGGCCCGAGCCGACCACGACGCAGGTGAGCGGCGATTCCGCCAGGAAGGCCGGCATCCCCGTCTCAGCCCGCATCCGCTCCTCGAACCCCTGGAGCAGGGTCCCTCCGCCGGCCAGCAGGATGCCCCGCTCGGCGATGTCGGAGGCCAGCTCCGGGGGCGTGCGCTCGAGCGTCTCCTTCACGGCGTCGATGATCTCCCGCACCGTCTCCTCGAGCGCCTCGCGCACCTCTGTGCTCGAGAGCACGACGGTCTTCGGCAGGCCCGAGACGAGGTCGCGCCCGCGCACCTCGGCGGTCAGGTCGTCGGCGAGCGGCCACGCGGACCCGATCTCCATCTTGAGCGTCTCCGCCGTCGGCTGCCCGATCGTCAGGCCGTGGACGCGCCTGACATAGGCCATCAGCGCCTCGTCGAGCTCGTAGCCCCCCGTCCGCACGGACTCGGATACGACGATGCCGCCAAGCGACAGGACGGCGACCTCGCTCGTGCCGCCGCCGACGTCGACGACCATGCTCCCAACCGGCTCCTCGATGGGAAGGCCCGCGCCGATCGCCGCGGCCAGTGGCTCCTCGATCAGCTCCACCTGCCGTGCGCCCGCCGAGAGCGAGGCCTCCTCGACAGCCCGCTTCTCCACGTCGGTCACTCCGGAGGGCGCGCACATGACGAGCCGCGGATGAGCCCAGCGGCTGTGGTGCACCTTCCGGATGAAGTAGCGGAGCATCTGCTCGGTGACCTCGAAGTCCGCGATCACGCCGTGCCGGAGCGGCCTGATGGCAGAGATCGTGGCCGGAGTGCGACCGATCATTCGCTGCGCCTCCTCCCCCACCGCGTGCACGGCGCCCGTGAGCTGGTCGATCGCCACGACCGACGGCTCGGACACGACGATGCCGCGTCCGCGCACGTAGACGAGCGTGTTGGCGGTCCCGAGGTCGATCGCCATGTCGCGCACACCGACGCCTCTGAGTGGGGAAAAACGGGCCATTTCGCGTCTCCGGGCGGCTCGGCCCGGACGGCACAGGCTACTCGGGCCCGTCGAGCGCGTCGGCCTGGAGCCGCGACTTGAGCCGCAGAACGGCCTTGGTGTGGAGCTGCGAGACGCGCGACTCGGTCACGCCCAGCACCTCGCCGATCTCCCGCAGCGTCAGGTTCTCGTAGTAGTAGAGCGCGATCACGAGCTTCTCGCGCTCCGGCAGGCGTGCGATCGCGTCCGCGAGGCGGTCCTTCGTCTCCGTCGTGTCCATCGCGTGCGCCGGATCCATGGCCTGGGGGTCCTGGATCGTGTCGAGCAGCGAGACCTGATCGCCCGACGCGTCCGAGAGCGTCCACAGCTCGTCGAGGGCCACCACCGACGAGTTCGAGATTCGGGTCAGCGAGGCCTGGAAGTCCTCGACGCTCATCTGGAGCTCCTTGGCCATCTCGACGTCGGTCGGCGCGCGGTGAAGCTTGTGCTCGAGCTTGGCGTTCGCCTTCTCGATCTCCCGGGCCTTCGCCCGGACCGACCGCGGCACCCAGTCCAGCGAGCGGAGCTCGTCGATGATCGAGCCCTTGATGCGGGTGATCGCGAAGGTCTCGAACTTGATCTCCCGTCCGGGGTCGAAGCGCTCAATCGCCGAGATCAGGCCGAGCAGCCCGTACGAGATCAGGTCCGACTCCTCGACGTGCGCAGGCAGGCCGGTGGACATGCGGCCGGCGACGTACTTGACGAGCGGCGAGTACGCGAGCACCAGCCGCTCGCGGGCGCGGGTGTCGGCGTCGGCCTTGTAGCGGCGCCACAGGTCCCGCAGCTCGATCTCCTTGATGTTGCTCTCCAGTCTCGCCATCCCTGCCTCGTCAGGCCCTCGGGTGGGCCCGGGCGTACGCTCGCTTGAGACGGCTCGACTCTACCCGAGTGTATGTCTGAGTCGTGCTTATGCTCGCGTGCCCGAGGAGCTCTTGGATCGAGCGCAGATCCGCACCTCCCTCGAGCAGGTGGGTGGCGAACGAATGGCGCAGGGTGTGGGGCGAGACGCCGCTGTCGGCGGCCGCCCGCCGCGTCCATAGCCGAAGGCGCCTGCGGACGTCGGAGGTGGACAGACGCCGTCCGCTCTTCGAGAGGAAGACGGCCGGCTCGGCGTGAGCCCCGTCGGCCGCAAGCGCGTGGCGGCCACGCTTCAAGTAGGCCTCGACCGCACGCCAGGCGGGCTCGCCCGCGGGGACCACCCGGGTGCGGCCGCCCTTGCCCTCGACGCGCAGCTCCTCACCATCGGCGTCGAGCTGCGGCAGATCGAGGTTCACGATCTCCTCGGCGCGCAGTCCGGCTCCGTAGGCGAGCTCGAACATGGCTCTGTCGCGAAGCTCGAGCGGCGTGCTCGCGGGAATCGCGTCGAGCACCGCGGCAGCCTCGTCCGCCTTCAGCACCCGCGGGAGATAGGAGTCGCGCTTCGGGCTCGCAACGAGGTCGGCGGGGCTTGCGTCCAGCTCCCCGCGCTCGACCAGGTAGCGGTAGAAGCCCCGGATCGCGGCCAGCTTGCGCGCGACCGTGGTCTTCGAGGCGCCGCGCTCGGAGAGGACCGCCGCGAACCTCCGCAGCGCCCGCGTGCCTAGCGCGTGCGGCTCGAGGCCCTGAGCGCCCGCCCAGACCGCCAGCTGCTCGACGTCCACGCCGTAGGCTCGGCGCGTCTTCTCCGCCATGCCGTGGGCCCTCAACGCGCGATCGAAGGCCATGAGCGCTGCGCGCCAGCCGGCCGTCAGCTCGGTTTCGGCGCCGGCGGACCGCATCAGCAGTCCGCTTCGACACGGAGCGGCGAGAGCCTTTAGGGGCCTATCCCGGTTGGCGTGGGTCCCGGGCGTTCCAGGACCAAGCTGGGCGCCGCAAGCGGATGCAGCCGATGCTGGCATCGGCGAATCCGCGGGTGGCGATCCAGCGCAGGTGCTGGGACGCATCCGGGCCTGCGTCCAAGCGGGATAGGTCCCGAGGGGGGCCGCTACCCGATGTAGACCGGGGTCTGCACCGGGACCTCGTTGTAGAGCTCCATCACGTCGGGTATCGCCATCCGGATGCAGCCATGCGAAGCCGCGGACCCGAGCGACCCGATTGCGTCGGTCCCGTGGATCCCGGCGCCGTCGAAGATCCCCATCCAGCGAGCCTTGAGCGGGTTCTCCGGCGAGCCGCCGGGGATGACCCGGCCCGCGAGCTCGCCGGCCCACGGCTTGTTCGGGACGTTCCAGGCAGGATTGACCGCCTTGTTCTGGATGTGGTAGAGGCCGGTCGGCGTGTCGAAGCCCACCTGGCCGACCGCGATCGTGTAGGTCTTGGCGAGCCTCAGGTTCTTGAAGAAGCGCAGCTTGAAGGCCCCGCGCTCGACCCCGATGAAGTAGCGATTCTGCTCCGCGATCGTCTCGCGCGTGACCTTTGGCTTCGTCGTCTTGGTGCGGGCCTTCACGACTCGGTCCGCGTTCGGCAGCACGATCTCGGCACGGAGCCTGCGGCCCAGCTCGCGTCCTCGCACCGCTAGCCCGTTGTGACCTGCTTCAACGCTGATCGTGGTAGCCGAGTACGAGGCCGTGGCGTTCTGGGCGGGACGGTCGACCGTCTTCTTGACCCGGCGCACGAGCGAGTCCACCGCCGCGCGCGAGTAGGTCACCCGGGCCGGAAGGTCCTCATCGAGCTCCCCGCCCGTGAGGCCGCGCCACGCACGGCTCAGCACGTTGCCGTCACGGCTGGCGTCGAGCGCCTCCCGCACCATCCCCTCGACGTCGGTCCGCAGGCGGGCGCGCGCGGCGGTCAGCCGGAAGCGGCGGCCCCCGGCTTCGACGACGACCGGACGCTCGAGCGGCGCCGCGAGGCTGCGACGCAGGACCGCGCGCGCCTCGGATTCACGCTTGCCGCCCACGTCGATCCCGCCGACGGTCACGCCGTCGGAGATCACGTCGTCGCGCGAGGCGTCGTACGCGTAAACCGCGACGGCGCCGCCTAGGAGCAGCACGACGGCGGCTGCCGCGATTACGAACGATCGATACCCCATAGGACCCTCTCAAGCGCAGTTTAGGCAGGCGGAATACCCGGTCGTCCCGGGCTGCAATCCTGATTGCGGCTACGGCGCCGGGCCGGTCCCCGTTCCGCGGGACGCCGAAGGGGCGCGGGCCAGGACGGCATCGATCGCCAGGATGACGCTGGAGCGACCGCGATGCTCGCTCTCGTGGTCGCGCAGCGTCTCGAGGTCTACGCGCTCGAGCGAGCCGAGCAGCGAGATCACCTCCTCGGCCTCGAGGTCGTCGTAGTGCTCGACCGGGGCGCTCGGCGGCGCCGGCGCCGGCGACCGGGCGGCAGCCTCCCTCGCCCCGTCCGCGCGGGTACCCCGGCGCGCGGCGCGCCCGGCCCCGCCGGCCACTTGCTCGGCACCGGTCTGCGTCGTGGTCCCGTAGGCGGCGACCAGCTTCTGAAGCTCGACGAGTTGGCGCGGCGTCAGCCGCGTCTCGCCCTCGACGGCGCTGTTTCGGACGTGCGGACTCCAGCGAAGGAACTCCTCGACCTCGCGCTCGTAGCGGTACGGCTCCTGCACGCCTCGGAGGATCGAGTCGAGCCGCATGCTCTCGCCGAGCCTGAGGACGGTCTCGCGAGTAGTGCAGCGGTAGATGAAACCCGCCGCCTTGTACTTGCGGTTATCTAGTCCGCGGCCATAGCGAAGCTGGCCGAGCATCTCAGGCGAGAGCCGCAGCCCGAACCGGCGCAGCACGCTCGCCGCGAGGCCGGTCCCCCAGGGAGGGATCACCGGCGCCATCTGCTTGCCTAGCAGGTCCACGACCTCGCTCAGCGCGAGCACCCCATCGGCCGCGACGTTGTAGATGCCCGGCACGTCGTTCTGCACCGCGTGAGCGAGCGCCGCCACGACGTCGTCCTCGTGCACGAACTGGTAGCGCGGGTCGAACCCGAGGATCGTCGGCACCACGGGCAGGGACAGCAGCGCACGGTGCGAGGTCCGCACGTCCGGGCCGAGCACGTTCGCGCAGCGCAGCACCGTCGTCGACACGTCGGGGTTCTTCGCGGCGAAGTCGGCCAGGGACGCCTCGGCCTCCACGATGTCACGCTCGATCGGCGTGGCCGGTGGGTGCGGACGGCCCATCGACTCGACGAAGAAGGCGGGATCGTCCTGCGCGGTGCCGTAGTAGTGCGCGGAGGACTTGAAGACGAACTTGCGGACGCTCGAATCGGGCCCGCTGCACGCGGCGAGGATGTTCATCGTCCCGATGACGTTGTTCTCGTGCGCCTCGCGGGGAGACGTCGTGACCGAGTCGACGACGAGGCG
>JBKPHS010000165.1:0-5432 GCA_046729975.1 Actinomycetota bacterium
GTGGCCGGCACGCTGATCGCCTGGGTGCTCGTGCGCGACGAGTTCCACGGCAAGGCGCTCGTCAACTCGCTGATCGACCTGCCGTTCGCGCTCCCGACGATCGTCGCCGGCCTGACGCTGCTCGCGCTGTACGGCCCGAAGAGCCCGCTCGGGGTGAACATCGCCTTCACGCGCCTCGCCGTCCTGTTCGCCCTGCTGTTCGTGACGCTGCCCTTCGTGGTCCGTGCCGTGCAGCCGGTGCTGATCGAGCTCGACCGCGAGATGGAGCAGGCGGCCGCCTCGCTCGGCGCCGGCGGCCTGGCGATCTTCCGCCGCATCGTCCTGCCGAACCTGATGCCGGCGATCCTCGCCGGCGTCGCGCTCGGCTTCGCGCGTGCGGTGGGCGAGTTCGGCTCGGTGGTGCTGATCTCGGGCAACATCCCCTACAAGACCGAGGTCGCCTCGGTCTTCATCTTCGGGCGCATCGAGAGCGGCAGTGTGACCACGGCGGCAGCGGCGTCGGTGCTGCTGCTCGCGGTCGCGTTCGTCACCCTGCTGCTCATCTCGGCGCTGTCGCGCTGGAGGTCCAAGCATGAGGGCTAGGACCCCGAAGCTCGCCCTGCGGACGGTCGCGCTCGGCTACCTCGCGATGCTGCTCGCGTTGCCGGTCGGGCTCGTCTTCTACCGCACGTTCGAGCACGGCCTGGCGCCGGTCTGGGAGTCGATCACCACGCCCGAGGCCCAGCACGCCTTCTGGCTCACCTGCGTGATGGTCGCGATCGCCGTTCCCGCCAACACCGTGTTCGGAGTCGTCATGGCTCTCGCGCTCGTACGCCGGCGCTTCCGCGGCCGGTCGCTCGTGAACGCGCTGATCGACCTGCCCTTCGCGGTCTCGCCGGTCGTCGTCGGCCTGGCGCTGATCCTCGTCTACGGGCGCGAGGGCTGGCTCGGCGGCTGGCTGACCGACCACGGCATCCAGGTCATCTTCTCCATACCCGGGATGGTGCTCGCCACGATGTTCGTGTCGCTGCCGTTCGTGGTCCGCGAGGTCGTTCCGGTGCTGCGCGAGGTCGGCACGGAGCAGGAGCAGGCGGCGGCCACGCTCGGGGCCTCCGGCTGGCAGACGTTCTGGCGCGTGACGCTGCCGGCTATCCGCTGGGGGGTCGGCTACGGCGTCGTGCTCACGACGGCTCGCGCGCTCGGCGAGTTCGGCGCCGTGAGCGTGGTGTCGGGCAAGCTCGCGGGCCGCACCGAAACGCTCACCCTGCGCGTGGAGGAGCGCTTCCACGCCTTCGACCTGGCGGGTGCGTACGCCGCCTCGGTCGTTCTGGCCCTGATGGCGCTGGCGACGCTCCTGACCATGAACCTGATCAAGCCGAGAAAGGAAGCCTGATGGGCATCGCCGTCGAAGACGTCTCCAAGAGTTACGGGGAGTTCCAGGCCCTCGACGGTGTCTCGCTGTCGGTCCCCGATGGCTCACTCACGGCGCTCCTCGGGCCGAGCGGCAGCGGCAAGTCCACGCTGCTACGGGTGATCGCCGGGCTCGAACAGCCCGACTCCGGTCGCGTCCTGATCTCGGGCACCGATGCCACCGATCTGCCGGCGCAGCGGCGCGGCGTCGGCTTCGTCTTCCAGCACTACGCGGCCTTCAAGCACATGACGGTCGCCGACAACGTCGCCTTCGGCCTCAGGGTCCGCAAGCGGCCGAGGGCCGAGGTCCGGGCGCGTGTGGCCGAGCTGCTCGAGCTGGTCCATCTCGGCGGCTTCGCCGGCCGCTACCCGGCGCAGCTCTCAGGCGGTCAGCGCCAGCGCATGGCGCTCGCCGGGGCGCTCGCGGTAGAGCCCAGGGTGCTCCTCCTCGACGAGCCCTTCGGTGCGCTCGACGCTCGCGTGCGCCAGGACCTGCGCGAATGGCTGCGCCGCCTGCACGACGAGGTCCACGTCACGACGATCTTCGTCACGCACGACCAGGAGGAGGCGATGGACCTTGCCGAGCAGATCGTTGTCGTCAACGACGGCCGCGTAGAGCAGGCGGGCGACCCGCGCTCGCTCTATGAGGACCCTGCCAACGAGTTCGTGATGAGCTTCATCGGGCCGGTCAACGAGCTGGGCGAGACCTTCATCCGCCCGCACGACGTGGACATCCTCCACACGCCCGAAGAGGGGACTCACGAGGCGCTGATCGAGCGCATCGTCCACCTGGGCTTCGAGGTGCGGGTGGAGTTCTCGCTCGGCGACGGTCGCCGCCTGTGGGTCCAGCTGGCGCAGGACCGTGCCCGGGAGCTCGAGCTCGAGCGTGGCCAGATCGTCTACGTGCGGCCGACGCGCTCTGTCGTGTTCGGCGGCGACGGGACGTCAGCGGGTGACCCAGGCCTCGGGGTCGCGCGCTAGCTCCGCAACCTCGGGCGGCAGGCTGCCGTCCACGAGGTCCGCGAGGGTGACCCGCTCGAGGACCGCCCGCAGGTTCGCACGCAGGGCGATCCAGACCTGCTGAAGCGGCTCCGCGGCGCCGCCGTATTGCGTCTGCTCCGGCCGCTCGCCCCGCACGGCGGCCAGCGGTCCCTCCACCGCACGCATCACGTCGGCGACGGTGATCTCCTCCGCCGGCCTAGCGAGCCGGTAGCCGCCCTCCCGGCCGCGCTGGCTCGCGACGAGCTGCGCCTGGCGCAGGTCGCCCAGGATGTTCTCGAGGAAGTTGAGCGGAATCCCCTGCGCCTCGGCGATCCGCTCGCCCTTCACGGTCGCCCCGTCCGGCGCGGCGGCCAGCTCGAGCGCCGCGCGGACGGCGTAGTCGGCCTTGGCGGAGATGCGCATGCGGGCATTGTCGCCTGCGCGCGTCGCAAAGGCGGCGGCGCATTACGAGTCGCTTAAACCGCTGGCAGACACCGCGGTCCAAGCGATTCAATGGACGGCATGAAGACCGTGCTGGTCGTCGACGACGAGCCGATCGTGCGCGACGTCGTCGTCCGCTACCTCGCCCGTGAGGGCTACCGGACGCTCGAGGCCGGCGACGGCGACCACGCCCGGCGGCTCATTGAGAGCCAGGAGCCGAGCCTCGTCGTGCTCGACGTGATGCTGCCCGGCACCGACGGCCTCGAGCTCTGCCGCTGGATCCGTTCCCGCTCGGAGCTCCCGGTGATCATGCTCACCGCGCGTGGCGAGGAGGCCGATCGCATCGTCGGGCTCGAGCTGGGCGCCGACGACTACTTGACCAAGCCGTTCAGCCCGCGCGAGCTCGCGGCGCGCGTCCGCACCGTGCTGCGCCGGGCCGGCCGCGAGCCGCCGAAGGAGGAGCGACTGTCTCTCAACGGGCTCACGATCGACGCCGCCTCGCGGGAGGTGACGAAGGGCGGCGTGCCCCTGACCCTGACCGCGCGCGAGTTCGACCTGCTCTGGTTCCTCGCCAGCCACCCACGCCGTGTCTTCTCGCGCCACCAGCTCATGGACGGCGTGTGGGGCTACTCGGCGGCGCTCGACACCGGCACCGTGACCGTCCACGTGCGGCGCCTGCGGGAGAAGATCGAGGACGAACCCTCGCATCCCCGCTTCCTGCAGACGGTGTGGGGAGTCGGCTACCGCTTCGCGCCGTGATCCGGTTCGCGCTGATCGTTTCGCTGGCGACGGTCACCGCAGGCCTCGGGGCGATGCTCGCGCTGAACCGCCTGCCGACGCTGCGCGCGCGACTCGCCGGCCTCGTCCTCGTAGCGGCCGTCCTGCCCCTCGTCGCCGTCGTACTGGCAGGGGCCGTGATGTTCGACTCCGGCCACGACCTCACGGTCCTCGCCGTAGCGGCGGCGTCGTCGACCGCGGCGCTCGTCGGCGCACTCCTCGTCTGGCGGTCGACCACGTCGGAGATCCGGCGGCTGCGCGCCGCGTCCACGGCTCTCGCCGGCGGCGACTTCACCGCCCGAGCGCCGGAGGACCCGCCTCGCGAGCTGCGGGAGCTCGCCCGCTCCTTCAACCAGATGGCCGCCCGCATCGAGGAGCTCTTCGACGCCCGCCGAGAGCTCGTGGCATGGGCCAGCCACGACCTGCGTACCCCCCTCTCGTCGATCCAGGCGATGCTCGAGGCCATCGAGGACGGACTCGTGGAGCCCGGCCACTACGTGTCGGCGCTGCGCGAGCAGGTGACCAAGCTCGCATCATTAGTCGACGACCTGTTCGAGCTGGCGCGGATCGACGCCGGCGCCTTGACTCTCGAGCTGCGCGAGGCGCCGGTCCACCCGCTCGTCGAGTCCTGCCTCCGCGGACTCGAGGCCGAGGCGGAGTCGCGGCACGTGAGGCTCGAGGCGTCGATCGACGGGGCCGTACCGAGCGTCCGTTGCGCGCCCGAGAAGGTGGAGCGGGTGCTCTACAACCTGCTCACCAACGCGCTGCGCCACACGCCCTCCGACGGCTCGGTGGCCGTTCGAGTCGAGACACGTGCCGAGCAGGTCTGCCTGATGGTCGAGGACAGCGGAAGCGGGCTTCCCTCGGAGGCGTTGCGACGGGCGTTCGACCGCTTCTGGCGCGACGACCGCGCGCGCTCCGGTGACGGCGCGGGACTCGGGCTCGCGATCGCGCGCGGACTCGTCGAGGCGCAAGGAGGGCGGATCTGGGCGGAGAACCGGCCGGGCGGCGGAGCGGTCGTGTCCTTCACGCTTCCGGTCGCTTAAGCAGAACTTGAGCGCTCCGTAACGGAAGCGCAGCATCTCGCCCGTAGCGTCGGCGTCGTTCCCCAGGGAAGGAGCCGACCCATGACCAAGACCCTCGCCCTCGCACTATCCGGCCTCGCGCTGCTGGCAGTCGCCGCCCCGCCGGCGATGGCGGAGCCGTCGACCAAGAGCTGGGACGTGACCATCGAGAACCTGACGCCTGCAGGCCCCGGAGCACCGGGTTCACAGCCGCTCTCGCCGCCGCTGTTCGCGACGCACTCCCGCGCGGGCGACGTGTGGACAGTCGGCCATCCGGCCTCGAACGGCGTCGCGGCGATCGCGGAGGACGCCAACAACGCGCCGCTTCAGTCGCAACTGGCGGCCGACGACGACGTCCTGGACGTCTTCACCGGCACCGGCGGACCGATCGCCTCCGGTCAGTCCCGCACGTACGAGGTCGAGACCAGCGGCAACTTCAACCGGCTGAGCGTCGTGACCATGCTCGTGAACACCAACGACGGGTTCACCGGCCTCGACACGCTGCACCTGAACGGCCGTGGACGCGAGCGCGAGACTGCCGCGTACGACGCCGGCAGCGAACGCAACAACGAGGACGCGGACTTCATCCCGGGCCCCTGCTGCGGGCACGCGGGCGTCCGCGACCTCGAGGGCGGAGTGATCGCGCACCATCCGGGCATACTCGGAGTCGGCGACCTGATGGAGTCGCTCTACGGCTGGACGGACCCGGTCGCCCGGATCACGGTCGAGCGCACCTCCTGACCGGCGCAGCTCAGACGAGGGCGGCGTGGGGGGGGGGGC
>JBKPHS010000166.1:0-4097 GCA_046729975.1 Actinomycetota bacterium
GAGCGTCAGGCTAGGGGCGTGCCGTGCCTCCTGGCGCTAGTGGCGCTGATCTCGCCCCGCCTGGCGTTGATTCTCGTCTGGCTGTTCAGCGACCTGCTCAGCCGGGCCTTCGACAGCTGGGTCCTCCCGCTCCTCGGTTTCTTCGTGCTGCCCTGGACCACGCTGGCTTACGCGGCCTTCTGGGACTCGGGGCGGACCGTTTCCGGATTCGAGTGGTTCTTCGTGGTACTCGCGTTCGTGATCGATCTCGGCGCATATGCCGGCGGCCGACGGTCCCGGCCGGCTACGACGTGACGCGCTTCGGGACGGCGCCAGCTCCGACCTCGATCTCCCGGCGCTCCGCCGCAAGCTCGAGCTGATCCGGCCGACCTCCGAGCTGCTCCCACTGCGCGGCCGCGCGGCCTCCGAACGCGTCGAGGAAGTCGTCGCTGTGCAGCGGATCGTGATGGAAGAGGAGCAGCCGCTCGGCGGCGGTCCGCTGTCCTAGCAGCAGCGCGTCCGAGAGGGACGAGTGGCCCCAGCCGACGTGCTGGGCGTACTCCTCGTCCGTGTACTGGCAGTCGTGGATGAGCAGGTTGGCGCCGCGCGCGAGGTCGAAGCCGGAGATCCACTCGTCGTCCAACTCGGCGAGGGAGCCGCCCATCCCGGGCTCGTGGTCGGGGATGTAGCAGACGGAGCTGCCGCCGCTCTCGACGCGGTAACCGAGCGTGGGGCCGCGATGTGCGACGGAGGCCGCGTGGATGCGGGCCGAGCCGATCTCCCACTCGGTCCGCTCCGCCTCGCGGAACGAGACGTGACAGGGCAGCTCGCGCACCTCGACCGGCGTCAGCGGGGCGGAGATGTAGCGGGCGATCCGGTCCTCGAGCGACGCCTCGGGCGACGCCGGTCCCCAGATGACGATCTCGGCGTCCGGCCGGAAGGCGGGAGCGAAGAAAAGCAGCCCCTGGATGTGGTCGAGGTGGAGGTGGCTCAGCAGGATGTGCAGCGGCCCCTCCGACCAGCCGAGCGCGATTCCGAGGTTGCGGATGCCGGTGCCGGCGTCGAGCACCAGCACGCTCCCGTCCGAGAGCGTCAGCTGCACGCATGAGGTGTTGCCGCCGTAGCGGGTGGTCTCCGGGCCGGGCGCGGGAACGGACCCCCGAGAGCCCCAGACCTTGACCCTCACCGGCCGTCCTCGGTGAGCGGCCAGAAGAACACCATCGCGCCGCGGAAGCCATCGACGCCGACGATCGGCAGGGCGCTCGCCTCGATGTCGCGGTCCGTCCCGCTCGCGGAGCGGATCCGGTAGACGGCGTGGCCGGGGCGGTTGGCGCGCAACATGGCCGTCAGCGGCTGCTCCTCGACCGGAATCGGCTGCCCATCCTCGTCGAACGGGCCGAAGATCCCGGTCCACTCCTCGGGCGACATCGTTCCGCACTCCTCGAACCGCTTGCCGAGCAGCGAGCCGGCCGCCTCGTTGAAGAAGATGATCTCGCCGGGCCCGCTCACGAGGAACGCCGCCGTCGAGAGGCTCGCGAGCAGGTTGCGCGCGAGGATCAACTCGACCGGCCTCTGGGCTGGCGTGTTCATGGGGTCAACTCTAATGTCGGCCGGGCATCGATCGCAGGCGCCCGGCCCGGCGGAGGGGGCGCCGCCCCCAATAAGCTGCCGGGCCGATGAGCCCGGACCCGGCCCCCGAGCACTCCAGCATCGCGATAGTGGGCAGCGGCTTCGCCGGCCTCGGCATGGCGATCCGCCTCAAGCAGTCAGGCAATCACGACTTCGTCGTGCTCGAGCGCGCCGGCGACGTGGGCGGCACCTGGCGCGACAACACGTATCCGGGCTGCCAGTGCGACGTGCCGTCGCACCTCTACTCGTTCTCGTTCGCCCCGAATCCGAACTGGAGCCGCACGTTCTCCATGCAGCCGGAGATCTGGGACTACCTCCGTCGCTGCGCCGAGGAGTACGGGATCACGCCGCACATTCGCTTCGGCCACGAGCTTCAGGAGGCTTCCTGGTACGAGGGGGACCGGCGCTGGCGGCTCGAGACGTCCGGCGGGGCGTTCAGCGCGGACGTCGTCATCTCGGGGGTCGGCGGTCTGAGCGAGCCGCGGATACCGCCGATCCCCGGCCTCGACGCCTTCGAGGGGGCCGCCTTCCACACCGCCGCCTGGAACCACTCCCACGACTTGACCGGCAGGCGCGTGGCGGTCGTCGGCACGGGCGCGTCGGCGATCCAGGTGGTCCCGAGCATCCAGCCGCGGGTCGCTCAACTGCATGTCTTCCAGCGCACCCCGCCCTGGGTCATGCCGCACTCCGACCGCCCGGTCTCGAAGGCCGAGCGGCGGCTGTACCGCCGCCTTCCCGCCGCCCAGCTCGCCATGCGCGCCGCCATCTACTGGGCCCGCGAGACGTTCGTGCTGCCGTTCATGCACCCGCGCCTGAGCGCGCTTCCGGAGCGGATCGCGCTGCGTCACCTGGAGCGGCAGGTGCACGATCCGGAGCTGCGCCGGAAGCTCACGCCGAGCTACCGGATCGGCTGCAAGCGGATCCTGCTCTCCGACGACTACTACCCCGCACTTACCCAGCCCAACGTGGAAGTCGTGACCGACGGCATAAGCGAGGTGCGCGGGTCCTCGATAGTCAGCGAGGACGGAACGGAGCGCGAGGTCGACACGATCATCCTCGGGACGGGCTTCCGGGTGGTCGACATGCCTGTCGCGGAGCGCGTGCGGGGTAGGGAAGGCCACACGCTCGCGGATATCTGGCGGGGCAGCCCGCAGGCCCATGCGGGCACGACAATCGCGGGCTTTCCGAACCTCTTCATGCTGACGGGGCCGAATACGGGACTGGGCCACAACTCGATCGTGTTCATGATCGAGTCGCAGATCGCCTACGTGATGGACTGCCTGCGGGCCATGGAGCGGCGCGGCATCGAAGCGGTCGAGGTGCGGACCGAGGCGCAGGCGGCCTTCAACGAGGACGTCCAGAGGCGCCTCAGCGGCGCTGTATGGAGCACGGGCGGCTGCTCCAGCTGGTACCTCGATGCCTCTGGGAGGAACTCGACCCTGTGGCCGGGGACCACCTGGCGCTTCCGCCGGCAGGTCAGGCGCTTCGACCTGGCCAACTACTCCGTGCGCCCGCGCGCGGCGACGGCCCAGCTCAGCCCCAAATAGACTCACGCGCCGCCGGTTCCAACCCGCGTCAGGAGACGAGCTTGCCAGTCGAGACCAAGGCCGTCGGGAAGAGCTACACGCCGTTCGAATACGAAGTCGGCCGCGAGAAGATCCGCGAGTACGCGAACGCCGTTGGTGAGGACAACCCGGTCCACCACGACCGCGACGCGGCGCGCGAGGCCGGCTTCCGCGACGTCGTCGCGCCGCCGATGTTCGCGGTCGTCTACTCCGCCGGCGCGATGGGCCCGGCGATCCTCGACCCCGACGTCGGCATCAACCTGCCCGCGATGCTGCACGGCGGCCAGGAGTTCGTCTGGTCGGAGCCGGTCTGCGCCGGCGACGCGATCACCACGACGGCGGAGGTCAAGGAGATCTTCGAGAAGGACGGCAAGGGCTTCTACGTGTTCGAGTCGGTGTCGCGCAACCAGGACGGCCAGGAGGTCGTACGCGCCACGTGGACCAATATCGTGCGAGGTGTCTGAGTGCTCCCCGCCTCAATTACCGGCGCGCTCGGTCGGCCAGGACAGCGCCTGACTGCGTGCGCGGTACTCGTCGATGCCTTGGCATCGACTGCGCCCGCGCGCTTGTCAGCCACGCTCCTGGCTCGCCCGATTTTCGGCGGGAAGCACTGAGATGCAGCAAGGCGACGGCGTCCCCGAGCTCAAGGTCACGCCAGACAAGTACCTGCCGCACCGCTACGCGGGCGCTTCCGGAGACTTCAACCCGATCCACATCGACCCGGAGTTCGCGAGGCAGGTCGGCCTGCCCGGAAACATCCTGCACGGCCTCTACGGGATGGCTCAGGTGGCCCGGGCCGCCACGCAGGCGGCCGGCGGCGACCCGCGCAAGCTCAGGCGCCTGTCGGTGCAGTTCCGCGGCATGGGCTTCCCGGAGCAGGAGATCACCGTCTCGGGCACCGTCAAGGAGGTCTCTGACGGGCGC
>JBKPHS010000167.1:0-4015 GCA_046729975.1 Actinomycetota bacterium
AGGCACGGCCCCTCGAGCGACAGCGGAGGTATCACCACGTTCACGCGCGAGCCGTCGGGGAGGCGGGCGTCGCACAGCGGCGATGCCTCGTCCACCCGCCGGCCGAGCGGCGCCAGGATGCGCTCGATCGCGTGCATCAGCTCCTCGGCCGAGTCGAAGCTCGCCCGGGCGCGCTCGATGCGGCCGGCGCGCTCTACCCAGACCTCGCCTGGCCCGTTGACCATCACCTCGTCGACCGCCGGGTCGGCGAGGAACGCGTCGAGCGGCCCGAGTCCCGTGGCCAGCCGCACGACCCGATCGCGCAGCGCGTTACGCTCCGGCCCCGGCAGGGCCGCCGCCTCACGCTCCACGAGCGCGTGAACGTCCTCCTCCAGCGAGCCGCCACCCGGACCGTCCCGGCGTGCATCCTCGATCAGCCGCGAGCGGAGCGCCGAGGCGAGCTCGTCGAGGGGGTCCATGACGGGGTAAGCACCCGCCCTGGGATCATCACCCCCATGGCCTCGAATACGGCCGAGATCGCCCCGGAACACCACGTCGAGACCGAGGAGCGCGTCACTCCGCTCGAGCTCTTCTTCGACCTCGTGTTCGTGTTCGCGATAACGCAGGTCACGTCGCTGATGTCGGACGACCCGACCTGGCGCGGCCTCGGCCAAGGCCTGCTAGTGCTCGCCGCGCTGTGGTGGGCGTGGGGCGCGTACGCATGGCTCACCAGCGGGCCATGGGTGGACGAGGGCTCCGCGCGCCTCCTCATGTTCGTGTCGATGGCGGCGATGCTCGTCGCCGCGCTGGCGGTCCCCAAGGCCTTCGGCGAGGACGGCGTGCTTTTCGGCTGCGCCTACTTCGTCGTGCGCTTCACGCACATCTTCCTGTTCGCGCGGTCGTCCCCGGACGTGGACGCCCGGCAGGCGGTGAGCCGGCTCGCGCGAACGGCGATCCCCGGACCCGCGCTGCTGATCGCGGCGGGCTTCCTCGACGGGACGCCGCAGGCCGCGCTGTGGGTCGCGGCCCTGGCGTTCGACTACTCCGGCCCGTATCTCTTCGGGGTACGCGGCTTCCGGCTCTTGGCATCGCACTTCGCCGAGCGGTTCGGGCTGATCGTGCTCATCGCCCTCGGCGAGTCGATCGTGGCGATCGGCGTTGGCGCGGCGGGAGTCGACCTCGGGGTCGAGGTGGTCGCGGCCGCGGTGCTAGGGATCGCCGCCATCGCCGCGCTGTGGTGGGCGTACTTCGACGTCGTGGCGCTGGTCGCGCAGCGCAGGCTGACGGCGGCGCGTGGGTACGAGCAGCTGCGCATGGCGCGCGATTCCTACAGCTACCTGCACCTGCCGATGATCGCGGGAATCGTGCTGCTCGCGCTGGGGATCAAGAAGACCATCTCCGGCTTCGACGACCCACTCGAGACAGTCCCGGCCGTCGCGCTATGCGGCGGCGTCTCGCTGTACCTCTTAGGTCACATCGCCTTCCGGCTTCGCAACGTGGGATCGCTCAACAAGCCTCGCCTCGTCGTCGCGGTCGCAGCGCTCGGCCTGATCCCGCTCGCGACGGCCGTCGACGCCCTGTGGGCGCTCGCCGCGGTCGCGGCGCTCACTTCGCTGCTGATCGCCTATGAGGCGGTCGTGTACGCGGAGGCCCGCGCGAAGGTGCGCGCCGCGGCCTGAGCCTGAGGCCGGGAGGAGCCGCAGAGGACGCTCTAGTCTCCCGTCGCGTGACGCGGCGCGAGATCCGGGCCTGGTTGATGGACATGGACGGCGTGCTCGTGCGCGAGGACCGCGCGATCCCCGGCGCGGCTGAGTTCCTCGCCGAGCTGCGCGCGCGCGACACGCCGTTCCTCGTCCTCACGAACAACTCGATGTACACGCGCCGCGACCTGTCCGCGCGGCTGCGCGCCGGCGGCCTGGAGGTGCCCGAGGAGCGGATCTGGACCTCGGCGCTCGCAACGGCGGGGTTCCTCGAGGACCAGCGGCCCGGCGGGTCGGCGTTCGTGGTCGGCGAGAGCGGGCTCACGACGGCCCTCCACGACGCCGGCTACGTCCTGAACGACCGCGACCCCGAATACGTCGTGCTCGGCGAGACGCGCACCTACAGCTTCGAGCGCATCACACGGGCGATCCGACTCGTCCACGGCGGCGCCCGGTTCATCGCCACCAACCCGGACAGCACAGGGCCCACGCCCGACGGGCCGCTGCCGGCCACCGGATCGGTCGCCGCGCTGATCAGCCGCGCCACCGGCGTCGACCCCTACTTCGTCGGCAAGCCGAATCCGCTGATGATGCGCTCGGCGCTCAACGCGCTCGATGCGCACTCGGAGGACACCGCCATGATCGGGGACCGGATGGACACCGACATCGTGTCCGGCCTCGAGGCCGGGCTCGAGACGATCCTCGTGCTGACGGGTGTGACGACGCGTGCCGAGGCCGAGCGCCACTCGTACCGCGCGTCGCGCATCGTCGACTCGGTCGCCGACCTGTTGGACGACCTCTCGTAGCCGTGCATGTCGCAATCGTCGGCTATGGGCTGGCGGGCGCCGTCTTCCATGCGCCTCTGATCGCGGCGACCCCGGGGCTCGAGGTGGCGGCGATCGTCTCGGCAAATCCGAAACGCCGCGCGCAGGCAAGCCGCGCGTTCCCGGACGCCGCTCTTCTCTCCAGCGCCGGTGAGATCTGGAGCAATACCGCGCGCTACGACCTGGTAGTTGTAGCGGCCCCCAACCGCGAGCACGCGCGGCTCGCGATCAACGCGCTCGCCGCGGGGCTGCCGGTCGTCGTCGACAAACCGATGGCCACGAACGTCGCCGACGCGGAGCAGATGCTCGCGGCCGCCCGGGAGGGCGGCAGACTGCTGACCGTCTTCCAGAACCGGCGCTGGGACACGGACTTCCTCACCGCCCGCCGCCTGATCGACGAGGGCGCACTGGGCGGCGTGACCCGCCTTGAGTCCCGCTTCGAGCGCTACAGCGAGCCGCGACAGCGACCGTGGGAGCGGGCAGGGCCCGGCGGTGGCGTCGTGTATGACCTCGGCAGCCATCTGATCGACCAGGCGTGCGTCCTCTTCGGCGCGCCAACACACGTCTACGCCGAGCTCGACAGCAGGCGGCCTGGCACCGAGGTTGTCGACGACGCGTTCGTCGCTCTGCGCTTTCCCGGCGAGGTCCGCGCGCACCTTTGGATGAGTGCCGTGGCCGCCATCCCGGGTCCGCGGCTCCGAGTCAGCGGCCTCGACGGCGCATACGAGCACCCCTACCTCGACCCCCAGGAGGACGCCCTGCGCTCAGGAGCCCGCCCAGGGGACAGGGGCTGGGGCGCCGAGCCGAGGGAGCGCTGGGGAAGGCTCGTAACGGGCGCCGGGGAGGCAGGTGCCGTCGAGCCGGTGCCGGGGGCCTACGAGCGCTTCTACGCCGGCGTCCGGGACGCCCTGGCCTCCGGCATGGCGCCCCCGGTCGATCCCCGGGACGGGATGCGTTCGCTCGAGGTCATCGCGGCCGCGGAGCGAAGCGCGCGCGAGTCGAGCGTCGTCGAGCTCGCGGGCGCCTAGACCGGATCCACCGGGACTGGCGAGCGTTTTCGCGCCGGAGGCCGAGCCAGGCGCCGACGGCGAGCGGAGCGAGGGTGAACCCTCGCGAGTGCGCCGATGGCGCATGGCGACGGCATCCGGCGGGGAAACGCCGTCAGGATCGGTGGATCCGGGCCTAGACCGCTCTTCCCGCCTGCGCTCGCTGCCGGCGGGTGACCGCGTCGATCGTGACGGCGGCGAGCAGCACCGCCCCGGTGATCATGAACTTGGTGGACGATTCGAGGCCGAGCAGGTCCATGCCGTTCGAGATCGAGCCGATCACGAGCGCGCCGAGCAGCGCGTCCCACACGGAGCCGCGCCCTCCGAACAGGCTCGTTCCCGCGACGACCGGGCCGGCGATGGCCAGCAGCAGGAAGTCGCTCGCTCCGGACGACTGGTTCACCGCCAGCAGCCGCGAGGCCGCGAGGATCCCGCCCGCGGCCGCCAGCGCCGAGCTCAGCGAGAA